>JANYEQ010000074.1 GCA_025363015.1 Bacteroidota bacterium
TATTTTCTTCAAATCGATTTCGATATTATTTTATTTCATTATTGTTTTATTGCCACCCGTTGTGGTGGTAATCAATGTTATGAAAATGCGCTGGAGCAAGTTTTGCCATTGAGAAATAGTAAAGCTATTAAAGCTGTTATGCCTCAGGACGAACACATGGGATCAGACATTATAACAGACTTTATAAATAAAATGAACCTTGATATTGTTTTTTCTGTATCTCCCGAATCGGAATGGCCAATATTATATAAAGGAATTGATTTTAAAATAGTAAAATTTCATAAAATACTCACTGGTTATTTAGATGATAAAGCAGTAAAAATGCTTGATAAGTTAGTTGCAACAACCACAAAAAATATTGATATAGGTTATCGAGCAAGAAACCTTCCCCAGTGGCTTGGCCGACATGGATATATGAAAACTCTTGTTGCTGACGTGTTTAATTCTCGCCTTAATAAATATAATTTACATACAGATATTTCTACTAATCCTAAGGATACTTTTTTTGGAAATAGTTGGTATCAATTTATGGTTCGTTGTAAATATATGATAGGCGTAGAAGGAGGTTCTACGGTACATGATCCATCTGGTTCAATATCAAGAAATGGAACGGAATATTTAAAAAAATATCCAAATTGTTCATTTGAAGAAATAGAAGAATCGTGCTTTCCAAATCTAGATGGTAAATTACAATATATTGCTATTTCACCCCGACATTTGGAGGCTTGCGCTAGTAAAACATGTCAACTATTAATAAAAAGTACTTATAATAATATTTTGAAGCCTGGCATTCATTACATAGAAATTAAACAAGATTTGAGCAATATTGATGAGGTTATAGAAACTGTAAAAAACGATACTTTAAGGCAACAAATTGTAGAAAATGCCTATAGAGATGTTGTACTCTCGGGAGAATGGAGTTATAAAAAAGCTGTTAATCAAATGATTGAGAATTGTTTGCTTGAAGCAAAAGATCCCTATTTTAATAGGCAAACGTCAAGTCATGCATTCTTATTAAAACACAATCATTTTCAAGATTGGTTATCGTGGAAAAAAGGATATTATTGGAACCATATTCATCGTTATATTCCCAACAAGTGGTCGTTTTTAATTCCGATTATCAATTTACTAAAATGGCTTGGCGTAAAAAACACGTTTAAAAAAATATATGATAGTATTAAACATTAAAATATAATTCAACATGTGTGGCATTGCCGGTATATTAAAACTTAATAACGAACCCTATAAAAATTTATTGGGACATTTAAAGGTTATGGATAAAATCCAAAAACATCGTGGACCTGATGGCACAGGTTTTTTTGTGAGTCAAAGAAACTGCTTGGGTTTTGCACATCAACGCTTAAGCATTATTGATTTAAGCACAGGTAATCAGCCAATGACCGATGACTATGGAAACACCATTTGCTACAATGGCGAAGTTTATAATTACATAGAATTAAGAAAAGAATTAGCGGGCTACAATTTCAAAACATCATCCGATACCGAAGTAATTTTAGCAGCCTACAAAAAATGGGGGCACAATTGCGTGAACCACTTACGTGGTATGTTTTCGTTTGCTATTTGGAATGATAAAGAACAAGATTTATTTATTGCTCGCGACCGCTTTGGTATAAAGCCACTATACTACACTATTCAAAACAACACGTTTTATTTTGCCTCCGAAGTAAAAACATTATTACCCTTTATTAATGAAATAAACATTAATAAAACAGCTCTAAAAGATTACCTCTACTTTCAACTTTATTTAGGTGACTATACGCTTATAAACGATATTATTGAGTTAGCACCAGCTCATACAATTCATATTGTAAACGGAAAATTGAACATAAAAAAATATTGGGAAGTATATTATAACCTCGATTTTTCGCGTAGCCCAAAATATTTTGAAGAACGTTTGCACGAATTAATTTACGAATCAATTCAATTACATACCCGAAGTGATGTGCCTATTGGCTCTTATGTAAGCGGTGGCATTGATTCATCTATCATTGCCTCAGTTGCCTCTAAAACCAGCCAAAATAAAGACCCATTTATGGGCTTTACAGGTAAATTTACGTACAGCGAATTGTATGACGAAAGTTTTTATGCACGCAAATTAGCACAAAAAGCTAATATTGGTTTGCACGAAATAGATATTACCAGTCAAGATTTTATTGATTCCATCGAAAAAGTAATTTATCACCTCGATTATCCGGTGGCAGGTCCTGGCTCGTTTCCGCAATACCACGTTTCAAAATTAGCAGCGCAACATCGCAAAGTAGTGCTGGGCGGACAAGGTGGTGACGAAATTTTTGGCGGCTACACCCGTTATTTAATTGCCTATTTTGAACAATGTATAAAAGGCGCTATCGATAATACACTTAGTAACGGTAACTTTGTGGTTACTTATGAATCTATAATTCCTAACCTTGTTTCGCTTCAAAATTACAAACCCTTATTGAAAGAATTTTTTAAAGACGGTATGTTTAATCCTATTGATGAGCGTTATTTCCGTTTAATTAATAGAGCCCCCGATTTAAAAACTGAAATTAAATGGGAAGAATTAGGAGGCTACACACCTTTTGATTCTTTTTCTAAAATATTTAACGGTAGCAATGTGGGTAAAGAATCATATTTTGATAAGATGACACATTTTGATTTTAAAACTCTTTTGCCAGCCCTTTTGCAGGTTGAAGATAGAATGAGTATGGCGCACGGTATTGAATCGCGCGTGCCATTTTTAGATCATCCCTTAGTAGAGTTTGCCGCTACAATGCCAGCCGATATTAAGTTTAAAGATGGCACTTTAAAAATGATTCTTACAAACACTATGCGTAACGAATTACCAACCGAAATTTTAGAACGTAAAAATAAAATGGGGTTTCCTGTTCCTTTAAATGATTGGATGCAGGATGAGCTCAAAGATTTTATTGGAGATTTGTTTTCAACCGAAAAAGCTAAATCGAGAGGCTATTTTAATAACGACGAAATTTTAAACGGACTTAAAAGCGAAAGTAAGTTTGGACGAAAAGTATGGGGATTATTATCTTTAGAAATTTGGCACAAACAGTTTTACGACAATCACTATAAATTTAAACAATTACTAAACAATTAAAAAAACACAACATGAAAGTATTAATTTCTGGAGGCTGCGGACAAGTAGGCTCACACGTAGCTGAATTATTTTTAAAAAGAGGCGATCAAGTTTTAGCCATTGATAACTTGGCTACTGGGCGAAGAGAGCATTTAGCCGATCATCCAAACTTAACCGTAATAATAGATACTATTGCTGATAAAACACTTATTGATAAACTTGTAGGCGAGTTTAAACCCGATGCAATTGTGCATACAGCGGCTTCGTACAAAGACCCCGACGATTGGTATAATGACGCTTTAACCAATTGCGTTGGTGGAAGTAATCTTATTCATGCCGCAAAAAAATTTGGAGTAAAACGTTTTATTTATTTTCAAACAGCTTTGTGTTACGGTGTTAAGCCCTTACAACAACCTATTCGTTTAGATCATCCTAAATTTCCTGCTAATAGTAGTTACGCCATTACAAAAACAGCTAACGAAGATTTTTTAGAAATATCAGGATTAGATTTTGTAACGTTTAGATTAGCTAACGTAGTAGGACCTCGTAACGTAAGTGGTCCGTTACCAATATTTTTTCAACGCTTAAAAGACGGCAAAAAATGCTTTGTAACTAATGCACGCAGAGACTTTGTATATGTGATGGATTTAGCGCATAATGTTGTAAAAGCATGTGATGGCACAGGTACTGGCGCTTATCACTTTTCGTCAGGAACTGATGTTGCTATTAAAGAATTATATGATGCTGTAGTAGAAGCCATGCAAATAAGCCCTTATCCTGAAGCTGAAATGAAATTAATAGGCGAAGATGATGCGCCTTCAATTTTATTAGATCCTAGCAGAACGTTTCAAGATTTCGGCAAAATAGAATTTACACCATTAAAAGAAACTGTAAAATCGGCTATTGAATACTTTAAAATTCATGGAACACTTGGTGAATACACACATTTAAAAGTAGAAAAAGTAAAATAAAATGCGTGTACTTGTTACTGGCGGTGCTGGCTTTATTGGGTCGTGGGTAGTGGATAAATTATTAGAACAAAATAATATAGTTTTAGTAGTTGATAATTATAAAACAGGTGTTTCTAAAAATAATATTGCGCATACTAATTTGAGTATAGTTAATGGTACAATATCAAACTTACAATTTTTGACAACCGTATTTCAACAATTTAAACCCGATGTGGTATTGCATGCGGCAGCCTCTTATATAGCACCCGAAAATTGGCAAGATGATACTGACACAAATATTACAGGTACTATAAATGTCGTTAACTGTTGCAAAGCAGTTAATGTAAAACGAATAGTGTATTTACAAACATCTTTATGTTATGGATTAAAACCCATTCAAAATCCAATAACGCTAACCCATCCATTATTTAGTGGTAGTTATAATGGTGGTAGTTCATACGCAATATCAAAAACAGCAGCCGAGCAATACGTGGCTTTGAGCGGTATAAATTTTGTTTCTTTGAGGTTAGCAAATGTTTATGGTCCACGAAATTTAAGCGGACCATTACCTACTTTCTATCAAAGATTAGCTAATAATTTACCATGCACTATTATTAATACTCGCCGCGATTTTATTTATATAACCGATGTAGTAAATGTAGTTGTAAAATCAATTAGTGGGATGGGAAATGGCTATTATCAGGTTGCAACAGGCAAAGATTATTCTATTAAAGAATTGTATCAACTTACCTTAAAATATACGAATATAAAAGATGCTGATATAATAGAGAAACCATTGGGTAACGACGACGTTAAAACGATATTATTAGACCCGTCTAAAACACAAACAGATTTTAATTGGAGTATTCAAACACTATTTGAAGATGGTGTAAAACAAACCATACAATGGTATAAAAATAACCCTATTACAAAAACGTATACACATTTAAAAAACATTAATTAAATTTAACAACCATAAAATGAGCAAAAAAATTTTTATAACAGGTGGGGCGGGTTGTCTTGGGACAAGTATTATTGATAAGTACCTTCCCTTAGGTTATCAAATTTTAGTACTAGATAATTTTACAACTGGTAAAAAACAAAATTTACCTCAAACACCCCAATTAAAAGTTGTTGAAGGATCGGTAACAGATACGGAATTAGTAAATAAATTAGTAAAAGATTTTTTACCAACAATCGTTATAAATAGTACCGCCAGTTATAAAGACCCATCAAACTGGAAAGAAGATGCCGAAACAAATATCATCGGTTCTATAAACGTGGCAAAGGCCTGTATTGAAAATAACGTAAAAAAAATAATTAATTTTCAAACAGCCTTAAATTACGGACGCCCCGAAAGTGTACCTATACCAATTACCGCAGCTTCTAAACCATTTACAAGTTATGGTATTTCAAAAACTGCAGGTGAGCAATATTTACTAAATTCGGGCTTAAACGTTATTTCTTTACGTTTAGCAAACATCTGCGGTCCGCGTTTAGCAATAGGACCTATCCCAACATTTTACACGCGTTTAAAAGATGGTAAAAATTGCTTTTGTAGTGATAGTCTTCGCGACTTTTTAGAAATGGAAGATTTTTTAGATATTTTACACATTGCCATTGAAAACGAAATTCCTACAGATGCCTATAATGTCTCCACAGGTGTAGGAAGCTCAATAAAAGAAGTGTTTGACGAAGTGGTAGAACATTTAAACATTAAAGCCCCAGAAGTTCCAATATTACCAGTAGGTGCTGATGATGTAAAAGAAGTTGTGTTAGATCCTTCTCACACCGAAAAAATATTTAACTGGAAAGCAAAATATAATTTTAAGCAAACCATAAAAAAACAGTTAGAGTGGTATGATAAATATGGAGTTACCGATATCTTCAGTCATCTTGCCTCTCCTAAATAATAATTAAAAAAAATAAACTTTATATGTTCGAAACAAAATTTAATCAATCAAAAGTAATTGTAGTTGGTGGGGCAGGATTTGTAGGAAGTAATCTTGTAAAAATGCTATTAAACAACAATCCAGAGACGAAGGTTGTGGCAATTGATAATCTGATGAGTGCTGAAAAAGAAAATTTACCATTAGATAATAATCGCTTAACCTTTATTCAAGGCTCTATTGCCGATCAAGTAGTTTTAGATCAAATAAATGACGATGTAGATTATATTTTCCATTTAGCCACATACCATGGTAATCAAAGTTCTATACACGATCCACTAGCAGATCACGCTAATAATACGTACACCACTTTAAGATTAATGGATTGGGTTAAACATTTTAAAAATCTAAAAAAATTAGTGTATTCCTCAGCGGGTTGTTCGGTTGCCGAAAAAACATTTGATGAAGCAAAGGCAACAACAGAACAAGAATTTACCAATATTAAACACGATTCACCTTATTCTATTTCAAAAATTATTGGAGAATTTTATTCTGTGTATTATCATAATCAACATCAATTACCAACAGTGCGCGCCCGCTTTCAAAATGTATATGGCCCTGGCGAAGTACTTGGCGCTGGGCAATGGCGAGGAACTCCAGCAACTATTTGGCGTAATGTAACTCCAACATTTATTTACAAAGCAATAAAAGGAATTAATCTTCCGCTTGAAAATGGAGGGGTAGCCTCACGCGATTTTATTTTTGTAGATGACATTTGCAGAGGCTTAATTGCATGCGCATTAAATGGCAAAGCGGGCGAAGTATACAATATTGCTAGCGGAAAAGATATTACTATTGCTGATTGGGCAAATACTATTGTAGAAACTGCAGGTAGCACTTCTAAAGTTGAGTTACTGCCAAAGCGTGCTTGGGATAATTCAGGCAAACGTTACGGAAGCACCGATAAATCTGAAAAAGAAATTGGATTTAAAGCCGAAGTAGATTATAAAGAGGGGTTAAAAAAAGTAATTAGCTGGACAAAAGAAAATTTGGAAAGAATAGAAAAAACAATGAAAAAACACGAAAAGTTTCTTTCGATTTAATTTACATGTGCGGTATTGCTGGTATAGTTTCAAATTCTAAAATCGAAATCAGTCTCCTTAAAAAAATGACTGATGTTATCGCTCACCGCGGGCCCGATGGCGAAGGGCACTGGCTCAACTCAGAGCAAACAGTAGGATTTGGACATCGCCGTTTGTCGATAATAGATTTAAGTGATGCAGGGCATCAACCCATGCACTATTTAGATAGATATACCATTACATTTAATGGCGAAATATATAATTATATTGAGTTAAAAGAAAATTTGCATAAAGAAGGTTTTACTTTCATATCTGACACAGACACAGAAGTATTATTAGCCCTATACTCCAAACATGGTAAAAATTGCCTAACCTATTTAGATGGCATGTTTGCCTTTGCAATTTATGATAAGGTAACTAAAATTGTTTTTTGTGCGCGTGATAGATTTGGAGAAAAACCTTTTTATTATGTTCATCAACCTGGTAAATATTTTATTTTTGGTTCAGAAATTAAACAATTATTTAAAGCGGGTATTTCAAAAAAATTTAATGATACTCAAATTTATAATTATTTACAAAACCCATACGCTTTAACCAATCCAAATAACGAGCACGATACTTTTTATTCAGAAATTAAAAAGCTACCAAAAGCTTCATTTCTTACTGTTGACAATACTCTTAATATTACTGAAGAAATTTACTGGAAAATAAATTTAGAAAAAAAACTTAATATTTCTTACGAAGAAGCTGTTGATCAGTTTCGTAAACTTTTTTTTGAATCTATAAAACGAAGAATGCGTAGTGATGTAGCAATAGGTTCAAGTCTTTCTGGAGGATTAGACAGCTCGAGCATTGTATGTAGCATTAAAGAGTTATATAAGAAAGAAAACATAACCCAAAAAACGTTTTCGGCACGCTTTGAAAATTTTAGCCGTGATGAAGGAAAATTTATTCAATACGTATTAAACGAAACTAACGTTACACCCTACTCTGTTTGGCCATCAGAAAATGGGTTTTTGAATGACATAACTAAACTTATGTTTCACCAAGATGAACCTTTTCCGACGGCAAGTATATATGCTCAATATTGCGTAATGGAAGAAGCTAAGAAACAAAATGTAGTGGTATTACTTGATGGACAAGGTGCTGATGAAATATTAGCAGGATACGAATATTATTTGCCATTTTATCTAAAAGAGTTATCAATTACTCAGCCAAAACTTTTTAAAGAAGAAATGGAGTTTATGAAAACGATTCATCCGCATTTACTTTTTGATACTAATTTTAATTTTATTGCAACTACTGATTCTGAATTGAGTAAGCCAAAACAACTTTCGGTTAAAGAAAAATTTAAAAATATTATTCGTCCAGCGTACAAACTTTTAAATAAAAAAAAATACAATCGCATATTACAAAAAATGCCTTTAAATACTTTTTATAATGATGAGTTTTTTAAAAAAATAGCCAACCATAAACAATATAATTTTGAGTATAAAGATTCGTCAACAAATGGATTCTTAAAACACTCTGTACAAACCTGTAATTTAGAAGATTTGTTACGCTTTAGTGATAGAAATTCAATGGCGCAGAGCAGAGAAGTTCGTTTACCATTTTTAAGTGTTGAACTTGTTGAGTTTTTATTTGCATTACCTGCGGCCTATAAAATAAGGCAAGGTTGGACTAAAGCCATACTTAGAGATGCTATGCATGGTATTTTACCAAAGGAAATAGAAAGACGTGTTGACAAAATAGGATATGAACCCCCTCAAAAAAAATGGATGCAAAATCCAAAAATTGAAACGCAGGTAATTAACTCGTATTATACATTAATAAAACATAAAATTTTAAACGAAAATAGTTTAAAAGAACGAAAATTAGATTGGCAAGTTTTAAATATTGCCACTTTAATTAATCAAGCTCATTGAAAAAAACCATTGCCATAGTTTGTGACGGTTCATTAGAGAGTCAACCGCGAGTACTTACTGAAATTAATTCCTTAAATGCAAATTACAACATTGTTTTGTTGGGAGAAAGAAGTAAGTTAGATCTTCCTTTTTACAAGCTACATATTTTAAAAACAAATGCTCCAATTAATTTTCATTTAAAATTTCCAGTACTTGTTCGTAAATTTTTTAGTGTATTTATTTCAGGTTATTTAGCAGGTAATCGTTTACTTACATCATTTGCTCAAAAAAAACAAAACATCAATAATTTAAAATTATTGATGAGTATAAAGCCAAACCTTGTTATTATGCATGGAATGCCTCATTGCAAATGGGTTACAAAAGCAACAACACTACTCGGTATTCCAATAGTTATTAATAGTCATGAGTATTATCCATTAGAATTTGAAGATAATAAAATTTGGATGAAGGATGTAAAACCCGTGTACGATAGAGATATAAAAACATATTTTTCTATTGCTAGTTCGCACTTTGTTGTGTGTAATAGTATTATTAAAAAATATAAGGAAGAATTCAATCTCAAAAATCAAATATTGGTGCGGAATGCTAAACCATTTTATAATATAGAGCCATCTATTAATACTCAAACAGAAATAAAAATGATTCATCATGGTATCTGCAATGCCTCTAGACATTTGGAGCTTACCATAGATGCCATGAAGTATCTTCCCAAAAACTACACATTGGATTTTATGCTAATTCCAGACAAAGTGATTTATCCTAAATTGATTGAACTGGCCAAACATGATTATCGAATTAAATTTATTCCTCCTGTTCCAACAAAAGATATTGTATCATTTATCAATTCCTACGATTTAGGTCTGTTTTTATTACCACCAGTAAATTTTAATTATTTAAATGCTTTACCTAATAAATTGTTTGAATATATACAAGCTCGATTGGCAATTGTTGTATCGCCAAACCCAGAAATGAAAGCCCTAGTAAAAGAATTTGAAATAGGCACAGTTTCTAAAGATTATACACCACAAGAATTTGCAAAGGCCATACTAATTATTGATAAAAATAAATTACAGCACTTTAAAAATAATGCAGATAAAGCAGCAGCTATTATTAACGACGAAAGTGAACAAAAAAAAATTCTTAAAACGGTAAACGAAATTTTATGTGCGGAATAGCTGGTATATGGAACTTTAGCAAAAAAGTAGAGATGCAACACATCACTACTTTTACCGATACAATGGCGCACAGAGGACCAGACGGTGCTGGTTACCATATCTTTGAAGAATCAAATCTAGCACTAGGGCATCGCCGCCTTTCTATATTAGATTTAAGTGATGATGGCAAACAACCTATGCACTTAAACAATAGTAATTTTTGGATTACATATAACGGCGAAATTTATAATTTTTTAGAAATTAAAAAAGAACTGCATAACGAAGGGATACAATTTAAATCATCATCCGATACTGAAGTTATTTTAGCAGCTTACAAAAAATGGGGTAAAGATTGCTTAAATAAATTTAATGGTATGTTTGCTTTTGCAATATACGATGAACTTAAAAAAGAGTTATTTATTGCCCGCGATAGATACGGTGTAAAGCCCTTACATTACCTTTACATTCCAAATAAAATTTTTGCTTTTGCATCTGAAACAATTGCCTTTAAAAAATTATACGATTTTGATAGAACAATTAATCCTGCAAATTTTATTTACTCCATACAATTACCTGGTGTGTTAGAACCTAAAGGAGAAAGTGTTTTTAATAACATTAAACAGCTAAAAGCCGGCCATTATGGGCATATTAATACAAAAGATATAAAAATAAACCAATGGTATAACTTAGCTTCTAACCTAACTACTGTAACACAAAACTATACTGAGCAAATTGAACAATTTAAAAATTTATTTTTTGATGCCTGCAAACTTCGTCTGCGTAGCGACGTATCCGTAGCATCCGCACTTAGTGGCGGTATTGATTCATCCTCTGTTTTTTGTACCATCCAGCAATTAGCTAAACAAAACTTTAGTAACGAACGTTTACCAAGTAAATGGCAACAAGCTTTTTCAATTAGTTTTCCTAATTCAGAATTAGATGAGGTTAAATATGTAAAATTAATACAACAACAAACAAATGCCGATGTAAAAATAATAGAGAACAACCAACCAAATTTGGTTAAGGATATTATTAGCTCTACCGTATTGTTTGATAATATTATTGGCACACCTATCATTGCTGTAACCGATGTTTATAAAGCCATGAAACAAAATAATATTACCGTTTCGTTAGATGGCCATGCAGGAGATGAATTACTATTTGGATACCGATCGGCCGTATATGAGGTATTATTTGAAGCGCACTTAAATGATGAACTTGATAAAAATGAATTAGCAGAGTTGTATGTTTTAATGACACACGGCAATGCTTCAATACAAGATGTAAATGACTTAAATACAAAAGTAGCTGCAATAGCCACTAACTTTAAACCCTCGTTAAAAAATAGTATAAAGTCTATCTTAAAACGAAATAAGCGCGATATACAATACCCAATCCCCTGTAAAATAAAAGGGCATGCTAACAAACGTTTGTTTGAGCAATTTCAATATACAGATTTACCGCATGTATTACGCGATTTTGATAGGGCCTCTATGCAACATGGCATTGAAATTCGCTCTCCATTATTAGACTATCGTTTGGTAGAATACATTTGGTCCTTACCATTAAGCTCAAAAATTGGTGGAGGCTTTACAAAAAAAATATTGCGCGATGCCATGAAAGGAATTGTGCCTAACGAAATTTTACAACGCAAAACAAAAATAGGATTGGCTGCACCCACAGCAAATTGGCTAAATACTTGTTTATCCCAATTTATTTTAGATACCGTAAGTAGTAAATCATTTTTATCTTCGCCTTATTGGGATGGGAATAAACTATCTATTGAATATACCCAATTAACAACAACAAAAAGTTGGACACCCGAAAAAGCGAATAAGGCTTGGTGTATTATTAATGCTCATCTTATTTCTTAAATTAATTGGATACAACACTAAATAGCAATTACAAGCAATGTAAAAATTGCTTAATGGATAATAAAATTACTCAAGTAATTTCGTTTAATAATGAAGATGTATGCAGTTACTGTACTGATTTTTATAAAATGAAATCGTATACTTTTGGTCGCCCTAAAAATATATTAGATACCAAATTAAATAATCAACTTACTAAAATTAAACAACAAGGTAAAGGTAAAACCTATGATTGTATCATTGGATTGAGTGGTGGTGTTGATAGTACCTATGTAGCCTATTTAGTAAAAAAGTTAGGATTAAGAGCCTTAGCAGTACATTTTGATAACGGATGGAACTCTGAATTGGCGGTAAAAAATATTGAAAATATTATTTTAAAAACAGGCTTTGACTTAGAAACCTATGTTGTAAACTGGAATGAATTTAAGGACCTACAGCGCGCTTATTTAAAAGCTTCTGTAATAGATATTGAGGTACTTTCTGATCACATGATTGTAGCTTCTCTTTACCGTTTATGCCGCAAGTATAAAATAAAAAATATTATCACGGGTACTAATATTGCTAACGAATTTGTAATAGGAAAAGATTGGGTGTATAACAAAAACGATCTTACAAACATTAAAAATATTCATAAACAATTTGGCACATTACCACTAAAAACTTTTCCAAAACTTGGCTTTACAAAATTATTATTTTTAAAATGGTTTTTTAACCTTCAATCTATAGATATACTCAATTACCAAGATTATAAAAAGAAAGACGTAAAAGAAATTATTATAAAAGAATTTGGTTGGAGAGATTACGGTGGAAAACATTACGAATCTACTTGGACAAAATTTTATCAAGGCTACATTTTACCTCGTAAATTTGGCGTTGATAAAAGAATTGCTCATTTATCTAACCTAATTTTAAATAGCGAAATAACGAAAGAACAAGCCATAGAGGAATTAAAAAATACCCCCCCCCTACCCGAAAACGAAGTCAATGAATTAGAAGAGTATGTTTTAAAAAAACTAAGTTTTTCGGCAAGCGAATGGGAAACAATTATGAGTACTAAACCTATTCCTCATCAATTTTATGGTACTGAAAATGATGTGCTTTTTGTAAAATTTATCAAAGGCTGTACTGCACTAAAATGGCAAATTATAATTAAATACTTAGTACCATTAAAAAAAATAGTAGTAGCTAAAAAATAAAATGCAACATATATTATTTTTACTAGAAGATTACAACTATTTTTATACGCATCAAACCAATGCTATTTTAAAAACTAATGGTAATACTAAATATTCAGCCATATTAAATAACCTAACCGCAAAAAAATACTATCAAGCCGATAGTATGGCAAAAGCATTTCAAAAATTAGGTTACTTCACATCAATAATTGTACCCGAAGCAAACCCCTTACAATTATTATGGGCAAAGCAAAATAATAAATTAGCGTACTTTAAATGGCTTTTACAAAAACCCATGCGCAGTTTTAAATCGCGCTTTTTAAAGCAACATCGTAACTCCTATAATAGCATACAGTTTCATGTTTTATTACAACAGGTAAAAACAATTAAACCCGATGTTATTTATTTTTATTCAAATATTTTTATTACACAAAAACAAATTGAAACTTTAAAAAAATATTCTAAAAAAATTGTTTTGCAATGGACATGCCCCATCTGGAACATTATTCCCTACTCATCATTTGATTTAATTATTACTGCTGCCATACAATTAAAAGAATATTTTGATGCAAAAAAAATTAACTCCATTTATATTCAACAAGCGTTTGACGATAGTATTATAGATCAGCTGCTACCAAAAAACAAACAGTACAAAGGCGATGTGGTGTTTATAGGAAATTTTGCTTTAGGGCATACTTATAGGTTTGAAGTTTTAGAATATTTATTACAAAATAATATAGATTTAACCATTTACGGTAGTGGAAAAAATTATGTTCCAAAAACATCATTAGTACACAATAAAATACAACCAGGCTTGTTTGGTATAGATATGTACAATGAATACCAAAATTACAAAATGGCTATACACATTCATACCACCGGTTTTGAAAACGATGGGATTAATTGGGATAAATATGCTGGTGCAAAACGGTTATTTGAAATCACGGGTTCAGGCACTTTATTTCTTACAACACACCAACAAAATATAAAAGACCTTTATGAAATAGATAAAGAAGTAGTAACCTTTAAAAATGCAGAAGAACTATTACAAAAAATAAATTATTATTTAACTCATCCCCTAGAAGCGGAAACCATCGCTAAAAATGGTCGACTCCGCACTTTAAAAAATCATTCGTTTACGGTGCGTGCAATTGAATTAGAGCCAATTTTATTTTCGACAACTCATTTATAATACAAATTAGTTCAATTTGTAAATAGTATTAAATTTCTTACATTTACCTTTTAAAAAAATTATGAAAAAAGCTTTAGTTTGTGGTGCTGGTGGCTTTATTGGCGGGCATTTAGTAAAAAAATTAAAAAAAGATGGCTATTGGGTACGTGGCGTTGATTTAAAACATAATGAATACAGTCAATCGTTAGCCGATGAATTTATAATTGGAGATTTAACAGATGCTACCATTGTTGCAAGTGTATGTAATTTACCTTTTGATGAAGTATTTCAATTAGCTGCCGATATGGGCGGTGCAGGATATATTTTTACGGGAGAAAATGATGCAAATGTAATGCACAACTCAGCATCTATTAATTTAAATATGGCACATTATGCTACAAAAGTTGGTGTTAAAAAAATATTTTATTCATCCTCGGCATGTATTTATCCTGCCTATAATCAAGAAGATCCTTCTAATCCCAATTGTGCCGAAAACTCAGCTTACCCAGCAGCTCCAGATAGTGAGTATGGTTGGGAAAAACTGTTTAGCGAGCGCTTATTTATGGCCTATCATCGCAATTATAATTTAAATGTAAGAATTGCAAGGTTTCATAATATTTTTGGCCCAGAAGGTACCTGGACAGGGGGAAAAGAAAAAGCACCAGCTGCCGTATGTCGTAAAGTAGCCCAAGCAATAGAAGGTGGCAGTATTGAAATATGGGGCGATGGCAAACAAACTCGTTCTTTTTTATATATTGACGAATGTATTGAAGCCGTGCAACGATTAATGTTAAGCGACTTTACCGAGCCCGTTAATATTGGTTCTGATGAAATGATTTCGTTAAATAATTTAGCAAAAATGGTAATGGATATTGCTAAAAAACCATTATCCATAAATAATATACCTGGGCCACTTGGCGTAAAAGGTCGAAACTCAGACAATAAACTTATACACGAAAAATTAGGTTGGAAACCTTCAAAATCTTTAAGAGAAGGCATTACAGCAACTTACAGTTGGGTGAAACAACAAGCAGATTGTAAATAATGATTCTTGTAAGAGTTCAAGGTGGGCTAGGTAACCAAATGTTTCAATATGCATTTGGTAAAATGTTAGCTAAAAAAAATAATACTAATTTAAAAATTGATACGTCGTTACTTATTGATGCTATACAACAAAAAGGCGCTGTTATTCGAAATTTTGATTTAGATATTTTTAATATTACGCAAGAGTTTGCTACCCAAAAAGAAATTACTCGCTTTAACGGTTACCCCAAGGGAACCCTCTTTGAGCGCATTTATTTTAAAGTATCAAAACTATTTTCTAATGCTAATTTATTAATTCAACATCAACACACTTTTAACAAACAGCATTTAAATGTACCCAATAATACCTGTATTGTGGGGCGTTGGCAAAGTGAGTTATATTTTAAAGAAGCAATAACCGAAGTAGTAACCGATTTTGAAATTAAACAAAGCTGGCTTTTAAATACTGAATTTACACAACACATTTTAGCTAATAAAAATGCTGTATCGGTTCATGTGCGAAGAGAAGATTATGTAGTAGATGAAAATAATAATGTAGTTAGAAGTGGTTTAGTAAATGGTAATTTGGGTTTAGACTATTATGTAGAAGCCATAAAATATATACAATCAAAAATTGAGACGCCTACATTTTTTATTTTTTCGGAAGATATGGAATGGTGTCAAAATAATTTGCAATTTATAACCAATGCCATTTATGTAAAAACTGAAAAAACAAAAAAAGGAATGGCCGAAGATTTACATTTAATAGGTTTGTGCAAACATCATATTACCTCACACAGTACGTTTTCGTGGTGGGGCGCTTACTTAAGTAAAAATAATAGTAAAATTGTTATTGCTCCAAAGCAGTGGTCTAATACCAGTAGTGAATTTGCGCCGCCACATATTATTCCAACGAATTGGATTACATTATAGCTACTTGTTTAAAAACGTTTTTGCAATACTTATTTTAGGGAATTTAATTTTTACATTTACTCCAAGTTCTTTTAACAATGCATAATAATTATTTTCATATCCCCACAAACCATATTTTTTCTCTTCTAACAAAAAGCGTGTGCAGTTAACGTGGTTTATTTTTTTTAATTCATTAATTAATAAGTCGCAATTTTCTTTGTTTTCATCTAAACTTTCTTCGCAATTAATATATACTACTAGCTTATCACTTGGTTTAATAAGTTGCATAAATTCAACAATTGAAGCTACTAATATATTTACATTATTAATTGTATTTAAAGAAGCACTAGTTGCTGAGTATAAAAAAACGCAAGTGTGTGTTTGTAATGTATTTAAAAAACGATTGCTTCTTTTAGCATAAGTATTAAGTACATTATTATCTGTTAAAATAGTGGGATGATGAAAAAAGCAAGAATACATATATCGCGAAGCAGAAATATGATTTTCTTTATTTATCATTAAATCAGTAGTAAAATATTTAAATTTAAGTTTAATGTTTTCACACACATATTCCATTCCTAATACAGGGTCGGTAAGTAACCAATCAAAGGGTTGGCTTTGCTTTCTAAACTTCATAGCATCAAGTAAATGTGCGGGGTGGCAAGCACTACCTAACGAAATAATATTTTCTTTTGTTGAAAATTTTTTCTCAAATACAAATTCAAAACTAAATGTTTTTGATGTAAAAATGGGTACTCGCAGTTTAAATGGAACTCTCATTTATATGTATTTATTAGTCAAATATAATAGAATTTTATTTAGCCATTTATTACTACTTAATAAAAACAATTTAAAGATATGTGTGGTATAGCTGGTAAATTGCATTGGGGCGAAAATTTTGATGCAAATCTTATTGTGCGGATGAATGATGCTATTAAGCACCGTGGACCTGATGATTTTGGTATAAGCGAGTTAGAAAACATTTCGTTAGGCCATAGAAGATTATCTATCATCGATTTATCTGCCGATGCGCGACAACCGATGACTGAAGTTACAGGCAGATACCATATTGTTTTTAATGGCGAAATTTATAATTATTTAGAATTAAAAGAAGAATTAATTAAACAAGGATTTCAATTTAAAAATAAATCAGATACCGAAGTAGTTTTAAACGCCTATAAAAATTGGGGTATTAACTGCCTTGATAAATTTAATGGCATGTTTGCTTTTGTAATTTGGGATAAAGAAACACAAGAAATTTTTGCTGCAAGAGACCGTTTTGGAAAAAAACCATTTTATTATTCATTCGCCAACAAACAATTTTGCTTTGCCTCCGAACCAAAGGCTATACTTGAAGATAAAACGATTAGTAACGAAAAAGATATAGAAGCTTTAAATTGCTATTTAGCGTTAGGGTATATTTTAGCCCCACGTTCGTTTTATAAACACATTAAAAAACTAAAACCTGCCCATTACATTGTTATAAAAAATAAAGGCAATAGCTTTACCGAAACGCAATATTGGGATTACGCAAATGCCTTTAGAATAAAAACAAAACAAAGTAGTGATGAAATTAAAGAAAACATTCTGTATCATCTCAAAAAAAGTGTAAAATACCGTTTAATAGCCGATGTGCCCGTGGGTGCATTTTTAAGTGGGGGTATTGATTCCTCATCCATTGTGGCTTCTATTCATAAAATTTCATCAGCGCCATTACATACATTTAATATTGGCTTTGAGCAAAAATCTTATAACGAATATGACGATGCATTAAGAGTAAGTAAATTATTTAATACACAACATCACGCCAAACTTATTAAAAATAATGATGTGCAACAGCTAATTAATGATGCTATTGACGCCTTTGACGAACCCTTTGCTGACAACTCGCTTATACCCATGTACGAAGTCTCTAAAATGGCAGCAAAACAAGTAAAAGTGGTACTTTCGGGCGATGGAGCCGATGAAATATTTGCAGGTTATATCACCTACAAAGCCGATCATTATTTTAACTCCTATAAAAAAATACCAAACTTCATAAGGCGTGGCTTTGGCAATATAGTGCAACATATAGAAACGAATAGCCAACAAAAAATTGGATTTAAATATAAACTTAAACAATTTCTATCGGGTGCGGTAGGCGATGAAATAAAAGCACATTACTCATGGAGATTATACTTTACACCCGAAGAGCGTATAAAAATATTGGGCGAACAACACCGTAAACTTGTTTACGATACCGACCCTATTTTAATGTTTAGAGACCATTATAATAAAGTAAAGGATTTAGATTTACTTCATCAACACCTTTATGTAGATGCACAAACATGGCTGACAGATGACATATTGCCTAAAGTAGATAGAACCACTATGAACGCTGGCATTGAAGCACGAGCACCCTATTTAGATGTAAACTTTGTAGAGTATGTAGCCTCTATCCCATCCCAATTAAAATTAAATAATGGCAATACTAAAATTATTTTAAAAAATGCATTAGAAAAACTTTTGCCGCAAGATGTGCTTTATAAAAAGAAAAGTGGATTTAATGCGCCAGTTGGCCAATGGATAGGCAGGAAAGAAAGCGATGAATTCAAAAGTTTTAATAAATTTGTATACGATAAAAAATTATGATTCAAAAAAAACAAAGCGAGTGGCACGAACAATGGAAAATGCTACAAGACGACGAGATTTTTCTTTTTAAAGATTGGATTTTACCATTAACCTTAGAAGATTTTACGGGAAAAGAAAGTTTAGAATGCGGTTGTGGCGGTGGCCAACATACTGCATTTGTAGCACCTTTTGCCAAGCATCATACAGCTGTTGATTTAAATACACCCGATATTGCGCAAGAAAGAAATAAAGATAAAACCAATATTACTTATCTTGAAGCAGATATAGCAAAAATGGATTTGAAAAAAGAATTTGATATTGTTTTCTCAATTGGTGTAGTGCATCATACCGATGACCCCAATGCTACCTTCGAAAACATGCGCAAACATACCAAAGTAGGGGGCAAAACTGTAGTATGGGTATACTCTAAAGAAGGAAATTGGATGGTAGATAAAATTGTAGAGCCTATCCGAAAAAAATTTCTAGTAAAAATGTCGCGAAAAGGGTTGCTAACGCTCTCTAAAATAACCACTGCTTTAATGTATTTACCAATTTATACTGTATATTTATTACCACTTACCTTTTTGCCCTTTTATGAATATTTTCAAAACTTTAGAAAGCTAACATTTTATAGAAACACGTTAAATGTGTTTGATAAATTAAATGCACCACAAGTAGATTTTATCAGTAAAGAACGAATTGAAAAATGGTTTAGTAAGGATAAATTTAAAGACATTCACATTAGCCCATACAAAGGGGTAAGTTGGAGAGGAAGCGGCACAAAAATTTAATACAAATGGCAAATAATAAAACAATAGAAGTTTCAGGTTTTGAAACAATGGCGGACTCCATGGAGTTTGCAAACAATTATAATAACTGGATTTTATCAAAATTTTTACCCTATACTGGTAATACCTTATTAGAAATAGGAACAGGGCAAGGTAATTTTAAAAAATATTTAGAGGCAAATGTAAAAACATATGTATCGCTTGATATTGACGAAAAAGTAATTGAACGTGCAAAAGAACGTGACCCTGAAGGCATTTACGAAGTAGCAGATATTTCAACGCCCGATATTTTAAAATTAAAAACTAAATATAAATTTAACTCGGTAATATGTGTAAATGTTCTTGAGCATGTGCCCGATCATAAAGCTGGACTAAACAATATGCTGGAGTTATTAGAACCTGGCGGACATTTATTATTGTATGTGCCCTCGTTTATGCATTTATATAATGACTTAGATAAACTTGCAGGGCATTTAAGACGCTATAAAAAAAATCAAATTAAAGAATTATTAAACAATAGTGATGACTACCAAATTGTAATTAACGAATATTTTAACCCCGTTGGTGCCTTTGGTTGGTGGGTAAATAAATTTAAAACGCATAAAAACATCAACTCAAAAAACGTAAATTCACAAGTATTAATTTTTGATAAATACGTGGTTCCGTTTTCTAAATTTTTTAATCCGCTATTTAAAAGTTTTTGGGGACAGTCTCTTTATTGCGTTATACAGAAAAAAAAGTAATATGATATCTATTGTTATTCCTGCATATAATGAAGAAGAAGTAATTGTTGATACCATACAAAGGTGTCAACAAATTTTAGCAAAATTATTTGGTAACGAAGGCGAAGTAATTGTGGTAGATGATTGCTCAAAAGATAAAACCTATGAATTAGCAAAACAAGCTGGTGCGGTAGTATTAACTCATCCACACAATGCGGGGTATGGCAGATCGCTTAAAGACGGTATCAACAAAGCAAAATACGACATTATTGTTATTACTGACTCTGATGGCACTTATCCTATTGAAAGCATACCCGATTTATATAACGAATATGTAAAAGGTTTTGATATGGTAGTTGGTGCTAGACAAGGTAAAAATTACGACGAATCTTTTAAGAAAAAAATATTACGAAACATTTTAAAATCGTTGGTACAATACACTGCTGGTCGTAAAATTGATGATATAAATTCGGGATTACGAATTTTTTCAAAAGCTACCATTACAAAATACTTTGATACACTTTGTGATACATTTAGTTTTACAACATCGGTAACACTTGCTTATATGATGACGGGGAAATATGTAAAATATATTCCCATTTCATATCACAAGCGAGTGGGTAAATCGCATGTGAAATTATTTAAAGATACCTTGCGTACCTTGCAATATATTGTAGAAGCTATTTTATTTTACAACCCTATTAAATTATTTTTAATATTTTGTTTTAGTACATTTTTTATATCTCTACTTAGTTTAGCGGTTGGTTTCATATTTCAAATAAAAAGTGCTTTTTATATGAGTGTGGGCTCTCTATTAGTAACCTTTATTTTATTTGGCTTAGGAATGGTTTCGGTTTTATTAAAACAAATACTCTTTAATTCGCGATTTAATAAATAAAATGCGTTCATTTTTATCTTCTCAAAAAACGTATTTAATACTTTTATTAATTACTATTGTTTTAAGATTATTATCTGAAATTAATAACCCTATTCTAACCTCTGATTACAGCATTCAAATAGAGGCTGCGAAAAATTTTATTAAAACGGGTAGTTTTTCACATACTTGGGTTAACGCTACTGATTTAAGTACAGTAAAATCAAATCCATTAACAACGTGGCCCGTAGGTATTTCTTTTTTTGCTGTATTTTTTAATTTTTTTACTAATAATTTAATTTATTCGCAAATTTGTTTTCAGTGCCTGGCTATTTTATTATTTATTTTTGGTAGTATTAAACTTTTAAAATTTTTTAAAGTAGATTTAATTTATATCAATTTATTTTTACTTCTTTACGCCTTTAATAGTGCTCCATTTTATTATTTAGGCCCTACCGATTTATTTACGGCCTCTTTATTTTTGTGGTTAGTTTACTTAGCGCTAAAACAATCTAGTAGTAGTGATTATAATGTTTGGCAAATAAGTTTTATAATAATTTTAACTTTTATTGCCGCCACATTGCGTTTTGCTTGTATTCCAAATGTTGTAATTATCCCTATGTATTTTTTTGTGCTAGCACTATTAAACCGAAATAAAAACTTTTTTATAAAAGGCATAATTATTTTGGTAGGTTCGGGTGTATTGATCATGTTGTTTTACATAATTTTCCCAATTGATGGAGGGCGTGTTAGTTTTATAGATACTCTAAAATCGGGAAAATTACATTATTCGCACCTAAAATGGTTTGATGCCTTTCCAATTAAATCGTTATTTTTTACAAGAGTAATTGAATTTCGTTTACCATATAATGCCCTCATCATTTTTTCATACAGAGTGGGTTTACTTCTTTTTTCGTTTTTGTTTTTAGCATTTTTACTTTCAAGATTTATAAAAAAATTAAATATTTTTCTTTTTATAAAAGAATTTAAACAAAAAAATATAAACCAAAATGCTTTAGTAGCACTTATGTTTATATGTACATTTGTTGTAATAGTTGGGTTTATAAGCCTTCAAACGCTAACGTCTTCGCCCGAAAACAATTCTTTTGGGCCTGCATGGATGCCAAAAATATGGACCTTTGTGTATTGTACACGGTATTTTATTTACATTATGTTTTTAATTATTATACTATTTTTTATAGCCTATTACCAAAGTAAAAAAGAAAATAAATTAGTGTTTAAATTATTTAATAGTTTATATGTATTATTTTTTTGTTGGGCATTTTTGTATTGGTTATTCATTAATTATCAATTTTATTCCCCTACTGGAAATGGAGCTGGATCTGAGTGGATAAACGAAAAAACAAACATTACTATATTTAATAAAATTAACGCCATCCAAAAAAATAAACCAAATACACCTATTGTATTTACAAGCTACAAAAATAAAATGGTAGAAGGTTTAATTACTAGTTACTCTGGTGCAACACCAACAGACGATTATGAAGCCATCATAAATAATAACTTTAAAAACACATTACCCGTTACTTTAATAATTGAAATGCCAATTAATAAAACGAGTGCAGAACAAACCTTTTTAGATGAACATAAACATGTAGTGCTAAACTCATTTAAAAACGAACAACTTATAACCCTAAATTTATAATGACTATTTTAATTACAGGTGTAGCAGGCTTTATAGGCAGTAATCTTGCTGAAACGTTATTACTTGAAGGGCATCAAATTATTGGTATTGATAATTTTGACCCCTTTTATAACAAACAAATTAAATTAAATAATTTAAGTTCATTTATTCATCACCCACTTTTTACGTTTATTGAAGGTGATATTTGCGACGCAGAATTATACACCAACACTAAATTATTAAACATACAATGTATTGTTCATTTAGCTGCAAAAGCTGGCGTGCGACCCAGTATTGATGTTCCCGAAAAATATTTTACAGCCAATGCAAATGGCACTATATTACTTTTAGAATTTGCTAAACATAATAACATAAAAAAGTTTGTATTTGCATCTTCAAGCAGTGTGTATGGCAAAAATTCAAACTCGCCTTGGCAAGAAGATAGTACCGAACTTATGCCTATTAGCCCTTATGCCGCTTCAAAAATTGCAGCCGAAACTATTGGAAAAGTATATGCACACTTATATAATATTAATTTTATTGCCTTACGTTTTTTTACAGTTTATGGGCCTCGCCAACGACCAGATTTAGCAATTCATAAATTTTTTAAACAAATATATAATGAAGAAATTATTGAACTATATGGCAAAGGAGATACCTACCGCGATTATACATTTATTGATGATATTTTAAAAGGATTAAACGCTGCCATTTTTAGTACCACCATTAGTGATGGATTTAACACGTTTAATTTGGGTAATTGCTATCAGGTATCCTTAGCTAATTTGGTTCAACATATTGAAAAAATTACAGGCATAAAGGCTAAATTAAATTATTTAAACGAACAACCTGGCGATGTTAAAGCTACGTGTGCCGATATTAATAAATCAAAAAATATTTTAAACTACAACCCACAAACCTCAATTACTGATGGATTAATGGCTTTTAATACCTGGTTTAAAAAAACTAACAACCTATAAGTAATGCAACTATTTTACAAATTATTATATAAAATTGCAGCCGTATTCTATCGCTTATTTAAATTATTTTATAATAAAGGCAAAGCAATTGAGCGAAAATTTTTACCCATTTCTGAAATTAATAAAGAGAAATGGATTGCCGATAATTGTGAAAAAACATTACGTTATAATTATAATTTAACCAGTAACTCAATAGTAGTTGATGTTGGCGGATACGAAGGCGACTTTGTATCTGAAATTTATGCACGCTATAGATGTAAAATTTATGTTTTTGAACCCGTAAAAAAATATGTAACTATTTTAGAGCAGCGCTTTAAATTAAATACCGATGTCGTAATAATAGATAAAGGTTTAGGCAATGCAAACCAAGAACTAATGATAAGTGTTATGGATGAAGCCTCATCCTACAAACGAAGTGCATCTATTCATAAAAAAGGCATAGAAGAAAAAATACAGATTATTGATATTGAAAATTTTATTAAACAACATGCTATTTTAAAAATAGATTTAATAAAAATAAATATTGAAGGCGCTGAATACGATTTACTAGATAGAATAATTGAATTAAATTTTTTAAATAATTGCATTAACTTACAAATTCAGTTTCACGATTTTTATCCTGATTTTAATGTGCGTTATACAAAAATAAAAACTCAACTTTTAAAAACACACCAGCTTACCTATAGTTACCCTTTTGTATGGGAAAACTGGGAACTTATAAAACACTAATGCGCATTTTAGCCTATACCGAAAATTACGCTGCCCAAACGGTAACCTTTGTTATAAACGAATTAGCATCGGTGCAGCAATCGCATCACCTTTTACTAAGCTACTCTGTTAGAAAAAATCCCGAACTTAATAATTTAAAAAATATGGTTGTAATACCATATAAATTTAACAGTGTTACCAATAAATTAAAATGGTGGTTAGAGCAATCACAACTTTATTATTGGCTATTTAATTATTCGTTTAAAAAAAAACTAAATAAAACAATTTTAAATTTTAAACCAAATTTAATTCATTGCCATTTTGGTACCGATTTTTTAAAAGTAGTTGCAAATCTTAAAAAACAACATTTAAATATCCCTATTTTAATTTCGTTTTATGGCTTTGATGTTACCGAACAAATAAAAAATAAAGCCGTTTTAAAACAATATTGTAATTATCTTTCCTTACCAAATGTATTTTCAATTGCAGTTTCAAATTCGTTGGTTAACAACATTAATCAATATATTAAACCATATAATAAAGCACAATTATTACACAGTGGTATTGATACCCATTTTTATACGCGTAAAAATTACGATGTAAACTCTAAGCAATTTGTATTTTTACAAGTAGCCCATTTTAACGAAAAAAAAGGTCATAAATATACTTTAGAAGCCTTTAAACTTTTTATAAATCAAAACAAAAAATACAATTATAAATTTATTATTGTGGGCTTTGGCCCTCTTAAAAATGAAATTATTACTCAAATAAATACACTACAATTAAATGAGTACGTTACCGTTCAAGAGCCAGTAACGCCAAGCCAAATGGTTGATTTATGCAGTAAAGTTAACTGTTTTGTACACATGAGTATTACTGCAAGCAATGGTAACCAAGAGGGCTTACCAAATGTTTTATTAGAAGCCATGGCACTTGAATTGCCCATTTTATCAACTAATCACGCTGGTATTCCCGAAATAGTAACACACAATGTAAACGGTATATTATGCGACGAAAAAAATATTGAACAATACGTAGAAGGATTTAATCATATTATTAATTGGGGGATTTGCCCTCAAAACCGATTAAAAATTATAGAGTTATTTAGCTTAACATCTCACATGAAACAACTAAACGATTTATATAGTAGTATTACTAACGCTTAAAAACTGTTTAAATTTAATTTTCACATAAATTAGTTATCTTCTATAAGCCAACTCATTAATTGTATGTAACTTTGTACCAATAAATAAATATATTATGTATCCAGAACAAATAGTAAACCCAATGAAAGCCGAACTTACAAGTGCTGGCTTTACCGAATTGTTAAATAGTGCTGATGTTGATACTGCCATAAAAAGCCAAGGAACTGTATTGGTAGTTGTAAACTCTGTTTGTGGTTGTGCCGCTGGTGCAGCTCGCCCAGGTGTTAAAAAAAGTTTAGAAAACGCTAAAAAGCCAACCATGCTAACAACTGTGTTTGCGGGTTTTGATATTGAGGCCGTAAACCAAGCCCGTAAATACTTTGCCCCCTACCCACCCACTAGCCCTGCTATTGCATTATTTAAAAATGGCGAACTGCTACATTTTGTTGAGCGTCATAACATTGAAGGCAGAAACGCAGCGATGATTGCCGAACATTTAAAAATGGTGTACGATGAATTTTGTTAAAAAACATTAACAATTATAATTTAAAGGCGTTTTTAACGCCTTTTTTTATGTAAATAAGGTTACTTTTGCTAAATAATTGAATTAATAAATAAAATACAAAACAAAATGAAAATTTTAAAAGTAGTAATTACAAGCTTAATATTAAGCATTAGTAGTTTAGCATTAACAAGTTGTGCTGGCGATAAAGAAAAAGATGCAAACCCACTAGCTGACAGTTTACAGGGCGTTACCAATAATTTAAATGGCAAACTAACCGAAAAAGAAGCCGCTTTACAGGAGTTTATTAGTTCATTTAACGAAATACAAGAAAACTTAAACACCATTAAAGAAAAAGAAAAAATTGTATCGCATGCAAGTTCAGGTGGTGATGTGAAAAATAAAGAAGACCAAATTAAAGAAGACATTCAATCGATTTATGATTTAATGGCAAAAAACAAAAACAGAATTGGTTCCTTAACTAAAAAATTAAAAGATAGCAATTTAAAGCTTCAAGGCATGGAAAAAATGATTGAAAATCTTCAAATCGCACTTAATCAAAAAGATGGTGAAATTGCCGATTTAAAATCTAAAATGGAAGGTTTAAACATTGAATTAGCAAACTTAAACACTAATTATCAAGCCGTTGAAGAAGAAAATCATACTAAAACCGAATTGATAAACACTGCTTATTATGCCATTGGAACTAGCAAAGAATTAAAAGAAAAAAATGTAATAGGCAAAGAAGGTGGCTTTATTGGTATAGGAAAAACCACAAAAGTAAAATCCGATTTTAATAAAGATTATTTTACAAAAGTAAATATTGAACAAACCTCATCTATAAACATTGGTGCTAAAAAAGCTAAATTGTTGAGTAATCACCCAAGCAGTTCGTACAAATTTGTTGGCGAAAAACCAGTTGAAAAAATTGAAATTACAAACCCTAAAGAATTTTGGAGCAACTCTAAATACCTTGTAATTGTAATTGACTAATAAAATAACAGTACATTTAAATTTAAAACTACAATATATGAAAAAAACAATTTATACTATCGCATTACTTGCTTTATTTAGTCTAACATCATCGGCTCAAGAACCTAAAAAAGAAACTAAAAAGCAACCTACCAGCTTAGAAGAAACTCCAAAAACTACCTCAACAAATAGCGAAGAGCCAAAGAAAAAAAGCGCTACGCGTATGGCTATAAACGAAAAAGGGTTGCCAAGTACTAAAACAAAAAGCCAAAACGAAACAAAAGAAGCACCAAAAGAAGGTACTAAAACACAACCAGGAGCTAATAAAGAATAATTCTGCTATAACATTAAAGTAAAAAAAAATCTCAACTACATTTTAGTTGAGATTTTTTTTTTACTTTATAGAAACCAAGACATAGTTCTACTAAAGCAATTAACTTTACTAAAAAAAAGCAAAAGAATAAAGAACAGAACTAAATCGTTTAAGTGTTATTTATTAACTTATTTAAAGAAAAATCTGTAAATTGACAGTAAAAACTCAATTTTAGTTTTACATTTATTAATTGGAACTATTTTTTAATTGTATCACATTTAAAACAAAATAATATGAAGTTAAAAATTACACTTTTTTGCCTATTTATATCGGCAAGTTTCTTAACAATAACGGCACAAACACAAAAAAATCAATACGATTCGTATTTTAATGAAGCTTACGTCGCTTACCCAGATGTGCCAAAAGGTGTTCTTGAAGCTGTGGCTTACGTTAGCACTCACATTACCCATTTTACACATGCCGATAATGAAACAACGTGCTCAGGCATACCATTTACCTATGGTGTAATGGGGCTTACCTTAGACGGTAAAAATTATTTTAGAAACAATCTTAATTTAGTTTCAGCCTTATCTGGTTATGATATCCAACAAATTATAAAAAACCCTCAAACAAACATATTAGCGTATGCCAAAGCATATAGCATTATAAAACAAAACCTAAATATAAATACACAAACTATTGAAGACCAAATACCCGTTTTAATTGAATTAAGCGAATTACCAAAGGGCGAAGAAGACCAAAAATATGCAATAGACACACACTTGTATTCGGTATTAGAATTTTTAAATAATTTTGAAAACCAAAGCTTATACAGTTTACCTAATTATAAGATTAATTTTGATGCCGTTTTTGGTGCCGAAAATTTTAAAGTACTTAACTCTACACACGTTATTATTACAAAAAAAAATAATACCATCATCATAAACGATATTGAAGGGAATGCATACAAAAACAATAGCGTTAATTCTATTCTATCTTCAGATTATGGCCCAGCTATCTGGAACCCCACAACTTGCAATTACTCCTCTCGTTCATCAGCCATCAGCGCCGTAGCAATTCACGATACCGAAGGTAGTTATGCTGGTTCTATCTCTTGGTTTAAAAATTGTAGTGCTCAAGTTTCGGCTCACTATGTTCTTCGTAGTAGCGACGGGCAAATCACTCAAATGGTTTTAGAATCCAATAAGGCTTGGCATATTGGTAGTGAGAATGGTTATACTATAGGATTAGAGCACGAGGGCTATGCCACACAAACAGGCTGGTATACCAATGCAATGTATAATACATCTGCCGCACTGGTAAAAGATATTTGTTTAAGCGGCTATGGTATCAACCCAACTACTTGTTATAATGGTCCGTCTAGTAGCGGCTCAAACGTATTATCATCAACAATAAAAATTAAAGGCCACCAACACTATCCAAACCAAACCCATACCGACCCAGGTATTAATTGGAACTGGCCATTATACTATTGTTTAATTAACACCTGTTCTTCAGGGCCTGTTGTTCCTACAAATTTAGCAGTAACTCCTCCAACCTGTACTAACAATAATGCCACTTTTACTTGGGCTAACGGTACAAATGTTACAAAAATAGAAGTAAGCAACCCTTTAGGCGGTTGGTATCAAAAAAATATTACTGGTAATACTACTACTGCTCCAGCTGGTTTTACTGTATCGTTTACTTTTTTACCAGGGCAAACTTATAGTTGGCGATTATACAATGGCAGCGTTTGGACAAATGG
>JANYEQ010000081.1 GCA_025363015.1 Bacteroidota bacterium
CTAGGCTGGAGCAAAGGTGCTGTTAGCGGTTCGGTTTTTTACATTTCTATCATTTCGTTGTTTAATATCTGTCCAAAATAGCAAGCCAAGTTTGATGAAATTTTGTCAAAGACGGCAGGAATGTAATTTGATATATTTTCAACTGTTAATTCATTGTCAATTGGAAAATGGTGATATTGATTAAGGTAATTTTTTACGTCTTCTTTTTCTGTGTCGCTAAGTTTGTCAAACGGATTTGTCACATCGTAGTTGTAAAAGTCGGATAAATGAATAAAACCACAACCAAATTTGTAAACATAATGAACATAGCCAATCAACTCGTTTGCTTTGTCCACCATATCTTTGTCTGTGACTTGTTTCCACTTATTATTCGATGTCAAAACTGTCCATTTTTCACCTGATAAAGTTTGTTGTATTAGTCTTTCTCTTTCGTTAATGTCTGAAATTCTTCCTAAATACATAACCCGAATAAAGGAGTCTAATTCTGTCCTTAGCGTTTCCATACATTTGCCAATTCGTCTTTTAGAAAAATCATCCCTCAAAGATTCGGAGTTTTCTTTACTTCGATTTTGGATTAGTTCTATGAATTGTTGTTTTATGTCTGTCATTGTTTGTGTGTCTTAAACTGACCGCTAACTAATATATAAGCCCTTTAAACTCGCCACAATCTATCTATCTAATTTTGTGGATAAAAATTTGTTTATCACATTTTTTACTATACTGTTTATTTACTTTGTTTATTACTATAGCCTTAAAACAAATATAAACCATTTCTATTAAACCAAAAATTAATATTTACATAATACACAACAGGGTATGTCTAAGTTCAGCAAGGGTTATTTTAACCCTAAATAATATCGTCTTAGCCGCAAGTATGTATCTTTGTAAGTTAATGCGTCCGCTAAATCTTAAAAGTGTTCCCCTCAAGGCTAAATATGCTCCCTACAAAGTAAAATAGTCGTCCGTAAAAAACTAATAGGTATGCGTAGCATTTGTGTGGCAGAATTTCTTATATCAATAACAAAAAATCTTACCTAAAAAACAAACTGCCTTTTATTAAAAATACCTACCTTTGGCATATAAAATTAAATGTCTAAAATCTATTGCAATAGCCTTACCCAATACTCTCGTTTTTTAACCCGCGAAGTAAGTATGGGCCATTTAAAAATGGGTGGTTTAAACCCCATTAGGGTTCAAAGTATGACTACCACCGACACCATGAATACCATTGGTACGGTTGAGCAAAGTATTCGTATGATTAACGCCGGTTGCGAATTAGTGCGCATTACAGCCCCAAGCATTACCGAAGCTAAAAATTTAGAAGTTATAAAAAAACAATTAGTAGCCAAAGGTTATAATACGCCCATTTGTGCCGATATACATTTTACCCCCAACGCAGCGGAGTTTGCTGCCCGTGTAATTGAAAAAGTACGCGTAAACCCCGGCAACTACGCCGATAAAAAAAAATTTGAAAGCATTGATTATACTGATAGTGCCTACCAAGCCGAGTTAGAACGTATTAGACAACGCTTTACCCCACTGGTTAATATTTGTAAAGAGTATGGTACTGCTATGCGCATTGGCACCAACCACGGTAGCTTAAGCGATAGAATATTAAGCCGTTATGGCGATACCCCTTTAGGCATGGTAGAAAGCGCCCTAGAGTTTTTACGCATTTGCGAAGATAATAATTACTACAACATTGTAATATCAATGAAAGCCAGTAATACCCAAGTAATGGTGCAGGCTTACCGTTTATTGGTGGCTAAAATGATAGAAACCAATCGCAATTACCCCCTTCATTTAGGTGTTACCGAGGCAGGCGATGGCGAAGATGGACGCATAAAATCGGCAGTAGGCATTGGCACCTTATTAGAAGATGGCTTGGGCGATACCATCCGCGTAAGTCTTACCGAAGAACCTGAATTTGAAATACCAATTGCAAAACAATTAGCAAACCGCTATACCGAAAGAAAAAACCACGCACCAATACAACCCATTGATTTTAAATTACCTTACACCCCATTTGAATATAACCGCCACAAAACACAAGAAGTAATAAACATTGGCAATCATAACGTGCCACGCGTTATAGCCGATTTTAGTGCCAAGTTGCAAACCGTTAGTGCTGCCAATTTATTTGGCGTAGGTTTAAATTATTCTGTTCCGTTAGATAAATGGAATTTAACCGATATGGCCGCCGATTATTTATTTTTAGGCGATAACTCTATTAATTTTGAAATCCCTGGCACCTTGGGTTTAATATACAATTCGCAAACGTGGTTAAAAAATAAAACACAAGCAAGGGCTTACCCTCTTTTTTGCGGAGAAAAATATTTTGAAGCAGAAGAAAAATCAAAACACTTAAATTTTATTGCCGTTGATAGTAATGTATTAACTAAAGAGTTTATTGCAACCCTTCAACAAGCTCAGGGTTCAAACAAGGTATGTTTGGTATTAAATTCTTATAACGCGCACACCATGCCCGAACTGCGGCGTATGGCAATAGAGTTACAATTAAACAATTGTAACATTCCCTTTATCATCAAATGTAATTATACTAATTTAACCGAAGAGCAATTTCAACTATACAGTAGTACCGATGTTGGGGCTTTGTTATTAGATGGCTTTGGCGATGGCGTGTGGATAAAATCTAAAGACTGTGTAAGTACACAAATTAGCAATTCAACGGCCTTTGGTATTTTACAAGCCACCCGTACACGCATTAGCAAAACCGAATATATTAGTTGCCCAAGTTGTGGGCGCACCTTATTTGATTTACAAGAAACTACTCAAAAAATACGCGAACGCACCCACCATTTAAAAGGTATTAAAATTGGTATTATGGGCTGTATTGTAAATGGTCCTGGCGAAATGGCCGATGCCGATTATGGTTACGTGGGTACAGGCATTGATAAAATTAGCCTATACAAAGGGAAAGAGGTAGTGAAGAAAAATGTTACAAGCCTTACCGCCGTAGATGAACTCATTAACCTTATTAAAGAAAATGGTGATTGGGTAGAGGTTAATAAGGTTGGGTAGTAAAAGCAATAATATAAAAGGTTAAAATACCTAAGTACTGCTGAATTTATTTAAGCACTTAATAATACCATTATACTAAGCTCAGGGCGAGCAAGTGTTCTTATCTTCAAAGAAGTTGAAGAAGAATAGAAACTGTTACATTAAGCGAAGTTGAAGTATGTGTTTTGAGAAAGAGAGTTCTTAAGCATAAAATTTACGCATAAAAAAAAGGGCTTAGATTTTATTCTAAGCCCTTTTTATAATAATTTAAAGCCTACTTAATAGTACTTAGTACCTCATTATTTACAGTAACCTTGTATTTGTTTTTAAGGTAGGTTAACCATTCTTTTTCTAAATAGTTTTGGTAATCGGCAGTTACAAGGCCACGGCATTCAGGTAATGTTTTTGGCGATTTTGGCGAAATTTTATTTACTACCAACACCAATACTTTGTTTTCTTTTTCGTCTTTAATATCCTTGTCAGCAATACCTTGTTTCCAATTAGCATCTACGTTTTTGTTTTCGCCTTTCAGGTAAGTTACATTTTCTACGGCTACATTTAATTGCGATGTTTTATTTAAAGCAGCTACAATATCTTTTTCTTCTTTCTTTTCTTTTAAAAGTTTACGTAATTCTTTAGCTACTTTATCGTTTAAACATTTGTAGGTGCTAACGTCTGCACGCTCATCCCACATAAAGTTAGTTTTGTTTTTTTCGTAATATTCTTTTAAGCCTGTTGTATCTTTTACGGCTTTGCTCCACACTTTTTGGTCGGTAAGGTCAAATAATAAAATGCCATCTCGGTATTCGCGCAATAGGTTTCTAAAGTCGGCGTATTTTTTTTCTAACTGTGTATCTTCATAATTTACAATACACTCTTCTACCCAGGTTTTGTACATTCCTTTAGTAAGTTCGTTAACGTCGGTAGGGCTTCTAAAAGTCATTTGAGTTTCTAAAAACTTAGCAAATTCGTTTTGGGTATATGATTTACCAGCTAAGTTAAAAATTTCTTTATTCCCTAATTTTGCTACTTTATCGGCTTTCCAAGTAGCTTTTAAATAGGTTGTATCCATTGCTTTACACAATTCATCACGATTTTTAAGTGTTTCTTTAAAATTATTTTCTTTTTTAATGCGTTCAATTAAAGCGGTACGTCCCATTTGCGAACGGCTATCGCGGGTAACTTGTGTTTTTAAATCGTTTTTAGCTTCAGCAAATGGAGCTAATGTTTTTAAATCTAATCGTTTAATAATATGCCAGCCGTAAGTTGTTAATACAGGTTCGCTATAATCGTTATTGGCTTTTAGGGCAAAGGCAGCATCTTCAAAACTTTTAGGTAAACGCCCACTTTTAAATGGTTGTAATTGTCCACCACGGTCGCTGGTTTGTTTATCATCACTAAATTGGCGAGCTAAATCTTCAAAATTACCTCCAGCTTTTAGTTTTGCATATAATTCGTCTATTTTAGTTTTTGCGTTTGCTTTATCTTGTTCGGTAGCATCTTTTGCAAATTTTGACATAATATGCGCTGCAAACATTTCGCCACGGTAAGCACGTTTGTCGTACACTTTTAAAATATGGTAACCAAATTTTGTACGTATTACGGGGCTAACTTCGCCTACTTTAGTGTTGTAAGCCGCATTTTCAAAAGGGTACACCATATTCATGGCGGTAAAGTAATTTAAATCTCCTTTGTTATCAAGGGCGCTAGGGTCATCGCTTGTTTTTGGTGCTATGTCTTGAAATTTATCTGTTGCATTTTTATAATATTCGGCTAAGTTTTTAACGGCGTTAAATTTAGCTTTGTAAAGGCTACTATCTTTACCTTTTAGGGTTTTTGCAACCTCTTGAGTATTTTTTAAAAGCTTATCGTAGTTAGCAATTTCAGCTGCGGTAGGAAGCTTGCCTAATGTTGCATTACGTGTAATGTGGGCGCGCGTCCAGGCCTCTAGCGTATCTTTAGGTAAGGCGGTTTCATCTACTCTAAATAAAATATGGCTAGCACGAACTTCGCTTTTCATGCGTTCATAAACTTCGGTTAATAGGTTTTCATTGGTGTTTTTATCGGTTAAATAGGGAGCTGCTAATTGGCGGCGGTAGCCTGCTAATTCGGTTTTAAAAGAAGTTAAGGTATCTAAACCCATACTTTCGGCTTCAAATACTTTGCTTTTAAATAACGAAAATAAATCAACATATTCGTTTACTGATTTGGCATTTGTACTAACTTCTTTACCATTGTTTTTGCGATACACGGCTTCAAATTCTGATTTAGAAATTGGCTTGTTATTAATCGTCATTACGTTAGGTTCTTGTGCTTTTGACGATAAACAAATTACGGATGTAATTGCTAAGGCAACAATTTTAGATGTGTTCATATACTTTTTTTAATTTTTGAGCGAATGTAGTAAATTTTATTTGTTATGGAATGTTGTTAACGTAGATTAATTATGATTAGTAATTTTTGCCGAAGACTAAAATTTATAGACTTACGACTATTTAGATAGATTTATTTTTTATTTAATATTTCTTCTAACTTAGCATCTAATTCGGCACCGCGAAGGTTTTTACCTACAATTTTACCGTCTTTATCTACCAACACGTTTGCCGGAATACCCGTAACGCTGTATAATTTACCAGCTTGGTTGCCCCAGCCTTTAAGGTCGCTTACATGATCCCAGGTTAAATTATCTTTTGCAATAGCACCTAGCCATTTGTCTTTATCTTGGTCAAACGAAACGCCTAATACTGTAAAGCCTTTATCTTTGTATTTGTTGTAGGCTAATACTACGTTAGGATTTTCCATACGGCAAGGGCCACACCAGCTTGCCCAAAAATCTACCAACACCATTTTTTTGCCTTTGTAATCACTTAATTTAATGGCTTTACCATCGGGGGTGTTTTGTGTAAAATCGTTTGCCGGAAAGCCAACCATAGTGCCTTTTACTGCATCTACGCGAGCATTGGCTAGTTTAATAAATTTGGTATTTTCAATACTTTTATCAATATAACCAAGGGTTTCAACTACATCGGTAAATGGTACGCTAGGATTATTAAAATCGTTATAAATGATAAAGCCACTAACTGCACTTTTTGGATGCGATTTAACAAAACCTTTTAACCCCCCAATAAAAGTAGTGTTTAGGGTTTGGTATTGTTCTTTAATGGCGGTCATTTTACCAAAATCGCCAGCTTGGTTAGCCGTGTTATAATCGCCTTGTAATTGCTGTTGTTGTAGTACAAAACCGTTTATGAGTTGTCGATATTCTAAATAATCGGTTTGGGTTTGCCCACCTTGTATTTGCGAGTAGGCCATAGAATCGCTAATTAAAGTAGCTTTTATTGTTGAGGCATCGGCAAAAAATATGCTATTGGGTTGTTGGTTTACATTATTGGTAGTTGTAAACCAATACATGTTTGGGTCTATACTTTTTAGGTTAAAACTAAATTTGTTATTAATTACTTTAACAGAATCGGTAATGTCTTTATCATCCCACTTATGGTGAACATAAACTGTTTTGCCTGTAAAGTTGCGAATGCTACCATCTATTTTAAAGTTAAATGGTTTTGAGTTTTGTTTTTGAGCGCTTAAGCCAGTTGCTAAAAATGTAAGCGCAATAAATGCTATTTTTTTTATCATCATAATTTTGGTATTACAACAAATGTACCAATGTTTAAATATACTAAAAATTTGTTTTAGATTTTTTAACAGTTTTGTTTTTACTTGTTTAAGTAACACTAAAATAATGGCACTTATTTACTCATAAAAGGTTTTTTGTAAAATAAATTTTTGTTTAAGAAGTGGACTTATTCTGTATCTATCTTCTTCATAAAAATCTTTTAATGAATTAAGTTCTTTAATTACGTTTGGTATGCCAAAATCATCAGCCCATTTTAGTAAACCTTTTGGGTAATTTACGCCTTTAGTCATGGCTAAATCAATATCGTGTGCGCTTGCTACCTTTAAATATAGGGTATCGGCAGCTTCGTTAATTAGCATTACTAAAATACGTTTAAAAATTAAAGTGCCTAGCTCTAAATTTTGTGTGGGTGTTGTTGGTGTTGAGTTTTCTGTATAATTATAAAAGCCTTTACCTGTTTTTTTACCTAAAAAACCTGCTTCTAATAAGCGTTTTTGAGATAAAGCGGGTTTAAATTTTGGATCGAAATAAAATTGAATCCAAACGGTTTCGGTAACAATATAATTTACATCGTGCCCAATTAAATCCATTAATTCAAAAGGTCCCATTTTAAAGCCACCAATTTGTTTCATTGCCCAATCAATTGTAGCAATATCGGCAATACCTTCTTCATAAATACGAAGGGCTTCACTATAAAAAGGGCGTGCTACACGATTAACAATAAAGCCTGGCGTATCTTTTACAATTACGGTTACTTTGCCCCAACTATCAATTAAGGTTTTACACTGTTGGGTTACTTCAGGTAAGGTTGTAATGCTTGGTATAATTTCTACCAAAGGCATTAAGGTTGCTGGGTTAAAAAAATGAATACCAATAACCCGTTGGGGGTTTTTGCATGCTGCTGAAATAGAAGTAATGGAAAGCGAAGAGGTGTTAGTTGCTAACACACAACTTTGACTGACAATGTTTTCGAGGTTTGAGAATACTGTTTTTTTTATGTCTAGGTTTTCAACAATGGCTTCAATAATTAAATCGCAATGGGCTAGTTCATTAATATCTACAACAAATTTTATTTTTTCAAAAATAGAGGTTTGTTGTTCTGTTGTAATTTTTTGCTTTTCAACTAACTTTATTAAGCTTGTTTTTAAATTAGCTTGTGCTTTTTGTATGGCTTGTGTATTTGTATCAAAAACCATTACAGTGTAGTTTGCAGTTGCAGCAACTTGGGCAATGCCGCTGCCCATGGCACCACTACCAACAACGCCAATAATACTATTTTTTGAGAACATACGGCTTATTTAGAAATTACAATTTTTTTAGTTGTTACTGTTTGGCCGTTACTAATTAAAGTAAGGTAATATAAGCCATTGTTTAACTCTGATGTGTTTATTTTACGGGTTACCGTATTTACGTTATTTATTTCGCTATTATTTTTTACACTTACTAATTTACCTTGAGAGTTATAAATTTTTACTTGTAAATCCGCATCTACAGCGGTTAAAGGAAGATTAAATTGTAACTCGTTTTTTGCTGGATTTGGGTAAATTACCATTTCAAAATTGTTATATAAGTTTGATTTTAAATTGGTAACTGTGTTTTGAAACAAATGACTTTTAATCATAAATACACCATTTTGTCTATCTAACGCAAAAATGTTTTTACTTGGAAAATAGGCATACAAGCCCCATTGGCCATCATAGGCACTTCCGCTCCACGTATTGTTATTTCCACCAGCTTGGTAATAAGTATCAAAATAACCTGCTAAAAACGGGGCGCTAGGGTTACTTATGTCGTAAAGTTGCGTACCATCTTGGTAACTACTAATAAAACAATATTGGTTATTTACCACCCAAGGGTTGTGTGGCGTGGTTTGTGGGTATTGGTTAGTGGTTGTAAGTACATTCATATTTGAAAGATTACTAACATCCACTACTTTAATAGGTAAGCTTGCAGGCACTTCATCTAACATTACCAGGGTTTGGCCATCTGGTGTCCAAGATGTGGCGTGATTATAACCTGATGATGTATAACTTGTTAATGAGCCTAATTGTGTAAATGTGTTTGCAACGGTGTTGTACTTAAATACATAAAGCCCTTGGTAACCACAAGATGCAAAAATAGTATCGTTACGTACATGTTCGTCGTGTACATAATTAATAAAATTATAATCTTGTTTTAAGCTGCGTAATAATACGGGTGCTGCTGGGTTTGAAAGGCTATACACATTCATACTACTGGTTGCGCCAGTACTGTAGGTAACCCCCGATACGTAAAGTTTATTACCATCAACCCAACAGGCGTGCCCACGGCTAAATAAACTGTTATTTGAACTCACAACTGTAACGGTGGCTGGTAATGTACTCATATCAATTACTTGAAAGCCTGTTGATGAGCCATCGTCGCTCACAACATAACAATAATTTTGATACGTTTTTGTTTCGCGCCAAGTACCGTTTGATGAAGTGCCAGGAACATAAGCACTAACGGTAGGTGTTGTAGGGTTTGTTACATCAATAAAATAAGTGCCATTTTTTGAACAAGCTATAGCAAACTCTTTATTTGTAATAGGTTGAGTATAACCCCAACAAGCCGAGTATTTAACACCTGTGCCAGTTTCGGGGCTAATGTTACTTAATAATGTAAAGTTAGAGGCTGCAAATGTTTGCGCTTTAAAGATGTTGCTACTTAGCGCTAAAGCGAGTAAAAAAAGGTATGTTTTTTTCATAGGTTGCTGTTTATTAATTATTTAATGGTTAATCTATTACTAATTTTTTTCGTAATTTTTTGTTTTCAATTTCTACTTCTATCATGAAAATACCTTTTGATAAGTCGTTTACGTTCAGTAAAGCTTTGTTTATATTGTTTTTAGTATTAGCCACCACTTGCCCTAGGTTATTGTATAAAACATAATTAAATGTAGCGCCTACATATTCAATAATTACATTGTTTTTTGCAGGGTTTGGATACACTAATAAATTGGCATTACTTATTAACACAGTATTTAATTGAGTACTAAAATTTATACACACTGTTTTAGTAGAGGAGCAGTTATTAGCATCTTTTATTGTTACTGTATAACAGCCTACAGCTAATCCGCTGGCTGTTTGAGCATTTCCGCCACTTGGTGCCCAAGTATACGTAAACGGCGCTGTGCCAGAAGTTGGCATAACTAATGCTGAACCATCGTTACATGAACCACATGAGGCATTGGTAGCACTTATGCTTGCCTGTACTTGCACAACTGTAATAGGTGATGGGCTTGAGCTTGTTGAAGAACTAGTGCCATTTGAAGCACTTAAAGTAGCCCAATAGCTGCCCGCTAAATTATAAGTAATAGTAGGGTTTGAGAGAGTTGATGTGTTTGGACTTCCGCCCAAAAAAGTCCAATTATAATTAGTAGCGTTACTACTTGTATTTGTATAAGTAACAGAGCTACCAGCACAAATAGTACCACTAGGGGCAATAAAACTTGCAGTGGTAGTAGTGGCAGCATTTTGATAAAGATGTGTTTTTAACATAAATAGACCATTTTTTTGGTCGCAGGCAAATATATTTTTACTTGGAAAATAAGGGTAGGCGCTCCACAAGCCGTCGTAGTCGTCGCCTGTCCAAACACCATTGTTTCCTCCACCTTGATAATAGGTGTCAAAATAACCTGCAAGCACAGGCGCAGTAGGGGTAGATATATCGTATAGTTGTAAGCCATCTTGATAACTACTCATAAAACAATATTGGTTGCTTACCATAAACGGATTATGCGGTGTAGTGTTTGTAAATTGATTGGTAGTGGCTAATACTTGTATATTTGATAAATTTTGAACGTTTAAAATTTTAATTGGCAAGTGAGTGGGAACTTCGTCAGTGAGTACTAGCGTTTTTCTATTTGGAGTCCAGGCACTACTGTGATTAAAGCCCGAGGCCGTGTAAGAGGTTAACGAACCTAATTGTGTAAATGTATTTGAGCCGCTATTGTATTTAAATACATACAAGCCTTGGTTACCACAAGATGCAAAAATAGTGTCGTTTTCTACACACATATCGTGTACGTAGCTTATAAACCCAGCATCTTGATTTAATCTACGCATTAATACAGGTGCTGAAGGGGTTGCCAAGCTATATAAATTCATGCTTGAAGTAGAGCCAGTACTGTATGTAACGCCAGCAACGTACAAATTAGTACCATCAATGGTTAAGGTATGTCCTTTTTTAAAAAGTGTTTGGCTATCAAAAACTTTATGAACGCTATCTGGTAAGTATTGCATATCAAATATTTGAAAACTATTTGGTCCACCATCATCGCTTACTACATAACAGTAATTTTGATAGGTTTTAATTTCGCGCCAAACAGTAGTTGTAATTTTACCCGCTTTAAAAGCACTTACAGTGGGTGTAGCGGGGTTTGTAACATCTACCCAGTAAGTGCCAGACGTAGAGCCAGCAATAGCATATTCTTTATTTTTATTGGCTTGATACCAGCCCCAACAGCTTGAGTATTTATCGCCATAACTATTAAGGTTAGTTTCGGGGCTAATAACACTTATTAAGGTAAAATTATTTGTGGCATACGTTTGCGATTTTATTTTAAAATTAAGCAAACAAATAATTAAAGCTAAGGTAATTTGTGTTCTCATTTTATTAATGATTTACAATTAATTTTTTACTTGTTGTTTTAGTAGTTTCGCTTACAATAATAACATAGCTACCATTTGCTAAATTTTCGGTAGTAATGTAATCGTTAATTATATTATTGTAACTTTTTTCAAAAACTAATTGCCCAAAAATAGTTTTAATTTGTAATAAAATATTACCGTTGGTACTATAATTTACGGCAATTTTGTTAGATGCTGGATTGGGATAAAAAATTAAATTACTATTATTTATTTGCGTGTTTTTATTTACAGTTAAAGGAATGCAAGTAGTATTTGTATAAGCTGCCGTTGGGTTTAAAATAAATAAACCATTTTGCATATCGTTAGCTAGTAATATACCACTTGGTAAATAAGGGTAAGCGCCCCAATTACCACGGTAGGTTTGCCCTGAGTAGCTTGGTTGATTGCCTCCAAATTGTGGGTAGGTATCAAAATATCCCGTTAAACATATATTAGCAGGTTGCGAAATATTGTAAATGTTTACACCATCTTCGTAACACGATACGATGGCAATATTATTTCCAATTAAATATGGATTGTGCGGTGTAGTATTGGTGTAAGGTTTAAATGATTGAACAGGCGAAATATTTGACAAATTTTGCACATCTACTAAATGAATGGGAAGGGCTGCAGGGGCTTCATCGCAAAAAACTAAATATTTTGCATTTTGTGTTAAAAAACTACTATGGTTGTAACCAGCACCTTGATATCCTAAATAGTTGCCTAATTGTGTAAATGTGTTTAAGCCAGCATTGTATTTAAGAACGTGAATGCCCTGGTTACCGCAGGATGCAAAAATAGTATCGTTGCGAGCATACATATCATGTACATAATTTATTACGCTGTTTGAAATATCCTGCGAAAGTTCGCGTAATAAAACTGGTGCCGTGGGCGTAGCAAGGCTATAAATGTTCATTGGCGACGTTAAACCAGTACTATAAGTAACTCCCGAAGTATATAGTTTATCGCCATCTATCCACATGGCATGAGTACGCTCCACATATTGCTTACTATTATTAATCATATGTACACTATCAGGTAAATACTGCATATCTACAATTTGAAAAGTGTTGGGCGAAGCATCGTCGCTACTGATATAACAGTAATTTTGATAGGTTTTAATTTCGCGCCAAGTACAACCCAATTTACCCTGTACAAATGCTGAAATGGTAGGGCTTGTAGGAGCGCTCACATCAATAAAGTAGGTGCCATTGCTGGTGCCACAAATGGCATATTCTTTATTTTTAGAAGATTGAAACCAACCCCAACACCCCGAGTATCTTCGGCCATCAACGCCGCTATTAACAGTATTAGGCGTTATTAAGCTTAGTAAATTAATATTTTGGCTAGGGTAAGTTTGTGCTTTAAAAAAATTACAACACAGTATAATTAAAACAATGTAATTTTTTTTCATTTTTAAAAGAAGGTTTATTACAAATATAGCTTTTTAAAACATTAAATTTCAGCTTTAAAAATATATAAGTTACTTAAAGTTTGCAATAAATACTTTGGAGTTAAAAAAAAATATTAAATTTGCACACTTAATTTTTAAATATTTGTTTAATTTATTTAAAAACAGTAAACGGAGAGATGCCTGAGTGGCCGAAAGGACATGTTTGCTAAACATGCGTACGGGAAACTGTACCGAGGGTTCGAATCCCTCTTTCTCCGCAAGGAGTTGTAAGCCCAATAAATGAAAATTTATTGGGCTTCTTGTTTTGCCCAATACCATTGGCTTTTAACAATTTTTGTGTCATCACAAAAAAATTATTTTTTACCCTTTTACACCATTTTGTTCCCCCATAGTTCCCCCAAGCCCAAAAGTGGAGAATTTTGTGGGGAAGCAAAACAGTAGTTTTTTGAACCCCCATTTAGAGAGTAATTTGCCCCGCTTTGTATTAAAAAAAGTTAAAATCTGTAATTAAAATCACTATTAAACGTTATAAAAGAAAATAATATGAGCGCATCCATTCATTTTTACATAAGGTCAGAAAGACCGCACGCTGATAATTCAGCCCAAATATATATGCTATTCACAATCGGCAGAAAACAAAGAACTAAGCTATCTATTAAAAAAAATATCCCTCTTAAAAAAGAATTTAACCATTTAAAAACAGAAGAAATAATAAAATTAGAAACACATTTAAGAAATGAACTTTTTTGTTGGGATACATCTAAAGAAAGAGCCACCAAAGAAGCCCCAAACTATGAAAAATTAAATCATTTTTTAGATAGCGAGAAAAAACGGGCTAATGATATTATATTAAAGTATGATTTAATGAGTAAGCCCATTACAGTAGAACTATTTAAACATGATTTTTGTAAACCAACAGGAAACAAATTATTTGCCGACTATTTTATGGAGGAATTTGATTATAGACGAACAGGCAAATGGTCAGCAGAAACCATAAAAAGTTATAAATCCATAGTTACAAAAATACAGGACTTTAAACCTAATTTAAGTTTAAATGACATTAATCCTAAATTTTTGGTGGAATACGAAAATTATATGCTAAAGCCAATTACAGTAGGAGGCTGTGGAAATACTGAACGAACAGTAGCCAACAATATGAAAGTATTAAAAACACTATTATTTATAGCTGTAAAAAATGGGGATTATATGCTTGAAAATTCACCTTTTAAAGATTATAAAATACAGGATACGGCTAAAGAATTAACCACAAGAGATTACCTTGAACCCGATGAATTAGTGGTATTAGAAAAAATGTATGCTAATTATATAGAACCTGATAAACCAATACACAAACTATCATCGGAGGAATGGCAGGAACGTGAAAACAATAATCAAATAACACCCGGCGAATACAAAACCTTAAAACGATTTTTATTTAGCTGTTATACAGGATTAAGATTTAGGGATATGTTGGCTTTGGATAAGGACAAAAACTTATTTTCAAAACAAATTGAAATTCAAAATACAAACGAAAAAATAACTAAGTATTATATTGAATTATCTATGCACAAAACCAAAAATACAGTTGTTGTACCCTTAGTTGAAAAAGCATTAATGCTGATAGATATAAATAAAGAAGGCAAATTAATGGACTCTATAACCAACCAAAAAGTAAATGAGCATTTAAAATCCATTCAAACCAAATCTAAAATACAAAAGCATTTAACCTTTCACGTTTCACGCCACAGCTTTGCAACTATTTGTTTTTTGTATGGAATAGATGAACGAGTAGGGCAAAAATTATTAGGACATAAAAACCGAAAATTTACCGAAATATATACCCACCTTTCGCACAATAAATTATTTTACGAAATGGATAAGTTTAATAATGGCTTAAATCAAAACTACTCAC
>JANYEQ010000110.1 GCA_025363015.1 Bacteroidota bacterium
TGCCCCACACATTTTAGCGGAAGTAAATACTGAAATTTATAACTATTTACAGCGTAAACAAAAAACAAAAAAAACATTAAATGAAGGGATGGATATTGCCATTTGTATTATTGATAAAACCCAAAATAAATTAAGTTATGCGGGTTCAAAAATAGATTTATATACTGTAAACACACATCATGAATTAAAAATGGCCGAAAGCTATAAAATAGAATTAGGAAAACAACAACACCTTACTAATATTACGGAGCAAATATTTTTACTTAACGAAATAAATGGTTTTTATATTACAACCGATGGGTTTAAAGACCAATTGAAATACCGCAGTAATAAAACTAAATTTGGCTTTAATGGTTTTGAGAATTTTATTAAAGACAATATTAATATGCCATTTTCTGAACAAAAAAACAATATTCAAAATATATATTCACAATTAATAGTATCCGAAAAACAAATAGATGATATTTTAGTTTTTGGTTTTAAAATTTAACACATATTAAATATGGCAAGCGATTGGAATATATTACAACAAAAATTAAGCGAACGATTTGACGCACCAATGGATTATGACTCTATTTTATTTATGATTGGTTTACAAGAGTTAAACAAACCATTTAAAAAGTATAAAAAAGATGAAAAATTAGAGATAATGCATATAGCAATTTGCACGTTATTACAGCCCTATGGTTTTTACGAATATAAAGGGCGAGACGAAGATGGTTGGCCACACTGGGAGCTTAAAGAGAACTTGCCGCACTTAGATGCCAAACAACAAAATAAATTGATTATTGATTCGATAATTGATTATTTTAAGAAAGAAGATTTTATTTAAAAAAAGAGCAATTTAAATTAACAAGCCATTGTTATTAAAACATCCTAACCAACAAGTATTCAGGTTATTACTAAAGCTATTTTAGTAAAATGATAAAATACCTATTTATTGTTATAAATGCCTTAACTGTTTTTATTTACAGTTTGTTTAGTGGCGATGGTGCAATTACTGTTACCAATAACATTCCTAAAAGCATTAATCCTGGGCAAGAAATTACTGTTGAGTTTAAAATTACTAAAGGTAATATGAGCGGCTTTGCAAAGCTGCAAATAGAATTACCCGAAGGTATTTTAATAAAAGAAAAAGAAAATAAAGGCGCCGATTTTACATTGGTAGAAGGCATTGCAAAATGGGTATGGAGTAGCCTGCCAGCCGATAACGAATTAATTGTAAAAGCTACATTAGTGGCAGCACCCAATGCTAATGGACTTAAAACAATTGGCGGTAAATATTCGTATGTTGAAAATAATGGCAAACAAGTAGTAGAAATGCTACCCACCGAAATTACCATAGGAAATTCAGAAACAGTAACTAATAATTCAAGTGCCAACACCAATACTGTAAACGAAACAGACGGGCAAACCACCAATACAACAGCAGCTACACCCACCACCGAAGTAACTAAAAGTACACAGCCAAGCACAAATGCCGAACCAGCAACTAATATTACAATACAACGTACAATTGTAAAAAATTCGGATAATGAATATGTTATCAACTTAAAAATTAACAAAGGTAGCACCAAAGGTTTTGCACGCTATAGCGATGATTTACCCGAAACATTAACCGCTAAAGCTACTAAAACCGAAGAGGCTTCTTTTTCAGTAGCCGACGGTAAAATAAAATTTGTATGGGTTACAGTGCCCGATAAGGAAGAATTAGAATTATCGTATACACTCAGCGGGTCAAGCGCATCGCCCGTTACTTTAAATGGTGAATATTCATTTTTAGAACAAAATCAAAGTAAAAAACATAAAGTACAACCCGAAACAATTACATTTAGTAGTTTTAACAACACGGCCAATATAAGTTCTGTTGGCACGGAGACAAACAACACAGCTCAAACAACAAATACGGTAGATAATACGTCTCAAACAAACAATAACTCAAACAACAGCACGCAAACAACTAACCAAACACTTGCAAAAACAGATGGTAATATAAACTATATGGTACAAATTGGTGCCTTTACTAATGCCAATGTATCAGCCTCAACACTTGCTCAAAAATTTAATATTACCCAAACTATTAAAAGCGAAATGCAAGGCGGTTTTTCTAAATTTATGATTGGTAATTATGCGCAATATAATTTAGCACACGATGCCAGAGAAACTACAAAAAACAACAATGGTGTAAAAAGTGCGTTTGTAGTAGCCTATAATAGTGGTAAACGTATTACCGTGCAAGAAGCATTAATGATTACTAACCAAAAATGGTTTAAGTAAATGAATAGCCCTCTTTTATTACTAAATTCTTCAAAGTAGAGAGCTGATGTAGCAAAAAAATAGTAAAAATTAATTTGACTTTTTAGATTTTATTTAACATTATTTTTTTCTATATTTACCCTATTAATTAACATATGTACAAACTAATACTTTTAGTTTTATTTCTTTTTGCTTTATCTGTTAAGTCTCAAACAGATACTGCTGTATTAAATAAACTCTCCCCACAAGAGTTGTTACAATATTATATTAACGAAAAAGAACCCGAAGGCATGTATAAAGGTCCACCATTTATTGGCGATTCTTTATATAACATACTAAACCCTTTAGTTATTCCCACTCAAACTGTAAATGCGGATGCCGTTTACCGAGATGGTGTCAAAACAAGCGAAGAGCAAATAAAATTAGGAGATACTATTAATAGAATTGATCAAAAATTAAAACCAAAAATAGCATTAGGCGTTGGTCGATTAGGTTTTTACGGCAATATGTACCAAAAACATTTTCAATCGCCACTTACAGCCCGTCCAGCCTTTGATTTAAATGTATCACAACGCTTAACAAGATATTTACAGTTAAACTTTAATATAATGTTCGGTCAATTAGGGGCTAATGAAAATACAACCACCCGCCACGAAAATTTTCAATCCGAAATTAGAGCAGGTGGTTTAAATTTACTGTACGATTTTGGTAACTTTATTCCAGATAGGTTTAAGGTTAGGCCATTCATAAGTTTGGGTATTACAGGATTTGAGTTTTTAAGTAAAACCGATTTAAAGGATAAAAACGGTAATACTTACTATTATTGGAGTGATGGTAGTATAAAAGATAAAGCCGAAAATGCTGCCGATGCCCAATTTGCCATAGATTTAAAACGTGATTATACTTATGAAACAGATGTACGCATTCGCAACCAAAAAATTAATGGTAAGTATGCCGAACGTGCATTTGCAATACCAGTAGGTGCTGGAGCTATTATGCAAGTAACCGATAGGGTTGATTTTAAACTAAATTTCCAACTATTTTTTACCAACACTACCTTTATTGATGGCATTACTTCGCAAAATGCAATAGGCAAGCTTACTAAAGATAAATTTACCTATACCTCATTTGCCCTGCAATACGATTTAATATCTAAAAATCATCAAAAACAAAAATTACAAAAAGATACGTTAAACGATGCGTTTTGGTTAGCCTTTGATAAAACCGATAGCGATAAAGATGGCGTACCCGATTTACAAGACGATTGCCAGGGCACCCCTCAAGGCGCTGCTGTAGATGCTAAAGGTTGCCCATTAGATGAAGATAAAGATGGTATACCAAATTACCGCGATGATGAATTAAACACCGCATTAGGCGTTCCGGTAAATGATAAAGGTGTAGGCCAAACCGATGATTATTGGCAAGCATGGGTTAGCCAATATCTTAACGATAGCACAGGGACAGATAAAACTACCGAAATTGTTGGTAATGTTTTTGATTTAGCAAATAAAAAAACAAAACTATCAACTGAAAAAGATGCTTATACCGTTGAACTAATTCGCTATGCAGGTGCCATACCTACAGATGAATTATCATTCTTATTAAGCATTGGCGATATTCAATCAACTACCCTACAAGATGGTACAACGGTAGTTTACACATCGGGCGATTACAAAAAAGTAAGTACCGCTATGAAACGTCGCGACGAATTTAGAAGCGAAGGAAATAAAGGCGCTGGTGTGTCGCGTATAAAAGGTAAAAACATACAAAAAATTAGCGATGAAGAATTAGAAGCCCTATTGAAAAAGGAAAAAGAAGATGAGTTAAAACTAGCCAATAACCCAGCCTTAAAAGATAGCTTAAATGCTAACAATAATAATACCAATCAAAACAACAATAGTAATACCGAAGAAGTAATTGAAAAATTTGGTAAAGACGAAATTGTATATCGCGTACAATTAGGAGCATTTAAAAATAAAATTTCAACTAAAATATTTAACACTAGTGCAGGCGTTTTAGAACTTAAAACAGGCGAAGAAATTTTTAAATATGTTACCAAAGGCTATAAAACAATTGATTTAGCAGCAGCTGTAAGAGCCGATTTAGTTATACAAGGCTATAGCGATGCCTTTGTTACAGCATACAAAGGTGGTAAACGTATTTTATTAAATCAAACAAAAGCCACGGTTGATAAAAAATATAAAGAAGATTTAAACGAAGAAAAAATGTTTAGCTCGGTAGATAAGAAACTAGTACTGTTTAAAATACAATTAGGGCCACTTAAAAAAGCATTTGCCGAAAAAGCAATGGATGAAAAAGTGAAAGACCTTGCAGACAAAGACAAGCAAACCACAGTAACAGGTAGTATTCGTTACACATCGGGTAATTTTAATAAATTTGATGCTGCCGAAAAATACCGTAAAGAGTTAGAGGCAAAAGGTTTTGCTGATGGCTTTATAATTGCCACCTTTAAAAACGAAATTATTTCAATACAAGAAGCAATGGAGCTATTGAAATAAATGTCGCGCTCTACAAATAAAAAATGAACCTGAAAAAACACATCCCTAATGCCATTACCTGTGGTAATTTATTGTGTGGGTGTTTAGCAATTGTAAAATGTTTTGAAGGCAATTTAGTATGGGCAGCTTATTTAGTAGGCATAGCAACTGTATTAGATTTTTTTGATGGCTTTGCCGCACGCTTATTAAAAGTAAGTTCGGCCATTGGTAAAGATTTAGATAGCCTTGCAGATATGGTAACCTTTGGTGTAGTGCCAGGCATAATAATGTTTAAACTAATTGGGTATGCTCAAATTATAGCTTTGAATTTTAATCCAAACACAGCTAATAGTATTTTTTCAATTCAATTATTTGCGTTTATAATTCCAGTATTTTCGGCCATACGGTTAGCCAAATTTAATAATGATGTTAGACAAGCCGAATCATTTATTGGTTTGCCAACTCCAGCCAATGCAATTTTTATTTCCTCGTTACCTTTAATTATAACAAGTAACGGACAGTTTTCTTTTAACGAAAGCCATTATTTGTTTTTAATGCAACCCTATATTTTATGTGTTTTATGTTTTGCGTTAAGTTTTTTACTTGTAGCGCCACTCCCATTATTCTCACTAAAATTTAAACATTTTAAATGGAAAGATAATCAACTACGTTTTGTGTTTTTGGCTTTAAGTGTAGTGCTATTAATTTCCTTACAGTTTATTGGTATTCCACTAATTATTATACTATATATTTTGCTTTCATTAGTGGCAAAGTTTGTTTAAGGTATTTCACAAAAAACATTTTCTTTATAAATTAATTCACCTTACTCGTTTCATTTGCTAAATTTTTAGCACTGGTAATATCCATTTTAATACTGCCCACTAAAACATTAGCTTGTGCACGCATAATGGTGTGGTTTTTATCGTCACTTATCCACACATTTAAATCTTCTTCTTTTTTAAACACACGGCCTTTTTGTACTATGGGTCTAAATTTTAAGCAACGGTATTTCCCTAAATCAGTGTCAATGGTTTCTTTACCAACAAACTTTATTTTTAAGGGCCAAATTTCTTTATCTAAAAAACAATTTAAGCTAAAAATATCGCCTTCCTTAGCATTGCTTAAATCTAAATTTCGAGCACTATAAAATGCACTTACCATATCTTGTACGCCAGTGGGAATATCAAATTTTTCGCCATTGCCAATATCTACTTTTTTGGTATAATGATTAAAAGCATAATTCTGGTTAAATTTATAACCACCTTCGCTTACGTTACGCACAAACATCCAAGGTAAAAGAGCATCTTTATCCATATAGGTTTCGTAACGGTCGCGTACTTTAAAAAACCAATCGGTACTACCAGTAGTATAACCACTACCAACAATATGGTAAACTTTTCGGCCGTTAACATCAATTAAATCGGGTTTTACTTCTAAAATAGCTACACCAGCATTAATAATACCATAGTGCATGCGGTAACTTAGTATTTCACCTTCTTTAAAGGCAATATTTGTGTGTGTGGGTAATTGATCTGAGGTTTTGCCACTTTCAATACTTTGAGAAATAATGTAGGTTTGCTCAGTTTTAAAACCAGCCGAACATAAAGCTAATACGGCAATAGTAGCTGAAGTTTTTATGGCAATATTTTTTATTTTTTTCATTGTAATTGTTGTTTATCCTTTTATTGAGTTCAGGATATTTCAATTATATAAGCAAACCGTATGCCAAAGATACAAAACTAATGCCGCTAAAATTTGTTAAATAAAAATAGTAGTTCGTTTCGAGATTGTAAAAGGCTGCTTTTAAGGGCTTTATTTTTAAGTAGTACAGCCATACCCATTGTTTTTTTGTAAAACGGCTGGTAGTATAAACTAAACCAAGCACTAAGGCCTATAATTGAGCAAATAGCTAATGGATAAAATAGAGTATTAGCAAAAGCATAACTTATAAAAAACCATAATAAATAATTTATTAAAAATAAAATCATACTAGTTGCCATTATTACCGATGAGTAAAACTCTTTACCATTTTTTACAATTTTTTTAGTAATAAATTGGGTTAAAAAAAACGGCAAATAATTTCCTGTTAATCCTACTAAATAAATAGGAGAAAAGATAATTAATGTAATAATTCTTAAAAAAAGAAAAATTGGCGTAACCCTTTTATTTTGATTTGGGTTAATAAGCCAGTCTTTTAAACCATGTTTTTTTAGTTGACTAAAATAAGTATTGCTTTTATTTTTAAATTCATCTAAAAGTTCTTTATTACTAATTTCGGCTTTATTAATGGTTTGCGTTAGTTGTTGTGTTACTAAAAAATGGTGCTCTAAATTTTTATAATTTAAGTGCTGTTGGCTTAGCCTATCTTTTTTAAATAATTCTTCTGCATTAAAAACAACATCATCATACTCTTTACTATTAATGTGTGTTATTAGTTCTTTCATTTTTGGTTCTAATACTTGTATAAATTTATTATAGGTTCGGGCAGGGTTTTGGGTATAATCGTCAATAAAATCTTTCACCAAAATAGGCCCACCCACATTATAAAAAACAGTGCTTCTAAATTTATTAGGGTTACTGTAATTTATACCTACTGGCACAACAATTAAATTTTCGGTTTTTAAAAAATCGTAAGCACCAAAAACCATGCGTGGCACTCCTTTTTTAAGTGGCCGCAATCTGCGTTCTTGTACACACAACCCTTCGGCAAAAACAATGAGTTTATTATTTTTTTTTAAAAGCTGGTTTACACGTTTATATGTCTCATCATTTTTTTTTAAACCTTCTTTTCCACCATCTTGTATTCTAAAAATAGGCACTATGCCTATTTGTTCTAAAAGCCAACTAACAATACCAGGTTTAAAAGCATCGCCTCGGGCTAAATATTTTAAATTGGTTGGGTGCGTTAAAAAATTAATAAGCGTTGGGTCGGTAAAAGCATTTGGATGGTTCATGGCAATAATTACCGGACCTTTTACCGTAATATTTTTTATATTTTTAGCTTGAATTCGTTTGTAAAACGTAGGTACTAAAAACGATATCCAAATTTTTATAATTAGCTTAATCATTTTGTAATTTTCAGCACAAAAATAAGCTTATTTTTTAGATATATTTTTCAACATGTTGTTAGTAAAATTTACAATTTTTAAAACCATTAATCCCAATAAATTCAGTACATTTAAAAGATAATATAAATTTTAAGAACGATACAAAATTATGTCAGAATTAGTAGAAGATAAAGCAAATTACGGAGCAGATAATATTCAAGTTTTAGAAGGATTAGAAGCGGTTAGAAAACGCCCATCCATGTACATAGGCGATACAGGTTTTAAAGGTCTGCATCATTTAGTGTATGAAGTGGTAGATAACTCCATTGACGAAGCTTTAGCGGGGCATTGTAAAAACATTACAGTTACAATTTTAGAAAACAATTCCATACGTGTAAAAGATGATGGACGCGGTATTCCTACTGGCATTCATCCAAAATTAGGTGTTAGTGCTTTAGAAGTAGTAATGACAGTTTTACACGCCGGCGGTAAATTTGATAAAGATACTTACAAAGTTTCGGGTGGTTTACATGGTGTGGGCGTAAGTTGCGTAAATGCTTTATCCGACCCTTTAATTGCCGAAGTGCACCGCGATGGTAAAATCACCATGCAGGAATTTAGAAAAGGGAAGCCAATGTATCCAGCAAAAGAAGTAGGCAATACCACTCAAAGAGGCACTACGGTAACATTTACGCCTGACATGAGCATTTTTACAATTGGCGAATATAATTACACCACTCTTGCCAATCGTATGCGCGAACTTTCTTTTTTAAATAAAGGCATTAGCATTACGTTAATTGACGATCGTCAAAAAGATGAGCAAGGCAATTCCTTTACCGAATTATTTTATAGCGAAGGCGGTTTACGCGAATTTGTAAAATATATTGATGGAGCTAAAGAAAAATTAATTGATGAGCCTATTTATATTGAAAATAATACGGGTGCTATTCCTGTAGAAGTAGCTATGCTTTATAATAATTCGTTTAGCGAAACTATACAAAGCTATGTAAACAACATTAACACACATGAAGGCGGAACGCATTTAAGCGGCTTTAGACGCGGTTTAACACGTACTTTAAAAAATTATGCCGATAAAAACGGACTTCTTAAAAATGTTAAAATTGAAATTAGTGGCGATGATTTTCGTGAAGGATTAACCGCCGTTATTTCGGTAAAAGTACAGGAGCCACAATTTGAAGGTCAAACAAAAGGTAAGTTAGGAAATAATGAAGCCATTGGTGCCGTTGACCAAGCCATAAGCGAAGCACTTTCAAATTATTTAGAAGAACATCCTAAACAAGCGCGTACCATTGTAGATAAAGTAATTTTAGCAGCTACAGCGCGTCTTGCAGCCAAAAAAGCACGTGAATTAGTACAACGTAAAAATGTAATGACAGGTACGGGTTTGCCCGGAAAACTGGCTGATTGTGCTAGCGGCGATCCATTTTTATGCGAACTATTTTTAGTAGAGGGTGATAGTGCCGGTGGAACAGCCAAACAAGGCCGTAACCGTGAGTTTCAAGCGATATTACCGTTGCGTGGAAAAATTTTAAATGTAGAAAAAGCATTAGAATATAAAATTTACGAAAACCAAGAAATTAAAAACATATTTACTGCTTTGGGTGTATTTAGAGGCACCTCGCAAGATGAGCGCGCTTTAAATATTGAAAAATTACGTTATCATAAGGTTGTTATTATGTGTGATGCCGATGTGGATGGTTCGCATATTACAACTTTAATTTTAACATTCTTTTTCCGCCACATGAAAGAATTGGTAGAAAAAGGGCATGTTTACATTGCCGCTCCGCCATTGTATCTTGTTAAAAAAGGTAAAGAACAACGCTACTGCTGGAACGAAGATGATAGAGCTATTGCCGTTAAAGAATTAGGTGGCGAAAAAACTGATAGTGTAAACATACAACGCTACAAAGGTTTAGGTGAAATGAATGCCGAACAATTGTGGGAAACAACATTAAACCCTGAATACAGAACCTTACGCCAAGTAACAATTGATAGTGCTGCTGAAGCGGATAGAATATTTAGCATGTTAATGGGCGACGAAGTACCACCACGACGCGAGTTTATTGAAAAAAATGCGAAGTATGCAAAAGTAGATTTGTAGTTTTTACAAACTAGTTACTAACTATTACGGAATGATATAATTTATTTGAATGCTTGTGTTTGTTACGCCCTGCGCTAATAAACTAAAAGTGGTGTTTGTATTACTAATCCAATCTCCTGAATTTGGTATATTATTGCCATCGTTATCATAAAACGCAGCTAAATAATAAGTACCTGGGTGCATATAATTAAAACTAAAATTTAAATCAAAAGGCGATAAAGTAACGTACCTCGATCTAGAACTAAAATAGAAAGGATTAATCGTTGATCCTAAAAACAAAGGTTGTGTACTAATCACTAAAAAAACTTTTTTTGTTGCAAGGGGTGTAAAACCACTAGCATAAGTGTAGTTGGCGTTTGTAATACCTAAATAAGGTTGCTGTGCTTCGGGGTAAGGGTCGTTTGCCGGATTACCACTTGTCGAAAAATAAATCGCTTCAAGCTGGCCAGTAAATGTATTTGAAAAATCTTTTGTTTGCGTTTTTTTAGGAAAACCAAACGAAGCGGTAGTAGGTTTATACGACATAGAATCTTGCAACTTAGCACTCCAAACCATATGTGGCGCCGCATTTGCTAAGGTATTGTATTTATTAGTGTACGATTTTACGTATAAACTATCGGCAATAAAAATTACTTCAGTATAAGCTCTGCTTTTTCCTTTTATAATTTCACTAAAACGGTAAAACGATTTTGTAGTAGTTTCAAAAACGCTATCTGCCAAAAAGTACGAAACACGTTTTGAACCACCAAACGAACCCCCATTTCTAAAGGCTACTTTATACGCATTATTATATTTTGCAATAAAAAACGACATAAAAATATCATTTAAGGTATCTAATTCATTTTTAGCCGAAATTTGATTTTCAGAAATAGGTCTAAAATCAACAATCCATTCAGGGTAGCCACCAAGCATGGTAGTAGAGCTTACAGGGCCATTCCAAATACCTCTAAGTTTTTTTAAAACATTAAATCCAAATGTAGAATTTAAATCAGCAGTGTTGGCTGGCGTTTCGATTGGCATTTCAGCTGGTGTCGTTTTTTTATCTTTGCAATTACATAAAATGGCAATAATTAAAACAAGTACACTAATTATTATTTTTAATTTCATTACTTTTAAATTACTTAAACAATTAAAGTTAATCATATTTTTTAAAGACAGTATTGCACGTAATAAAAAAAATGTAATTTTAAAGAGCCTCAAACATAAAATGAAAAAACTCCCTCATCAAAAACATTTTTTTAATAAACTATTTAAAAATGCATTGGTAGCTATAATAGTTATTATACTATCACTATTTATAGGTATTTGGGGCTATATGCACTTTTTTAATTTAGGTTTTGTAGATGGGCTTTATAATGCTAGTATGATTTTAACAGGTATGGGCCCAGTTGATAAACCCATAAATAATGCCGGAAAAGTATTCGCATCTTTTTACGCTATTTATAGTGGCGTTGCTTTTTTAACAAGTGTTGCCGTTTTGTTTTCGCCTATTGTACATAGGTTTTTGCATAAATTTAGTTTAGATATTGAAGAGTAATGCCTAAGGTTTTAATACTCTGCGCACATCGCCAAAAACGCTCGCCTAGCCAACGTTACAGGTTTGAGCAGTATTTGCCTTTTTTACAAAACCATAATTTTACATTTACTTTTTCATATTTATTAAATGAAAAAGACGATATAATTTTTTATGGAAAAGGTAATATAATTTTAAAATTTCTTATTCTTTTAAAATCTATCTTTATTCGTTTAAAAGATGAACGTCGTTTTAAAAATTTTGATATTATTTTTATTCAGCGCGAAACCTTATTTATAGGCACTTCTTATTTCGAAAAAAAAGCATTTAAAAGTGGCGCAAAAGTTATTTTTGATTTTGATGATAGCATTTGGTTTGCAGATACAAGTCCGCAAAATAAAAAGTGGGAATTTATAAAAAAGCCACAAAAATTTTTTAAATCAGTAACCTATGCGCATACCGTTATAGCTGGAAATGCCTATCTACAAAGCAAAGTGCTTCCTTATAATAAAAATACAATTGTAATTCCAACCACGTTAAACACAGCTATTCATGTTTTAAAACCCGAATTACGAAATAAAGAGTATGTAACTATTGGCTGGAGTGGTAGTATTAGTACCATAAAACATTTTGAAAATATAGTGCCCGTATTAGTTCAAGTTGCAAACCTATATAAAAATAAAGTGCATTTTAAAATTATTGGGCAAATAAATTATACCAATAATTTATTAGCTGTTGAAAGTGTAAATTGGAGCGAAGAAACAGAAGTTAATCAATTAAATACGTTTGATATTGGCATTATGCCTTTGCCAAATAACGAGTGGGCACAAGGTAAGTGTGGCCTAAAAGGCTTATCTTACATGGCTTGTGGCGTAGCAACAATAATGAGTAATGTGGGAGTTAACGCTACCATTATTCAGCATGGCAATAATGGTTTTTTAGCAAACACAGAAAAAGATTGGTTAAATTATTTAATTAAATTAATTGATGATAAACAATTACGCCAACAATTAGGAGAAGCTGGTCGCCAAACAGTAATTGATAAATACAGCCTTGATGCAAACAAAGATTTATATTTAAATGAGTTTAAACGCTATAAATAATTATTTTTTAGTGCAACCCGAGCCTCAACAAAGTTGCTTATTGTTTTTGCGCCAATTTATTTTAAATCATTCGCCAAATTTTACTGAAGAATGGAAGTTTAATTTGCCATTTTATTATTATAATAAAAAATGGTGTTGCTATTTATTTGTGTATAAAAAAACACAAAAAATACATGTTGGTTTTATGGATGGAAACAAAATAACACATAAAAAATTGCTGAGTGAAGGTAGAAAGCAACTAAAAGTTTTCCCAATAGATGTTGAAAAAGATATTGATACTAAAACCTTAACCACCCTTCTAAATTTAGCTATTAAAGTAAAAAAAATGCCAAAACCATCTAAGTAATAATTTTTTCGTCTATAATAAATAAGCTTTTGTCGATACTTAAAAATTGCTTAAAATATGCTTATAAACAACTTTTTAATTAACTGATAAACAATAACTTAACATTTAATTAACCTAATTTAAACAGCTTTTTAACAAGCTAAATGCTTAATTTTAACAAAAGTTTTAATACTAATATAATTCTTTCGTCTAAAAAATAAAGTTATTAACAATTTAATGGTTAACTTTATGCTCCCAATCACTTAAACCTAAAAAAACTATGTTAGACATTTTAAAACACTTTGAAACAAAGTACGGTACACTAAAGAAAAAAGGTTTACGTATAGAAGGTTTATCTATGATTGATCCTAAGCGTAAAAAACATGCTATAATGGTAAGTAAACCATTTATGTTTGATAACCGCCAGTTACCTAAAACGTATGAAGGTATAGATATAAAATCTAAAATTGAAGGTGTGCTTCCTAAAGAGTTTGCTATTAATAAAGATGCCGTTAAAAAAGAATATGTTTGGGCACCTATAAAATTTGAAAAATATGTTGATCGTTGTGCCGAAGATATTAAAAAACAATTTGGTAATCCCGATATGACACGACAAGAAATGCTAGATGCATTGGCATTTGGTAGCTTTGAAGATCACAAAAAGAAAAGTTTACAATTAATGGCAGAAGGAAAAATTCCGCCATTTAAAATGAATTAGTTGTTAGTTCTGTTTTAGAGATAGTAAGCAATCAATTGAATAATTAAGGGTTAAACAATAATTGCTTTGGTTCAAAAAAGTCGGTTGGTTACCGACTTTTTTGTTTTAAGTTAAAGCCAATTAAAATTTAAATCGTAAATTCATACTTTAAAATTTTATAAATTATATGGAAGAGATTAATCCCAACCAACCACATTTAGATATTGAATTAAGCGAAGAAGTTGCCGAAGGCATTTACTCAAACCTTGCTATAATTACACACTCGCAAAGCGAATTTGTAATAGATTTTATTAAAATTATGCCAGGTGTACCTAAAGCCCGCGTTAAATCGCGCATACTTTTAACGCCGCAACATGCCAAGCGTTTAGTAAAAGCATTAGCTGAAAATATTCAAAAATTTGAACAACTAAATGGCAAAATTAAAGAAGTAGATAATGGCTTTCCGATGAATTTTGGAGGCCCAACAGCACAAGCATAAGTAAATGTTAAATTAGAAATGTTGAATTATAAATAGCTATTTATAACATTACCTAATTTATAATTTACAATTTATAATTTATAATTTGTTTAATATGACCTTCCAAGACCTAACTTTAACCAAACCCTTATTGAGGGCAATTACCGATTTAGGTTTTACAACGCCTACACCCATTCAAATAAAAGCCTACCCAGCCGTAATGAGTGGTAAAGATACCATTGCCATTGCACAAACTGGTACAGGTAAAACATTTGCATATTTAATACCCATTATTAGGCAACTAACTTTTTCTGAAAATCGCCACCCTCGTATTTTAATTGTTGTGCCCACGCGCGAATTAGTGGTACAAGTAGTAAACGAAATTAATAAATTAACAACCTATGTTACCGTTAGAGTTGGCGGCATATATGGTGGTGCCAACATTAATCCGCAAAAGCAATTAGTATATAACGGCTTAGATATTTTAGTAGCAACACCAGGTCGATTGATGGATATGATTTTAGATAGAACATTACAATTAAAAGATATTCAAAAATTAGTGTTAGATGAAGTGGATGAACTTTTAAGCTTAGGCTTTAGAACGCAACTAGTTCAACTCATGGAAAAATTACCTGCTAAACGTCAAAACCTTTTGTTTTCGGCTACTTTAGACGAAGAAGTTGAAAAAATAATTGAAACCTATTTTATTACACCACAGTATTTAGAATTAATTGCCCGCGGCACACCGCTTGATAAAATTGCACAAAGTCTTTATTTTGTTCCTAATTTTTATACCAAAGTAAATTTACTTGAACATTTAGTATTAAATAATACAGCCTTAAAAAAAGTATTGGTGTTTTGTAAAAATAAAAATATGGCTAACGATTTATTTAAAGAATTAGAGCCAGTTTTAAAAAACGAAATTGCCATTATACACTCAAATAAAACGCAACCACAGCGCTTTGCAGCTTTACAAGATTTTGAAAAAGGAATATCGCGCGTGCTAATTGCTACTGATGTTATAGCCCGTGGTTTAGATATTGCTGAAGTAACACATGTTATCAATTTTGATACACCACAAAGCCCCGAAGATTATATTCATCGAATTGGTAGAACGGGTAGGGCCGATAAAATTGGCGCAAGTATTACCTTTGTTAGTGAAGTGGAAAAACAATTTCAAAAAGCAATTGAGTTGCTTATGAATAAAAAAATAAAAGCAACACCTTTACCAAAAGCCGTTGAAATATCTGACGTATTAACGGCTGATGAAAAACCAGTAAAACGAGATAAAAATCTTAAAAAAATACCCAAATTAGAAGTAAAAACAGGCGCTTTTCATGAAAAGAAAGCAAAAAATAGTAAAGTACAATTGGGTGGCCAACGCAGGCAAGAGCGTATGCGCCGAAAAGATGAATTATATAAAAAAAATAGAGGAATTTAATTTTGGTATACACGAATCTAAATGCATAATCTTGTTTTTAAAGCCATAATTTACTAAATTTGGAATAGTTAATTACTAAGCAGTTTGCGTACATTAAAAATAATAATTTTTTTTGCCTTTTGTTGTCACTCTATTTTTTCTCAAAATACAGTAAAAACAAGTGCTATTATTTTTACCGAAAATAAAGGGCAAGTACACAACCAACACGCAATACCCAATAATAATGTTCTTTTTAGCGGTAGTAGTAATGAGTTAGTGTATCACTTAAAAAATAATGGCATTTCGTATCAGCTATCTAAACCAACGGCATTTAAATTAGTTGAAGGTTTAAAGACGAAACAAAAAATAAAATATGCTACGCAAACTACTATTTATAGAGTAGATGTAAACTGGCTTAACGCCAACAAAAATTGTAGCATACAAACGGGCCAAGCTTTAAACGATTATACTAATTATTACAATGCGGCCTGCCCTAATGGCGTTACAGATGTAAAATCGTATGAAACGCTGTTGTATAAAAATTTATATGAAGGCATTGATTTAAAATGGTATTCAAAACAAGGAAATTTAAAATACGATTTTATAGTTCAGCCAAATGCAAACCCAAATAGTATTCAATTGCAAATTAATGGCGCACAATCTATTTTAATAACTAAAAATGGTGAGTTACACATTAAAACTCCTTTAGGCACTATTGTAGAACAAGCACCAATAGCCTATCAAGGTAACACAATAATTAAAACAAAATGGATTTTAAAAAATAATTGCGCTAGTTTTTTAGTTGAAAATTATAACAAACAACTACCTTTAATCATCGATCCTGCCTTGCGTATTTGGGGTACTTATTATGGTGGCGCTTTAATTGATTATAATTACGGTTGCACTACCGATGCAAGCGGTAATGTGTTTAATTGCGGCTATACGCAATCTAACACTGGTACAAATATAGCAACCACAGGCAGTTACCAAAGCAGTTATGCTGGCGGTACAAACGATGCTTATTTAGCAAAATTTACTACTAACGGTTTGCGGCTATGGAGCACTTATTACGGTGGCGCCACATTAGATGTGGGATCGGCTTGCGCTATTGATAATGCCGGAAATGTTTATATGAGTGGCTATACCGATTCTAACACAGGCATTGCTACCATTGGTGCACATCAACCAAATTTAAACGGAAATGTAGATGCATTTTTAGTAAAATTTACAACCAATGGCGCTCGTATTTGGGCAACGTATTATGGCGGCACTTTAAATAATTACGGATATTTTTGCGCCACCGATGTTACAGGAAATGTCTTTTTAAGTGGCAATACATCCTCTACAAGTGGTACTGATATTGCAACTCCGGCTAGTCATCAACCTACGCATGGAGGTAGTACTTGGGATGGATTTATTGTAAAATTTAATAGTTTTGGTGTTAGACAATGGGGTACATATTATGGTGGTTTTGCAAACGAATATGCTTATAATTGCGCAACCGATGCTAGTGGTAATGTATATTTTGTGGGCCGAACATATACAAATACGGGTAATTCTATTGCCACAGTAGGCTGCCATCAAGTTACACATGGCGGTAACCAAGATGCTTTCATTGTAAAATTTAACAGTGCAGGTGTTAGGCAATGGGGCACATACTATGGGGGTTTTAATGATGAGTATGGCTATGGCGTTGCTGTGGATAGTTTCGGAAATGTATATCTATCTGGTAGTTCCGATTCGGTTGGAGGAACTATTATTGCCACTAGCGGAAGCGCACAGCCCAATAATGGTGGCGGTTTTGCCGATGCTTTTATTGTAAAATTTAATAGCGCGGGTGTAAGATTATGGGGAACATATTATGGTGATGGTGCTTTTGAAGAAGGTCTTTCGTGCGCAATTGATGGCTCTAATAATGTTTATTTAGCGGGGCAAACAGGTAGCTCCACCGGAACGGTAATTGCTACTCCAGGCGCGCATCAAGCAGTTTTTGGTGGTGGTAATTACGATGCTTATTTAGTTAAATTTAATGCAAATGGCACAAGGCAATGGGGCACTTATTATGGCGAAATTGGTGATGATTACGCTTTAGTGTGTGCTGTTGATAATAGCTACAATATTTATATTGGTGGCCGAACATCTACCAATACTGGTAATAACATTGCATCGCCTGGGGCGCACCAAGTTGTTTATGGTGGCGGAAACTACGATGGCTTTTTAGCTAAATTTTTTGAATGTCAAATATTATCTACTGATATTTTTGGCAATAATATTACGTGTAATGGGCAAAGCAATGGATCGGCAACGGTTTCGGTTAGTGGGGGTAGCGGCTTTACATATTCATGGGTGCCTTCTGGTGGTAATGCCATTACAGCAAATAATTTAGCCCCAGCAACTTATTCATGCATTATTACAAATAGTTGTGGCAGTACAGCTACCGAAACAATTCTTATTTCACAGCCAAATATATTATCATTAATAGCTACATCTAGCAATAGTATTTTGTGCAATGGCAACACCGCTACACTAACAGCTATTGCAAACGGAGGTAATGGCTCATATATGTATACTTGGAGCACAGGCGCTTTAACTAATACCACAACCGTAAGTCCAACTACCAATACAAATTACACTTTAAGTGTTACCGATTTTAAAAATTGTACCGCAAACGCAATTTTTACGCAAAGTGTTGGTATTTGCACAGAAATTAAAAATCAAAATGCGATTGAGAGCGGCGTTCATGTATTTCCAAATCCAACAAATGACTTATTAACTGTAGATTTAGAAAATATAAATACCTCTTTTTTAACAACAAATGCATTAAATACTGTCGTAAATATTATATTAATAAATACTTTAGGGCAAACGGTAATTAATCAAACGGATGCCTTACAAAAACTATCAAATACCAAACAGCAATTAATAATTAATACTGCGCAATTAGTAAATGGCTTGTATATTTTAAAAATAGAGATTAACACTGCAACTAAGATTATAAAAATAATTAAAGAATAATTTACACCAACTTAATTAAGGCAAATACACTGTAATTAATCATATCCATATAATTAGCATCAACGCCTTCGCTAATAATAGTTTTGCCTTTGTTATCTTCTATTTGTTTTACTCTAAAAATTTTCATTAAAATTAAATCCGTAAGGCTACTTACTCGCATATCACGCCATGCTTCGCCATAATCATGATTTTTATGTAACATTAATTGCTTAGTAGTATTTATACTTTTTTCATACAAACTTGCTACCTCGTTATAAGGTAAATCTATGCGTGTATCATTTTCTAATTCTAATTGTATTAATCCAATAATACAATAATTAATAATGCCAATGTACTCCCCTTTAATACCATCGTTAATTTTTTGAATACCTTTTTCTTCAATACTTTTAATGCGTTGGGCTTTAATAAAAATTTGATCGGTTAGGCTGGTAGGGCGTAAATTTCGCCAAGCAGTGCCATAATCTTTCATTTTCTTTAAAAAGATATCTTTGCATTGCGAAATTGCTGCGTCGTATTGTTGCGATGTATTTTGCATAAACTTATGAATCCTAAAAATACCAAAAATATTACAATTGATTATACCTATAATGGTAAATCATTAACATTTACTAAACCACTCATAATGGCAATAGTAAATCTTACACCCGATAGTTTTTACGATGGTGGAAAGTTTGATACCCTTAAAGATGTATTACATGATGTGGCAGAAAAACTAAATCAAGGTGCTGATATTATTGATATTGGTGCAGCATCTTCGCGCCCCAATGCCATTCAAATAAACGAAGAAGAAGAGTGGCAACGTTTACAAAATAATATTATTGCCATTCGTAAAGAGTTTCCAAATACTTTTATTAGTGTTGATACCTATAGTAGCAACATTGCAAAAAAATGTGCTGATAATGGCGCAGATATTATTAACGATATAAGTGGTGGAAATTTTGATGCCAATATGTTTACAACAGTTGCTAATATTGGCATACCGTATATACTCATGCACATAAAAGGGACGCCACAAACCATGCAGCAAAACCCCATTTATAGTAATGTAGTTGAAGAAATTAAAATAGAATTGGAAGAAAAAATTACAACATTTAAACACTTAAATTTTAGTAAACTAATTTTAGATGTTGGCTTTGGTTTTGGAAAAACAACAGAACATAATTATACGCTTTTAAAACAATTAGTAGAATTTAAAAATTTAGGTTTCCCAATATTAGCAGGGCTTTCGCGTAAAAGTATGATTAATAAAATAATAGGCACAAATCCTGTAACGGCATTAAATGGCACTACAGTTTTAAATACTATTGCCCTTTTAAATGGTGCAACTATTTTGCGTGTGCACGATGTAACTGAAGCTAAACAGGCTATTAATTTAGTGGAATATTACAAAACAAATTAAAATATGCCTTACTTACTTTTTTGTACTTGCCTTTTTAATTTTTAAAATATAAAGGTGTTATTAATAGTTTACCAAACACAAAATATTGCGCTAAGGCCCACTCCTTATCATTTGCAAAACGCAGGTATAACCTATCAGGATCGTACGTATAGTTTAGGCCCATTTCAGGCACTTTTTGTTTGGGCTGCTTGTAATAAAATTTATATTCGTTAGTGTTAAAACCAGTACCAAACACGGTTATTTTACAAAATGGTTTTTGTGCACTTAACGAGTCTTGCAGCTTTTTATTTTGTCCTGTAAATAAATATTCGTAAGATATATTTTGATAGTAGGCCAAATACTGTTTTAATTTCACTTCGTTAAATGCTAATTCGTTTTTTTTACCATCGTATAATTTAAATTTACTGGTGCTTATTAACTCTATAGTAAATGATGAGTCGGGGTAATTTAGATGCTCTACCTTAATTTGTTTTATTTGAGGAGGCGTATAATTTATTACTAATCTATCACGCCACTCGGTTGCATTTGCAATATAGCGTGGTTTTAAAAAGCCAACAAAGCCTGGTATATAACACAAATAAGGGTCGGCATAATTTTCACCAGTTTCAATATTAGTTAATAACATATACGATCCCTCCGAATCGGGTGGCTCATTACCAACATAATATTGTTTTACTAATTTAGTGCCAGTGTAAATTTCAATTTTAATAGCTTGTGTGCTCATTACTTTTAAAATAGCTTGCTTAGTTTTTTTTTGCACACTCATTTTCACATCTACATGTTTTATAACCTCCATTAAATTTAAAATGGCATCACTTCGGCAAGGATAGTTATTATTAACGAACCAGCCTTTATCGGTACGTTGTAATAGCGATTTGTTTCCGTTTTTATCAGCAATAAAAATTTTAGTAATGCTTGCGGTATCTTTAAAACTAAAGTTACGGGCCTCTTCATCAACAGTAGTTGTTTTGCCTTTTGTTTTAAATACAAATATGGCAACACCCGATAATAAAAGCAATACGCTTATTATAATAAACGACGACCGTTTCTGCATTTTAAGGAGATTAATTTGGGTTTATTTAAATTCGCTTCGTGCGTCAAACAACGAGCTTGCTAAATTATTATAGCGTAAGCAAAACTCCAATCCACCTCTATAGCGTGAAGCGTTTCGGTAGCTTGATACGTTAACGTCATATGAAAAACCAAAGGCGTAATCGCCCATTTCATACATAATTTTAGGAATTAAGGCATCGTAAGCTCGGTAAAATAAACCTACACCTATTGCATTTTGTGTTTTTTGACCAGTTACTTTAGTGCCCATATTTACGCGGTATTTCACATAGGTTCCACCCACAACTTCCCAGTATTTACCTTGTTTTTGGTATAGTAACGAAGGGGTAATTGTAAATTTAGTATCTTCAAAATCAAAGTTAGAGGTAAAAGATGCCGCTAAACGCACGGGCATTCGGTAACTAGCTCCAGCACTAAAGTCTTGCACAGGTTTATTTAAATGGTAAGCACCAAATGCAATTTTAAATGATGAAACATCGTCGTGATCTTGATCTGTTTTTATTTTACTGTACTCGTAAGCAAAGCCTGTACCAATATCGGTTGTGGTAAATTGTCTAAAATTTTGTTCGCCATTTAAGGCTGTATTATCTTCTAATTTATTACCATCAAATTGCGAGGCAAATGTTAGTTTATTATAATTGGCATTGGTTGCATTTACACCACCAGCAATACCAGCACTAAATACGCCACGTTTATTTACTTTAATTATACCGCTAATATTTAATAATACATTTGTTTTTCTGAGTTGTGCTACCCCTGCTTGGTCGTATAATACGGTTAATCCTACACCTAAAAAGGCTTTGCGCCTGCGCGATTTAAACAAACCACCATCTATACAAATGGCACCTGTTTTATAGGCGCTTCCAGAGGTGTTCCCTAAAGAGTTCCATTGGTTGCGGCCATTTAGAGTAGCTCTAAAATAACCATTAAAAAAGCCAGTGTTGGCAGGGCTAATAAACATAGGCATTTCGTTTATTTGCGAAAAATGTATATCCTGCGCTTGTGTGGCGCCAAAAATGGTAATTATAAATAAACTTAGTAGGTATTTTTTTTGCATAATTATTAAGTGTAATTGTTTATCTAACTAATGTTACGTTTCCTTTTGCTAGCTTACTTTCACCGTACACGTTTTTATAGTTTATAACCCAAGCATAAACTCCCGTTTGCGCTTGTTGGCCATTATAAATCCCATCCCAACCTGTGGCAGGGTCAGTGGTTCTGAATACTTCTTGTCCCCAACGGTTATAAATCCTAAAATCATATTCTGTAGCAAAGGCTGCACTGCCAAGGGGTTTATAAATATCGTTTACATTATCGTTGTTAGGCGAAAAAGCACTTGGCATATTGGCATTATCGCCATTCTGCGTAATATCAGCACTTTTATCAGTAAATACCGCAATCACTTCTTCGTTGCTTTGCCCTGCCGATTGTACAAAACTTATGGCAACTGAATCTAAACTTAAAGGTGCATTATTTAAAGGTTGGTGTATTTTAAATTCCCAATGATGAAAGGTGTACAGCGTATTTGTTGGTATAGCTTTAAAACTTAATGTTGTTTGAAAATAGTTACCTGTCCATTTATAATAAGGCAGTACAGTACTGTTTAACTTTACCACACCAGCTCCTGCAGGTTCAACATCTACGGTAATTTGGTATGGGCCTTGTGCAGGGTAGCAAGTTTTTAAACCATTAATAATCCAATCACAACGGTAAGCTATAATACGACGTAAATGCACCATATTTGTATCCCAAGTGCCAATTACTCCAGCATAAAGGCCTGGTGTTGGCGATGAGCCGGGGTCTTCGTGATAATGCATTTCTTTGGTGTAAAGGTTATTTATATAATCAAAATGTTTTAAAATATTATCACAACGTAAGGGGCCATTTAATAAATCTTGGTAACGGTTTTTATAATCTAACTGAAAAGAAGCATTACCAACACTTGTTTGAAAAAGTTTTTTCATCATGTTACCATGCCCGTTAAAGGCGTTTGGGGTAATGGCTATAGTGGGGGTATTGCCTGTTGGGTACATATTATCACAGGGGTGAGCAAAATAATTATTATATGTTGTAGGAATGCCACCCGAATTACCAGCTATTGTAAAATTAAAAATAGTGGGCATATTCCACATATAATAATGCCATTTTGTACCTGGTTTACCAACTTGGTTACCTCTGCCAAACGCCACATTGTAGGCCCAAAAATCGTTATTAATGGCGTAAGTGCCTAATACAAAATAATCAATAAAGCTTTCCTTGTCTAACTTACTCATAACTTGGTTATAATAAGTTAAGCTGTTCATAGGGTAATTGTTAACAGTCCCATACACTTGTGTACTAAATGTTGATAGTGGAGTAAAAGAAGGGTGTGAAGAGCCATCGCCATTTGGTGGATTGGATTCGGTATTCGAGTAATTGATATTTAAATCAACCGAATCTTTTGCTTGGTTGTTATAGTAAGCTTCGTAATGTTGATCAAACACTTCGCGTAAATCGTAAACACCTTGGTATTTACCATTTATAAAGGCTACTACAGGTTTAATGTGAAGGGGATTAACGTGTAAATTGTTTTTTATAGCTAACGATTGATAAAATACATCGCGAATACCAGTGCCCTCTACCAATCCACTTGGTGGTGCGGGTGTTAGCATAGAGTTACTTTCATAATCGCCTGCTTTTAAGTGTAGGGTTGGAAAAACCGTTCGGCCTGATTTACCTAAGCCATCCACATTAAATATAGGGTAAGGGCTGCTACTAGTAAAATCGCAGCCAAAACCCATTTTATCATCCATAGTTAAATAAATACCTTTTTGGGCCGTTTTCCAAGTTTCTTGTTGTGGCCTAAACATTTTAGCATAACCTTCGGTAATTTGATTTTTGTCAAAATACTCAACATGCACCGTTGGCGATGTAGGTGCGCTACCGCCACCAGCAAACCAAGTAGCTTCGGTACTATGAATAGCTATTGAAACAATACCAAACTCTTGTTGAAACTGTGTATATTCTTGATCGTAAAAAAAAGTATTGGTTTGGCAAAAACTGGGTAAATAAATATCGGGTAAACAGGTAAGTGTAGTAGTAGCATAACCATTTTTAGGATAAGCAACGGCCCTAACCATCATAGTATTTACAAGTTGTAACGGAGAGTTTGCAACTGAATCAAAAATAGGGTCATTAATTGATGGAAAATCGCCGTTAACGGTATAATGAATGTTAAAACAATCAGCCACAGTATCGGCTATGTGCCCATTTATTTTTATTCTTACTTCGCTTAACGGGTTGCAAAAGTTGCCAGGCGTATAAATTCCGGCATTACATTCAAATTGTGGTGTAGGTAAATAATCTTTAAATGTAAAACTTAAAGGCGGATTATTCATTAAAAAAGTATTGCCATTGTACAAACGCCAGCCATTAATACCTAAAACAGAGTTATACATACGCTCCCAACTATGACCTAATTGTGTTTTTCGAACAAAAATACTATCGCGCACTACGCCCCCTGGTGCTGTTAAAATTAACCATTGATTTTTGCATTGTTGTAAATCAAAGCTAGCATGCACCTCGCCCCCTGTGGTTACTATATTTTTACCCGTTAACCATACGGCTTTGTAGGCGCCTGGTGCCATTGTAAATGTAGATGGAAATTTCCATTTATATAAATTATACCTATCGTTGCTTAAGTAATAACCTGCTAACGAAACATTGCTACTTTGTGTGGTGGTAAGTTCTACCCAATCGCTTGCTGCCCCATAACTATCTAGGGGGGCGCCAGCATTACTAGCCGAATATTCGTTTAATATAATACCTTGGTTAGATGCAAATTGCGCTTTAGTTTGCGTAAAAAATAGCACCACAAAAAGCACAATTAATGTTATTGAAAGTTGCTTAGTAAACATATTACTTTTTTTGTTCATAATTATAACTCGTAAATATACATATTACTACGTTAAAAATCAAATAATGGTTGGCTAATTGTTAAATATTTGTTGTTAATACAAAAATCAAAACAGTACCTTTACCATTCTGTAAAGTATTATGAGCGATATTATCCATCACGAATGTGGCGTTGCCCTTGTTAGATTATTAAAACCGGTAGAGTTTTATAAAGAAAAATATGGTAGCGCACGCTATGGCTTACACAAGCTTTATCAATTAATGGAAAAAATGATTAACCGTGGGCAAGATGGCGCTGGTATTGCTACCATTAAGTTAGATGTAGAGCCCGGCACAACCTACATTGACAGGCTTCGCTCAATAGAAAATAAAGCTACGCAAGATATTTTTAGTCAAGTAAACAACCTTTTTGTAAACGCGCAACAACAAAATCCACAAGAGTATAAAAGCGCGCAATGGCAAAAACAAAATATTCCGTTTTTGGGCGAGTTGTTATTAGGTCATTTACGATATGGTACTTTTGGTAAAAATACAGTACAAAGTTGCCACCCCTTTAGGCGTCAAAATAATTGGATGAGCCGTAATTTACTACTAGCAGGTAATTTTAATTTAACTAATGTTGATGAGCTGTTTGGGCATTTAGTAGAACTTGGCCAACACCCTACCGAAAAAGCAGATACCGTTACTGTAATGGAAAAAATTGGACATTTTTTAGATAAAGAAAACGACCGATTGTTTAAAAAATTTAAAGAACAGAATGATAAAAATTACCAAATAAGTAAACTCATTCAACAAAATATTGATGTAGCAGCAATACTAAAAGAAAGTAGTAAGCGTTGGGATGGTGGCTATGTAATGGCAGGCATGATTGGTCATGGCGATGCGTTTGTGTTGCGCGACCCCAATGGTATTAGGCCAGCATTTTATTATCACGATGATGAAATTGTTGTAGTGGCAAGCGAGCGCCCTGTTATACAAACCGTATTTAACGCCCCTTTTGAAGGGATTAAAGAAATAAACCCAGGTAACGCTTTAATTATTAAAAAAAATGGCACGTTAAGTCAAGAAGAAATTATTGAACCCTTAGAACGTAAAAGTTGTAGTTTTGAACGTATTTATTTTAGTCGTGGTAACGATGCAGATATTTATAACGAACGAAATAAATTAGGGAGAAATTTAACTCAAAGTGTTTTAAAAAGTGTAAATTACGATTTAGAAAATACCGTATTTAGTTATATACCTAATACCGCCGAAGTGGCATTTGGAGGATTAGTTGAGGGTATTGATGAATATGTAAATAAAACCAAAACCGAACAAATCATTAAATTAAAAAATAATTTAAGCGATGTTGAAATTACCAAAATATTAAGTACTCACCCTCGCATACACAAAGTAGTATTAAAAGATGCTAAGCAACGCACCTTTATTACCGCCGATGAAAGTCGCGATAGCCTTGTGAACTTAATTTACGACGTTACCTACGGTACTGTAAAAAAAAATGTAGATAGCCTTGTGGTATTAGATGATAGCATTGTGCGTGGTACAACTTTAAAACAAAGTATATTACAAATATTAGATAGGCTACACCCTAAAAAAATTATTGTAGTAAGTTCTGCACCGCAAATTCGTTACCCCGATTGTTATGGCATAGATATGGCAGTGTTGGGTAAGTTTATTGCTTTTGAAGCCGCAATTACACTACTAAAAGAAAATGGCAAGCAAAATTTTTTAAACGATTTATACCAACGTGCAAAGTTAGAAGTTGAAAAACCAAAAGAAGAGCAAATTAACTTAGTAAAAGAAATTTACGCACAATTTACACCCGAAGAAATTTCTAAAAAAATTGCCCTACTATTAAAACCTGCCAATTTAAAAGCCGATTTAGAAATTATTTACCAAAGTTTAGAAGGCTTACACAGTGCTTGTCCCAACCATACTGGCGATTGGTACTTTAAAGGTAATTACCCAACAGCTGGGGGTAACAAAGTAAGCAATAAAGCACTTATAAATTATATTGAAGGCAATCATGTTAGAGCCTATTAAAATTGTTTAAACTAAAATTTTAATTTACCACGCACTTACATTATATTTGGTAGAAATAATTTAAACTACCAACATTATAAAAATATGCCAATAAATAAATTAAAATTTTTAAGTTTTATATTTTTATCTATTATAACAGTTTGCAGCTACGCCCAAAAATTTACCCAATTTGCAAACGACACTGGTAAATTTACAAAAGATTTAGGGCAGTATTTTTATGATAATACCGTAAATAAAGAAGATGCTCAAACTTACGTTAAAGCATTTGATAAGCTATGGAAAGAAAATGTAGTAGCTGGTTATTATAAAGAAATAGCAATAAAAACTGCCAACGCCATGCTGGCAAAGCGCATGAAGCCCTATCCTTATTTTTATGGGTATTTTAATACATTAATAAATTGCATACAAAGCAAGCAATCGTACGAAAATTTTAATAATTGGCAAATTTGTATTGATAAAATTTTATCAGGTAAAACCATTCGTGGTGTGCAAGAGTTTTTTGATATGAGTGAAAATATTTTTAAAAACAACGTATTTTATAAAACGCCATCGTATGCCTATTACAGCGTAGAGCCAAATTTTAAATTTGAATACGACACTATTCCAAAAGTTATATTTAAAAATTTTACGCTAGTGGGTGTAAACCCACGTGGCGATAGTATTGCCATTGAAGAAACACAAGGTATATTTTATCCTACCAATGGTAAATTTGTAGGTAAAGGAGGTAAAGTAAGTTGGGCGCGCTGTGGCTTAGATGCTAGTGTTAACGCTACTTTAAAAAAATATACTATTGATTGTAAAACGGGTAATTACACCAGCGATAGCGCTACTTTTGTGGGCAAACAATTTTTTGATAAACCACAAGTTGGTAAACTATCCGACCGTGTTATTACCGAAAATCAAGAAAAAACATACCCTCGGTTTGATTCGTACAGCAAACGTTTGGTAGTAAAAAATATTTACCCCGATGTAGATTATGATGGTGGCTTTGGTATGCGAGGCTCTAAATTTGTGGGATCGGGTAGCCCATCCAACCCTGCTAAAATTGTATTTAAACGCAATAACATTAAGTTTTTAGAAATTAGCGCCCGTGCCTTTGGTATGAGTAAAGAAAAAATTGTTGCTAACCCAGGTATTGTAAAGTTTTTTTTAGATAAGGATACCATTTATCACCCTGGATTAAGTTTTACCTATCAGGTAGATAAACGATTGGTTACTATTTTGCGTGGCGAAGATGGATTAGAAAAAACACCATTTTCAAATTCGTTTCATAAATACGATATGTATTTTGAACAAATTACCTGGGCTTTAGATGAACCCCTCATGCAATTTAGTTTTTTACCCAATAATTTTCAGGGTGAGGCCTATTTTGAATCGTACGATTTTTATAATTTACAAAAATCTGAAGCTATTAAAAGTGGCGAAACCGTTAGCCCTATTACTAAAATGATAGATTTTTACAACAACACAGGCAAACCCCAAAGCTTTACAGTTGTTGATTTAGCAAAATATATAAAATATTTAGCTGTTGATTTGCGCCCTATAATTTTTAAAATGGCCATTTCTGGTTTAATTTATTATAACCCCGAAAGTGATATTATTTCGGTGCGCCAACGCTTGTTTGATTATGCCGAAAATGCCAAACACAAACACGATTATGATATTATTACCCTACACTCCGTATTACCAGGTAAAAATAATGCTACTGTAAATTTATTAAATTATGATATTACTGTTCGTGGTGTAAAACAAGTATTATTAAGCGATACACAAAAAGTATTTATGTTTCCAAAACATGGCGAAATTTTATTAAAGAAAAATCGCGAAATGTATTTTAGTGGCACCGTGGCCTCTGGTAAATTTGAGTTTATTGGGAAAGATTTTATTTTTGACTACAATGAGTTTAAAGTAAAAATGAAAACCATCGATTCGATAAAAATATTTGTTGAAGCATCTGAACCCGATGTAAATGGTAATATTCCATTTAAAAAAGTACAAACCTTAATCGAAAATGTAAATGGAGAACTAAGAATTGACGCACCAAAAAATAAAAGCGGATACGGTAAAGCGCCCACATTTCCTAGCTTTCAAAGCTTTAAAGACAGTTATGCATTTTATGATAAACGTCAAATATTTAAAGGTGCTTATAATAAAGATAAATTTTATTTTAAGTTAGATCCTTTTAGTATCGATAGTCTCGATAACTTTCGTAACGAAGCCTTGCGTTTTGATGGAAACTTTGTTTCTGCAGGTATTTTTCCAACATTTAAAGAAGTATTAACTCTACAAAAAGATTATTCGTTGGGGTTTATTAGGCAAACACCCCCAGGAGGTTTTGATGCCTATGGCGGTAAAGCTAAATTCACTAACGAAATTCGTTTAAGTAATAAAGGTTTACGTGGTGGTGGCGATTTGGATTTTAGTTCAAGTCACTCGGTCGTTCCCGATTTAATTTTCTTTCCCGATAGTGCGAATGGTATAGCGGCAACATTTGATGTAAAAGAAGGTGATAGCCCAGAGTTTCCCAACGCACACGGCGATACCGTTCGCTTGCATTTTATGCCTTATAAGGAAGTGCTGCAGGCATTTGATATAAAAAAACCGTTTATTTCATATAAAGAAAAAATTCAATTTAGAGGGCGATACGATTTAACCAATAAAGAATTAACAGGTAATGGTAAAGTTGAATTTGATAAAGCAGATTTAAGTTCTGGAAAAATTTTATTTGTAAAACGACGTTTTTTTAGTGATACCGCAAACTTTCACCTAAAAGCCTTTGATGAGGAGGGCTTTACATTTAGTACCGTAAACGTAAATGCAAAAATAGATTTTGATAAACGCGAAGGAGAATTTATCAATAACGGCGATGGTAGCTATGTTAAATTTGATAAAAATCAATATATCGCTTATATGGATAGATTTAAGTGGTACATGGATCAAGAAGATATTGAATTAGGCGATACACAAAAAAAGCTAGATGTTGATAAATCCGAATCGGGGTTAGATTTAGATGGACCACAATTTATAAGTGTTCATCCCAAACAAGATTCATTAAAGTTTTTTGCACCAGGCGCAAAATACAATTTACGTAAATATATTATTAGTTGTAAAAATGTACCTTATATAAATGTGGCTGATGCACGTGTATTTCCTGATAATGGCGATGTGACCATTTTTAAAAATGCAGTAATGGATACTTTAAAAAAATCAAATATTTTAGCAAATACAGTTACTAAATTTCATAATATTCGCAATGCAACTACAAATATTTTTGGCAGACGAAGTTATCTTTCATCGGGCGAGTATCAATATTTAGATGAAAACGATAAACCCTATTTAATTTATTTTAAAACTATAAAACCTGATACATCGGGGCAAACAATATCTGAAGGGGAAATACCTGAAAAAGAAAATTTTAAATTTAACGATCATTTTAGTTTTGCAGGTAAAGTGTATTTACAAGCCACACAGCAGTTTTTAACGTTTGATGGTGGTACAAAAATTGTACATGCTTGTAGTAAAATTGGCAAATCGTATTTAAAATTTACGGGCGAAATTAATCCAAAAGAAATTTTAATTCCTATTCCTAAAAAAGCAATTGATATGAATAATGCTCAAGTAGGTACAGGTTTATTTTATAATGCCGATACAAATATGGTTTACTCTACATTCCTTTCTCTACAAGGTGCCCGAAGTAGCAAAGAGGTCATTGAAGCCGATGGTGTTTTGAGTTTTGATAAAGAAACGAAGGTGTACGAAATTTCTAATAAAGAAAAATTGGCCGAAAAAAGTTTACCTGGAAATTATGTAAGCCTAAATACTGAAAACTGTATAATTAGCACCGAGGGTAGTTACAATTTAAGTACCGATTTAGGCCAAATAAAATTAAAAACTGTAGGAAACGCCATTCACAGTACTGTTAACGATAGTGTTAGTTTTAATTTAATGCTAGTATTTGATTTCTTTTTTGATAACGGACCCATTAAAAAAATGGCAAAAGATTTAGAAATATTTTTAGGAACTCTTAACCCCACACCTTTTGAAGGCGATTTATTAAATCATGGTTTAATAGAAATTTTAGGTAAAGAACGAGGTGATAGAGCGTTATCTGAATTAAATTTATATGGTAAGTATAAAAAATTTCCTGATGAGTTAGATAAACCAATTGTACTTAACGATGTGAAAATGACTTACAACAAGCGTGCAAAGGCTTATCTGTCGCAGGGCGATATTGGTGTAGGCAACATTTTAAAAACCGAAATTTTTAGATATATGAAAGGTGTTGTTCAAATAAAAAAACAACGTGGTAACGATATATTAGATATTTATATTGAGGCTGATGGAAATACTTGGTACTATTTTAATTTTTTTAAAGGTAGAATGTTAGCCGTCAGTAGCAACGAAGCGTTTAATACCGAAATAAAAGAGATGAAAAGTAAAAATAAAAAAATGGAAGTTGATAAAGGGCCCTCGTACAGTTTTGATGTTGGAAATAAAAACAAAAAAGATCAATTTTTAAGTAAGTTAAAACAAATAGGTGCGTACGGTAGCGAGGATGGCGGAAAAAAAGAGGAAGAATAAAAATGAATAAAGAATTAATTTCAACAGCAATACCAAATCACACCTGTGTTTTAATAGGTGTTATAAATAAAATGCAAAACGATGGATTAGCTAACGAGTACTTAGAAGAACTTGCTTTTTTAGCCGAAACCTATAGCTTAAAAACTATAAAAACATTTACTCAAAAATTAGAACGCCCAGATAAAGCAACCTTTATTGGTAAAGGAAAGCTATCTGAAATTAAAAATTTTGCCATTGAAAACAAAGTGGATGTTATAATTTTTGATGATGAATTATCGCCCTCGCAACAACGTAATTTAGAAAAAGAATTAGGTAAAAAAATACTCGATAGAACGACCTTAATTTTAGAAATTTTTGAACAACGCGCACAAACCGCACATGCTAAAACACAAGTACAGTTAGCCCAATACCAGTATATGCTGCCACGTTTAACGGGTATGTGGACGCACTTAGAAAGGCAACGTGGAGGCACAGGTACACGTGGTGGCGCAGGGGAGAAAGAAATTGAAACCGATAGACGAATTGTGCGCGATAAAATTTCGGCTCTAAAAGATCGCTTAAAAGATATTGATAAACAAATGGCTACCCAACGTAAAAACCGTGGCGAATTAATTAGAGTAGCTTTGGTGGGTTACACAAATGTTGGTAAAAGCACTATCATGAATTTATTAAGTAAAAGCAATGTATTTGCTGAAAATAAATTGTTCGCAACCTTAGATACGACTGTGAGAAAAGTAACCATAGAAAATTTATTTTTTTTATTAAGCGATACGGTTGGCTTTATTCGCAAACTACCTACCGAATTGGTAGAAAGTTTTAAATCAACCTTAGATGAGGTGAGAGAGGCGGATGTATTAATACATGTGGTTGATATTTCGCATAAAAATTTTGAAGAACATATTAATGTTGTAAAACAAACCTTACAAGATATTGGCGCTGCTGATAAACCCTGTATTTTAGTATTTAATAAAATAGATGCCTTTAGTTATACGCCAAAAGAGGAAGATGATTTAACGCCAAGTACCCGCGATAATTTATCGCTACAGGACATTAAAAATACGTGGATGAAAAATTTGAATACAAGCTGCTTATTTGTTAGCGCCCAAAATAAAGAAAACATTGATGAGTTTAAAAAAACAGTTTACGGTTTAGTAAAAGAATTACACATTAAACGCTATCCTTACCATAATTTATTATACTAAAAGCAAATAAAAATTAAATTTATAAAACAACATATTGTATTTTTATTTATTCTGTTAATAGCTATTGTTCTCAGGTTAGTTCCTTTATTCAACTATCAATATACGCTTGATGAATTAAGTGGTTTAGATAGAACACAGTTTAATTCGTTTGCTTATGTAATTGAAAAAGGTGTTAAAGCTCACGACACACACCCAGCACTTGTTCAAATTTTAATTTATTATTTATCTAAATTTTTTGGTTATGCTGCTTGGGTAATTAAACTACCCTTTTTACTATTTAGTTTTGGAGCAATTATTTATGCTTATTTTTTTGGTTATACTAATTTTTCAAAAAAAGTAGGTATTATTGCAAGTTTATTTTTTAGTTTTTCGTTGGTATTTGTGTATTATGCACCCATTGCAAGAATGTATATATCGGGTATTTTTTTTAGTATAGCTTTACTTTTTTACTTTTTCGAAATAGTTTATTCAAACAATACCAAATTAACAAACTATTTTTTATTTGGATTATTTGCTTTACTATCGGCATTAAATCAACACATAAATGCACTATTTGCTTTTACAGTATGTGTTTCGGGTTTATTTTATTTAACTAAAAAAAATGCTAAGTTTTTTTTAATAACATGTGTAATGGTTGTACTGGCCTATTTGCCTCACTTGCCTGTCACTTTATATCAATTAAGTTTTGGAGGCATTGGTTATAATCAAGGTGGTTGGTTAGAAGTACCCAATGTAACTACATTATTTAATTTTATAAAAGTAATTTTGGGTACAGGTAAAAGTTACTTGGTTTTTTTAATTTTATGTATTGTTACTGCCGTTTTAAATAAACAACTACTTTTTACAAAAAAGCAAACCTATCTTGCATTTATTTTTTTAATAAACCTTGCTATCGTTTATTTTTACTCTGTATTTCGTGCACCTGTTTTTCAAAATTCAGTCATGCTATTTAGCGCTGTAGCATTTGTAATTTTAATAAGTACCCTACTGGAAGCAAAAAATAATTTTATTTTTACAATAAGCGCAATAATTATTACCACTTTATTTTTTTATAAAACCTATTATAAAAAAAATTATTACCACGAATGTGTGTCTAATATTTTTGAATATCAATTTAAGCGAACGGCAGAACTTAAAAATAAGTATGGCAATTTAGCCGTTTACCCTATTTATTTTGATTGCGATACGTTTATGAAAAAAATTTATTTTAAAAAATATAATACAAAATTTGATTGTAAAATTGCAGCCGATTCAGCTACTTTTTCTTTACTTAAATTTTCACAATTTATTTCAAATTTAAAGTCTAATTACATTGTATTGGCTTCTTCTTTTCCTCATTACCAAGCGGTAACAAAAGAGTATTTTCCCTACTTAATAGAAAATGTGCAAACGCAAGGTTTAAATTTTAAAGTATATTCAAAAATTAAAAGCCGCCAAACAACATGTGTTAGCGATGACGAAATTTTAAATTATGCTTCCATTTCAAATGCTGGAAATTATGAATTTTCTAACCCAACTAATTTAGTAAAATACCCAAGCCAATTTTTTTACCCAATTAATGCACCTAACGAATTTCCATTTCAAGCAAAAGCTAATTTAAATAAAGTTACTTCAAAAGAGGGGCAGTTTGTTTTAGTAACCGCAAAAATTAAGGCTAATAATTTTAATCTTACTAATGTGGGTGTATGTATTTCTATTAACGAAACAAAAAAAGATTCACCCATGGTTTATACAGCCTATGAAAGCGGTGATTTTTTAATAAAAAATGATACAACACTAAATATTTACGCAGGGCTTTATTGTGGTACAAATTATAATAGTATAAAAAATAATTCAATACTAAACACCTATGTTTGGAACAGAGGCAAACAAAATTTTATACTTACTAATTATGAAATTAAAACTATAAATTTTTGGCCTCAAAAATGGAATTTTTGGGAATAAAGAACTACTCTTTTAATATCCAACTGTATTGGTTTGTATTATTGTAATATACAAATAACATATAATTATCTTTTGTTAAGTTTAGTTTTTTTGTGTTAATAGTTAAAGTATTTTTTCCTTTTTTTATTTTTTTATTTTTAAATATAATTTTTTCAAAACTTGCATCTAAAGGCTTGTATAAAGCAATTGTAGCATGTGTGCTAATAATTGAACTGATATCAATCTTCATTTTATTAGTAAATGTAATTTGCTTTTGTAAATTTATTTCTAAATTATTTTTTAATAAATTATAATCGTTTAAGGTTGTATCATTTATTATGGCAGTGTAAATACTTAATTCTTTTTTATCATTTATTTGCATCCAAATGGGTCTAATATTACTATTTACTGCGCTTAAGCCAATATAATCTCCAAAAAAAACTTCGGGAGCTGGCTTAAAAGGCTTTTGGTTTACTTTATAATAATCAAACTTTAAACCTCCATTTTTACTTACTGCCATGTACACGTCTGTTAAAAAACCATCGGCAAAATTTTGTCGTGAATAATAGAGTAAATATAAATAACCTGTTGTTTGGTCTATCGTCAAAAAGGGCATAAATTGTTCTTTATGGTTGGGATGATAGGTAATTAAAATGGGCTCTGTCCAGTTTTCTCCTTTGTCATCACTATAAACTATAAATACATCTTTATTTTTTTCGCCATTTTTTTCATCACTCCAGCTAATATAAATTCGACCTTTGTAGGGGCTATTACTTAGGTCACAACTTGTAAAAGGCATGCCATTGGCTCTAAACAAACCATCTACTTTATAATCCCAACCATTTTTTATGGGCGCAATAATTACTTCTTTTTCTAAAAATGTTTTTCCTCCATCTGTTGATTTATTAAATACTAAGCCTTTTGGCCCAGCCCAAGCCACATAAATTTCACCATTAGGCCCCATACAAGGTACAGCGCCCTCAACAGTGTTATCACTATCAATACAATCGCCAGTATAATAACTAATTTTTTTTGGTTCGGCCCACGTTTGCCCACCATCCGTACTGTTGCTGTATCTTATTATGGATGTATCGGTAAGCGCATTACTTTCGTATTTATCAAACTGTGTCCAGGTTACGTGTATGGTATTTGTTTTTTTATCCACGGAGGCCCAATGTTTATCTTGTACTTTTTTGTTATTTTTTCCAACCGCAGAGCAGCTTGCGTAGGTTTTACCAAAATCATTGCTTTTATTGGTTACTATTCTATCTACCCAATTGCCATCGGGTGTTATTTTTGGATTTGGAAACGAAAGGTGCATAAAATAGGCTGTTTGAGCTGTGTCCCAAAAAACTAAAGGGTCGCCATACACGCCAAATTTATCGCATAAAACGGATTGGCGTTGCCACGTTAAACCCGCATTATTACTATAATAAGCACTGGCAATGTTTGCCCCAGCAATTATGTGTTGTGTATTTTTAGGATTAATGGCAATGGTCACTTCCTCAGGCTCAAACTGGGAACTAATTAAAACATTTGGTAATTGTGCTTTAAAAAAAACAAAACATATTATTAAAATTAAACTTAAAAAAATACGCATAATTTATTTAAAGTAAATTTACCCCAGTAATTGTTTAATTAAAGTAGATACTATTTTATTATCGGCTTTGCCAGCAAATAATTTATTGGCAGCACCCATTACTTTACCCATTTCGGCTGGGTTTGTAACGCCTAATTGCGCTATTAATGTTACAAGTTTGGTTTTAATTTCGTCTTCGCTTAATTGCTTTGGCAAATAACTTTCAATAACGTTGGCTTGAAAATTTTCAACCTCTTCTAAGTCTGGGCGATTTTGTGTTTTATATATTTCGGCCGATTCTTTTCGTTTTTTTACTTCTTTTTGCAAGGCTTTGTTTGCGCTGTCTTCGGTTAAACCTTCAGACGATGTTTTTAGTAATAATAAAACTGATTTTACAGCACGTAAGGCTTCTAGTTTTTTAGAATCTTTAGCTAGCATGGCTGTTTTTATATCGGCATTTATTGTTTCTTCTATATTCATTGTTGTTGTTTTATTTTAAAGCATAAAGTTATAAATAATTTGGTGTAACTACCTGCAATACTTTGAAAAGTATAAAATTATTAGTAAATTTAATTAAGTAATTTTTATAAAAGTGATTTAAAATGCAAGTAGTATTAGAAACTAAAGATAAAAAAGGATTACACCTGTTAGATGTGATTAAAGATTTACCCTATGTAAAATAACCTTTTACTAAAAAAAAGCACTAATGCACAAGATTTTTAAATGAATTAAAAAGTAAAATCAATTGATGTTTTTGAAAAACAAGCCAAAAGGCTTATTAAAAAATATGCGTTACTAAACAAAGAACTATTAGAGTTAATTAAACAAATATAAAAACCCTGTACAGGGAATTGCAATTGGCAAAAACTGTTTCAAAATCCGAATTTCTATCGCATCAAAAGGCAAAGATAAAAGTAGCGGTGCAAGAATTATTACAACTCTAGTTGTTACTGAAGAAACTGTTTATCTACTTTCTATTTACAATAAATCTGAAAAAGAAAATTTTATATATAAATAGCTTGCTGAGCTTTTGAAATTAGTTGATAAATAATTTTATTTAAAGCGAACCTTCAAAGTTTTAATATTTGGATGTAGAACCCTCTAAATTTTTATTTTCCCAATAATTTTACGTTATTTGGGTTTCTAAATTTTTACATATATGAAGGTTGGCATTCCAGCGGAAATATCTCCAAACGAACTAAGAGTTGCCGCAACTCCTAAAACTGTTAAGCGTTTGCAAAAGCAAGGCTTTGAAGTTCAAATTCAAAAAGGGGCTGGTCTTAAAGCCAATTTTTCAGATAAAGAGTTTGAAGAAGCAGGTGCTAAAATAGTAGGCACAGCGGCTGAAATATACAGTCAGTCAGATATTGTATTAAAAGTAAAAGAACCAAGCGTTGAAGAAGTGGCTTTAATGCGCGAAGGTTTGGTAATGCTAAGTTATTTATGGCCAGCACAAAACCAAGAGTTATTAAAATTATTAGCCGATAAAAAAGTAAATGCCGTGGCCATGGATGCCATTCCGCGTATTTCTCGCGCACAAAAAATGGATGTGTTATCATCTATGGCAAACATTGCAGGCTACAGAGCAGTAATAGAAGGTTCTTATCATTTCGGACGTTTTTTAAACGGACAAATTACAGCCGCAGGAAAGGTAGAACCTGCAAAGGTTTTAGTAATTGGTGCGGGTGTGGCAGGCTTAGCCGCTATTGGTGCGGCCAATTCGTTAGGTGCCATTGTGCGTGCCTTTGATACGCGTAAAGAAGTAGCAGAACAAATTGAATCAATGGGCGCGCAATTTCTTACAATAGAAATTGAAGAAGATGGCGCTACATCATCGGGCTACTCAAAAGAAATGAGTAAGGAGTTTATTGAAGCCGAGATGAAATTATTTTTAGAGCAAGCTAAAGAATGCGATATTGTTATTACTACAGCACAAATTCCTGGCAGACCTGCTCCTAAATTATGGATGGATTACCATGTGGCAGCTATGAAACCAGGTTCGGTAATTGTAGATTTAGCGGCGTCAACGGGTGGTAACTGTGCCCTTACAAAAAATGGCGAAGTTTACACAACAGATAATGGCGTTACTATGGTTGGTAAATTAAATCAATTACCAAGTCAGGCTTCACAATTATATGGTAATAACTTATGTCATTTATTAGATGATATGGGTAAAGCCGAAAAATGGAAAATAGATATGGAAGATGCTGTTGTTAGTAGAGCAATGGTAACGTATAATGGCAAAATTAATTGGCCACCAGCGCCGCTTCCGGTAAGCCCTACGGCAGGCGGAAAAGTAAAAGTGGTTCCTCCAACTGCAGAAGAATTAAAACTATCTGATGCTGTAAAATCTAAAAAAGCAGCCACGTCAATGGTTATTCAGTTAGGTGTAGTTGGTGCTTTATTATTTTTTGTTGGACGTTTTGCACCCCCTGAATTTATTCAACACTTTACGGTTTTTGTATTAGCTGTTTTTGTGGGTTGGCAATTGATTTCAAATGTAGCGCACTCCTTACACACCCCTTTAATGGCGGTAACTAATGCCATTAGCGGTATTATAGTTGTAGGTGGTTTATTGCAAACTACCGATGATATAAAAAGCCCAATGACCATACTTGCTTTTATTGCCATTTTAGTAGCGAGCATTAATATTGTTGGAGGTTTTATGGTAACGCATCGTATGTTGAAAATGTTTAAAAAATAATGCTTCGACAGGCTCAGCAACCTGCTTCGTTAGCTGGTTAGTGAGCTTGTCGAACCGCAAAAAATTTTCAAATAATTAAATTAATTAAATAATAAAAAGAGTTAAAAAAATATTATGGCTATAGGAATTCAAACAGCAGCTTATTTATTTGCAAGTATTCTGTTCATATTAAGTTTAGGAGGTTTGTCCTCACAAGAATCTGCAAAACGTGGTGTATTTTATGGCATTATTGGAATGGCTATTGCCATTTTAGCCACCGTATTAGGCGAAGGCGTTGCCGGACAAGTGTATATTATTATTGCTATTGCTATAGCATCGCTAATTGGTTTAATGCTTGCTCGTAAAGTAGAAATGACAGCCATGCCGCAGTTAGTAGCTATTTTACATAGTTTTGTAGGATTAGCCGCTGTGTTAGTTGGTTTTGGTTCTTACTTAGATTCTAGAACACACCAACTACAAGGTGCTGCACATATTATACATTTAGTAGAAGTATTTATTGGTATTTTTATTGGTGCTATTACATTTACAGGCTCTATCATTGCTTGGGGAAAATTAGAAGGTAAAATACGTAGTAAGGCATTATTGTATCCTGGCAGACATGCTGTAAACATTGTATTATTAGTAGTATGTATTGTATTGGGTGTTTTATTTGCACAACAAGAAGGCACTGGTGGGTTATTGTATTTAAGTATTATGACCGCTATTGCAAGTTTTATTGGTGTGATGTTGGTTATGGCAATTGGTGGTGGCGATATGCCAGTAGTCGTTTCTATGCTTAATTCTTATTCTGGTTGGGCAGCATCGGCCGCAGGTTTTATGTTAGGTAACGATTTATTAATTGTTACTGGCGCTTTAGTTGGTAGTTCAGGTGCTATTCTTTCTATACACATGTGCCATGCTATGAACCGTTCTTTTTTCTCTGTAATTTTAGGAGGTTTTGGTAATGCGCCAGCTAAAGGCGAAGCAAAAGCTATTGAAGGCGAAGTAACCGCATTAAATCATGAAGAGGTTGCGGGTTTATTAAAAGAAGCTAAATCAGTAGTAATTGTGCCAGGTTACGGCATGGCAGTTGCCAAAGCGCAATACCCTATTTACGATATGGTACAAACTTTACAAAAGGCAGGTAAAAAAGTTAGGTTTGCTATTCACCCAGTAGCAGGGCGTTTACCTGGGCACATGAATGTATTGTTGGCAGAGGCTAACGTACCTTATGATATTGTAATGGAAATGGACGAGATTAATGACGATATGCCAAATACAGATGTGGTAATGGTAATTGGCGCAAATGATGTGGTAAACCCAAGTGCACAAGATGATCCAGCAAGTTCTATTTACGGCATGCCCGTAATTGAAGCTTGGAAAGCCGAGAAAGTAATTATTATGAAACGCTCTATGAGTGCTGGTTACTCCGGCGAAGACAACCCTTTATTTTACAAACCAAATTCAGAAATGTTGTATGGTGATGCAAAAGTAAGTGTAGAGAAGATAATGAGTTTTTTGAAGAGTTAGTTTTTTATATCTAAAACAAATAGAAATATCTGATATAAAACCTATGTTTAAATCATTTAAAAACATAGAATAATTTTTTTATTTGAGAGTTGCCATTTTTATAAGTATTACTAGTTACATATAAATAACTAAGATTAGACACAATGATAGATGATATATACCATCGTTTAGATGTTTGATTGTATTTTAACCTGCTACTTACAAGAGGTATAGTAATTCTATAATTCGTATTTTATATTATTTTGCAGAGCATACACTTCAATGGGTTTTAGCCCAATCTCCTGTCTGCGTTCGTTTACATTTTTTCTTTCTGCTATAGTAACAAACTTTTTTTCTCCTGTATTCATATTGGCTGTAATTTGAGTTCCAAAAATTTGTTTTTGATGTTCAACAACTGCTTTTCTATCTACCAATATTGCATAATTTTCTGGAGCTAAAGTGCCAGATTTTACTGCATTTTCCATTACGGTTAAAAATTTACTTTGTGTTTTTAAATCAGAATTTTGAATAACCGTAAATAATGTATAATTGTTTTGTGCGCCAATTCTATCAGCCCCTAGCCAACCATATTTGTTAATAATGCTTGTAACTTTGGCAATATGAATGGAATCATTATAGCATTTCATTTCGTATATTTTTTGTACCTCGCTCGAATTACTGGCATTCGTTTTAATTGCATCTACAAGGAGTAAAATATTAGTTTGATTTATGGCGTTTATCTCATTTAACTGTTGAGAAACAATATCATTTATTTTCTTTTTATAATTTGCAAGCTCATCTTTTTTATAGGTCTCCTCATGTTCAAGCTCTCTTAATTTATTTTCAATGGTTAAATTTCTTTTCTCTGGTAATAAACAATAACCAATAGTAAAAATGCTAAGCAAACATGATAGTATAAAAAGTGTATTTAGTAGGTTTTTTTTCATAATTTGAAGATAAAAAAAAAATTAACGGATAGCTTTTAATTTGCATTGTTTAACAAATTAATCAAAAATTTTACCTGGGTTTAAAATGTAATTGGGGTCAAATACTTGTTTAATGTTTTTCATTAATTGTAAATGGTAAGGGCTAAATACAATTGGTAAATAGTTTTTTTGTACTAAGCCAATGCCATGCTCGCCACTAATGGTTCCGCCAAGGGCTTTACATAATTCAAAAATTTCGGTAATACCTTTTGGTAAATCGTTTTCCCAAACGGCATCGCTTAAATTACCTTTAATAATATTTACGTGTAAATTACCGTCGCCCGCATGGCCGTAACAAACAGAATTAAAGCCATATTTTTTACCAATGGCTTTAACGCCCTTTAAAAGTTTTGGTAATTCGGCACGTGGCACCACGGTATCTTCTTCTTTATACACACTATTACTTTTAACGGCTTCGCCTACTTTACGGCGTATTTTCCATAAGGCATTTTTTTGTTCGGCACTATCGGCAAATAAAATTTCATCGCTGTTGTGTTGTGTCATAATTGTGCTAATTATTTCGCAATCTGCCAATAGCAGGTCTAAATTATTTCCATCAACTTCTATTAATAATAATGCTTGCCATTCGGGTTTTATTTTAAAAGTAACATCGCCAGCATATTTAATACTCCAATCAATTGCATCGCGTTCCATAAACTCCATAGCACTTGGCGTAATACCTGCTCTAAATACTTGCCCAACAGCTTCGCAGGCCTCTTCGGCATTTTTAAAAGGCACTAACATTAATAAATCGTGCTTTGGTAATGGAATTAATTTAAAAACAATTTTGGTTACAATGCCCAAGGTGCCTTCGCTACCAACCATTAAATGCGTTAGGTTGTAGCCAGTACTGTACTTTAGGGTGTTAGCGCCTGTCCAAATAATTTCGCCGTTTGGCAAAACCACTTCTAAGTTTAACACATAATCGCGGGTGGTGCCATATTTTACCGCTTTGGGACCACCGCTACTATGTGCAATGTTTCCGCCAAGGCTGCAACTTCCCCAACTGGCAGGGTCGGGAGGATAAAAGAGATTTAATTTTTTTACTTCTTCTTGAAAAACATAATTAATAACACCTGGTTCAACTGTGGCTTGTAGGTTGCGCTCGTCAATAGATATAATTTTATTAAATTTTTCCATACTTAAAAGTACACCACCTTTAATAGGCAATGCACCACCACTTAAACCAGTGCCAGCACCACGTGTGGTTAATGGTAGTAAATGTGTGTTGCAAATTTTTGCAATGGCACTAACCATACTAACGGTTTGCGGCTTAACAATTATTTCGGGCAAAAAAACCAAATCTTCGGTTTCATCGCGCCCGTATTTTTGTAATTGTTCACCAGTTGAGGTGATATATTCTTCGCCTACAATTTGTTTTAATTCGTTAAATAAAGTTGGCGATACTTTGTTATAATTTTTGATGGACATATTAAAAATTTATTGGCTAAATTACTATTTTAAAAAATTGTAAGTAATTGTTTAAGATTTTTTATTTGATTTGGCATGTCAGCAACGATGTTTTCGTTTAACCAAATGCTTTGCCAGCCTGCATTTTGAGCACCTAAAATATCGGCCTCATAACTATCTCCAATCATAATGCATTCTTCACTAACGGTGTTATTAATAGTTTGAGCGTGTATAAATAATTGTTTATCGGGCTTGGTTAGATTATGCTCTTCGCTAATAATAATACTTGTAAAATAATGGCTAATGTTACAGGTATTAATTTTAATGTTTTGAACTTCTTTAAAGCCATTTGTAATAATATGAAGTTTGTAATTAGGTTTTAAAAAATTTAAAACGTTGATACAGTTGTCTTTTAAAATTGTACCATGCGGCGAACGTTTCAAATACTCGTTGGTAACCACCAAATTTAAATCGTAATTATTATACTTAAAATGCTTAAACGCCTCATTAAATCTATTATTACGTAAATACTCTTTGGTAATTTGTTTTTTATAATACTGTTGCCATAAGGCAGTATTAATTAATTTGTAGTGATGAAAAAATAAATTAAAGGTGGTGTTTAGTTTGTTTTGTAAGTTAAACTCTACAAATAAATTTTGTAAAACGGCACTCGAATTTTTTTCAAAATCCCAAAGGGTATCATCTAAATCAAAAAATATATGTTTTATGTTTTTTGTGTTTACCATTTAATACCAATTCTATAATTTAAACTGTACCAAACATACGATTGTTTAGGGTTAATACGATTGGCATAGGAAAGAGAGACGATGCGCAAAAACCCAAAGCCAAGCGATAAATGCGATTCTAATTTGCGAGTAGGGTTTGAAAATTTTAAACCAAATTGTGTTTGAAGGGAGTAGCCTTCGAGGTTGGCTATAAACAAATCGGTACCATACCTAAAGCGTGGACCAATAAAATATTTTAAGTTTTGTTTTTTACCCAAATAAAAATTTACATCAAAGCCACTAATTATATTTGTGCCTGTGCCATGGTTGCGTTTGTAATTGTTTCTGGTAGTATCTACTGCGTTTTTATAAATACTTTCAAACGGGTTAAATGAAATAGAGAGTGGAATCATAAAACCAATTTTATTATTTTTAGTTAAGCGTTCATAATTAAATGTAAACCTACCTAACAAAAAATTAAAAGGCTGTACGCCAAAATTATTTTGCTTTAATTTTATAGAATCCAAAGCAGTAACTTTATTTTTTTTATCATCATTAGCAAATATATATCTAATACCATTATAGGTTTGAAGCATTACCAATTGATTTTTATTAGTTTCTGTTGTAGTGGCAGAAGTATCAAAATTTTTATAATACACCACATCTTTTGCAACGGATATTAGATAACAATTTTTTAGAGTGCCATTTTTAAAATACAGTTTATCTTGAGCCTTGGTTGTAAAAGCAAAAACTAAAAATATGTAAATTAATTTTTTCATTAAAAAGCAAAGCCAATATTTATACCAACATATAGTTTAGGTAAAAAAGAGATGCTACTTTGGGTTTTACTTGTGTTGTTTTTTTGTTGACGAGAAGGTTGTTGTTTATTTGCCTCGTAATTAAATTGGGTTTTATAATCACCGCGTAAATTAAAGCCACCAATGCCAAAAAATGTTTTAATAAAAAAATTTGGTAAAATAGTTGTATGGGTACCAATATTAAAAATAGTTGCAAATTGATTACTGCTTGTGGGTTTAAAGGAAATGGTGGAGGATGTTTGCCCACCTATGGTTACACTATCTATTGTAACTATGTTATAACTAAAATTGGTTTGCTTAAACAAAATACAATAAGTTATACTTGTTTTTTTTGAAAATGCTTTTGGGTAATAGTTAAGGTAAATGCCTAAATCGTAATTTTTTTTAGCGTTGTTTAAAATACTTATATATGCATTTGTGCCAATAGAGTGTATGTTAAAATTATAGGCGCCCATTATACCCAAGCCTATTTTTTTATTTTGCAATATGCGCTCGTAAAAGGCAGAAGCATCGGCATTGCAAAGCGCTAAAGCATTATAAGAAAGTAAATTATAATTAAACAGAGGCTTATTTTGGATATGAATGTTGTTTTTTTGTACAGAATTGGTATTTATAATTTTAGATTGGGTTGGCAAATTAAAAACATCAATAGTTCCATTTTTATACTCAATTAATAATACATTTTGTGTTAAAATAGTTTCGGTGGTAGAATCGGTTTGGGCAATAATAGTATCGGCACTTATTTGTAATACTTGTAATTGTTTACTTAAACCATTTATATAGTATATTTTATCTTGCGCACTTAAGTTAATGCAAAGGCAATATGTTAAAAAAAGCAAGTAAAAACGCATAAAACCAAAGGTAGCAAAAAGATTTAATTTTAAGTTATGGTTCATATTGGCCTGTAATAATTGTTAATTAATTACATCATAATTCAATACTTTTTTTTGTATCTTTGCATAGTAAATAATTCAATTTTAATATTAAAATAAAATAACCATGAAAAAAATATACAATGTATTTGCAACACTTTTATTGGTAGTTGTTTTTCAAAATTCTATAAAAGCGCAATGTATTTCTGCCTCACAATACGGTAGTTCTACTTCTAGTGTGCCAGGTGCATACACCATTACAACCTGTAATTTTGCAGGCGAATTTAGTGTATTAACGTTAAACGTGGCGGGCACATACACATTTGCTTCAAATGTTGCTACCGATTATTTAACCTTAACGGCAGGTTCTAGCACAGTATCGCTGGGTAATGGTACAACACCCATTGTTGTAACATTAACGGCATCGGGCACATACAATTTGCACGTAGCCGATTCGCCAACTTGTGGTATTAATAATACGTGCCGTACAACTTCTTATACCTTAGCAGCTTCACCTGGTTCGCCAACAATAATTACGCAACCTACTAATAAGGGTGGTTGTGTTGGCTCTAACGTTAGTTTTATTACTAGTGCTACCCCAACAAATTGCACCTACCAGTGGCAAGAAAGTACCGGCGGACCTTTTACTAATTTAACCAATACAGGAGTTTATAGTGGTGTTACCACAAAAACATTAAATTTAACTGGTTTAGTAGGTACTATGAATGGCTACAACTACCAATGTATTATTACAAACTCTGTGGCTAGTGTAACTACCAATTCGGCAAATTTATCAGTAATTAATAACGGTGCATTACCTTTATTAGAAGATTTTAATTCGTCACTAGCAACTCCCACTTTATGGATAAATAACCCAAGTGCACAATGGCAAGTAATGAGTGCGCATGGTACAGGAGGTTCAAACGCAATGACGCGAAATTTATATGGCACATTTTCAACCTTAGTGGATATTACTACCGTTAAAGTTGGACCTGCTACACCAAGTACCGCTATTAGTTTTGATTACCGTTTAATGAATTGGAGTGGTTATCCAACAGGAGGCCCACTAACACTAGCAAATTATGCAAATGATTCGTTAAATGTTTATGTATCTAACAATTGTGGTTCTACTTATACCTTATTAGCGTCTATAAATGCGGGCAATCATATTGTTTCTACCAGTCATGTAAATAAATCTTACTCGTTGGCGGCTTATGCGGGATCAAATTTGGTATTTAAGTTTATTGGAAAAAAAGACCCATCGGGTACTGGCGATTATTATGTAGATGTGGATAATATAAACATTTCAAATATTGTAGCTAACGACGTTGGTATTAGCGCATTTGTTAATCCGCCAGCAGGGCAGCCTTGTTATAGTGCTGCTGAACCAATAGTAGTAGTGGTTAAAAATTATGGTATTAATACCATTAGTAATATACCTGTAAAAGTATTAGTTACAGGTGCGGTTACCCAAACATTAAGTGCTATATACACTCCAACATTAGCATCAACAGCTACTGCTATTTTTACGGTTAATACTTTAAACATGACAACCGCTGGCGTTTATAACTTTAAGGCTTATACTACTTTTGCAGGTGACCCAACTTTAGGTAACGATACTTTACTTCCAGTAGTTACTCGCACGGTTGTGGCATCGCTTCCGTTACCTTATACTCAAAATTTTAATGCTTCTACCATTTTTCCAGCAAATTGGATAAATAGCCCAACCGACCCATGGGCTGTTATAGCAACACATGGCACATTAGGAAGTAATGGTATGACACGTAATTTATTTAGTAGCATTGTAAAAGTAGAAGCGGATATGCCGCGTTTAGGAGTAATTACTCCAAGTACATCTATTAGTTTTGATTATCGCTATGTTAATTATAGCGGCTACCCATCAACAGCTACTTCAACAGTTGATTTAGTAGGCGATTCATTAAAATTAATGATTTCTACTAATTGTGGTGCAACATATAGTGTGGTTGGTTTGGTAACAAGTGCTAATCATATTAGTACAACTTCGTTTGCTAACAAATCTTACCCATTAGCCTCGTATGCGGGTAGTAACGCTATTTTTAAATTTTTAGCAGTGCGTACGGCTTCAAATCCAACGGATTATTATATTGATGTTGATAATATTAATTTATTTAATGCAACGGCAATTGATGCTGGAGTAAGTGCATTAGTATCTCCTAACACATCTACTTGTACATCGGCTGCTACACCAGTAGTAGTTACTATTAAAAATTATGGTGTGGGTGTTATCTCTAATGTTCCAGTAACAGTAACGGTTGCGCCAACAGGCCAAACCATAACCGCAACTTACACAGGTAGTATTGCCATTGGAGCTACGGTAAACTTTACAGTTGGAACTGTAAACTTAAGTACAGGCGGCACATTTACGTTTACATCGGGTAGTAATATTGCAGGTGATGGAAATAATACTAACGATATTTTTATTGCTAGTTATACTACTTCAAATCCTGTGGTAACTATTAATGGTGCAGTGGCTATTTGTTTAGGTAACTCCAGTACTCTAACGGCTAACGGTACAGCAAGTAGTTATACTTGGAGTACTGGCTCAAATGCTGCAAGTATAGTAGTTACACCTACAGCTAATACTACTTATTCAATTACTGGAACAAATTCTATATCGTGTGTGGCAACCAACACTATTGCTATTTCGGTTCAAAATCCTACCATTACTGCTACTGGCACTATAGTGTGTGGTAGCCCAGCAAATGGTACATTAACAGCAAATAGCTTTAGTCCTTCCACTATTAATTGGTATGCTTCACCTACTAGTACCGTTTCGCTGGCAACAGGTGGTTCTTATAGTGTAACAGCAGCAAGTACCACTACCTATTATGCTGAAGCAAGTTCAACCGCAACGGGTTCGTTATTTACAACTTTAATTGCGGGTAATGGTTTTAATGGTAATATGTTTGATGTTACTGCTTTAAGCAACATAACTTTAAATGGAGTGGATTGGCATTTTAATAGCACCACAACTTCTACGGTTGAGGTTTGGTATCGTGTAGGTTCATTTGTTGGTTTCGAATCATCGAACGTAGGATGGACGCAAGCCTTTACCGGAACGGTAACGCCTTTAGGAACGGGTTCTTTAACAACAATACCAGGAACCTTTGCAATAAATGTACCAGCAGGACAAACGTATGGTATTTATGTAACTACAAATGGTGGCTCAGGGATTAACTACACAAATGGAACAGCTTTAGGGAATTTATACGCCTCAAATGCTGATTTACAATTATTTGAAGGCAAGGGTGGCGGTTACTTTAGTGTTTTAAATTCGCCACGTATATTTAATGGTCAATTGCGTTATGATAAGCAAGGTTGTACAAGCCCACGTGTGCCTGTAGTATTTACCGTAACGCCAAGTGCAAGTATAACTGCAGTTGCAAGTGCAACTACAATTTGTGCAGGACAAACAGCTACATTAACGGCAAATGGCGCCAGTAATTATACTTGGACACCAGGTTTACAAACCACATCAGTAATTGTTATTACCCCTACGGTGAATACAACTTATACTGTATTGGGTGGTTCGGGAACATGTACCGGTACTGCAGTTCAGAGTATGTCAGTTAAACCATCGCCTAATTTATTAGTTACCCCTACATCAGCATCTATTTGTACTACAGGCGGTTCGGCTACTTTAACAGCCAGTGGGGCTTCAAATTATACGTGGTCGCCAGCTAATTTTGCAGGTAGTTCTAACATTCCAAACGTCGTAGTAAGTCCTTCTGTAAGTACTGTATATAGTGTTACATCAAGCAATACAGTAGGTTGTACTTCTATTAAAACTGTAACTGTACTTATTATTAATTGCATTGGTATTGCAAAAAATAATTTAGTAATTGAAAATACTTTGGTATATCCAAACCCTACTAGTGGTTTGGTAACCGTTATTGTTGAAAATAATACAGGTAATTATACGTTTGAAGCCTTTGATGTAATAGGCAAGTTAGTTTACAAAAATAATTTAGTAAAAGCCGAAAGTTTAATTAATATTGGTGCACTAGCTAATGGTTTGTACACTTATAAAATCACTTCAGTAAATACTAAGCAAGTAATTAAAGAGGGTAAATTAATTAAAGAATAGTTTAAAATAATATACACAAAAAAAGCGTTTTGGTTTAGTCAAAACGCTTTTTTTAGTATTATATAGATGCTAGTTGCATAAGAAGCAAATATAAAACGCCTATTTATTATTTACAATGATTTAACTGTATTATGGACTGAATACCAGCAAAACAACCAACAAAAACCCCTATACATTTGATTGTTAGTGGTTTATGTTTTTTAAACGTGGAGAATGATGAAACTAACACCAATAAGTGCAACACTATAAAAAGCATAGAGGGCTTATTTAAAGCACTTGCTACCGATATTGTAGC
>JANYEQ010000139.1 GCA_025363015.1 Bacteroidota bacterium
GGACAAACAACTAATTCAAATCAAACAACCAACAACCAAGCTGTTGTTGATGCTGTTGTTGGCCTAAACCTGGGTAACAAAGCCCCCGAAATAGCCTTTAAAAACCCAAACGATAGCCTAATTACACTATCATCATTAAAAGGCAAATTAGTACTAATTGATTTTTGGGCGAGTTGGTGCGGGCCTTGTAGGCGCGAAAACCCAACCGTAGTTGAAGCCTACAAAAAATTTAAAAATAAAAAATTTAAAGGTGGTAATGGTTTTACCGTTTACTCTGTAAGTTTAGATATGGATAAAAACGCTTGGCAAAAAGCTATTGAAAAAGATAACCTTACTTGGCCTTACCATGTAAGCGATTTAAAACGATGGGATAGCGAAGTGGTTAATAAATACGCCATACAAGGCATTCCAACCAATTTTTTAATCAATCAAAATGGTATAATTATTGATAAAGATTTAAGAGGCGACGCGTTAATAACTTCGTTAGAAAATTTAATAATAAGCCCCTAAACAGTTTAACTTTATTCTGTAGCCTTACACTACAAAAGCAAGTAACACGCAAACCAAAAAATGAAAATAAAAATAAAAATAATACTGAGTCTTTTTTTTGTTTTAAACGTTACTATTGCCCAAACCGATTTAAAACCAGGCGACAAAGCTCCCTCGTTTGTTTTAAATTTACAACAAAACTCCATACAAAGTTTTTCAATGCCCTACCTCAACCGTATTGTTTTAATACATTTTTGGAGTAGCACCGTATCTAAATCTAAAGCCAGTAACAAATTTTTAAATCGCTTGGCTGGGCGTTACAAAAATACCCTTTATCGTAATGCCGATGGCTTTGAAGTACTAGCCGTTGCCGTGCAAAGCGATAAAAAAGCATGGAATGAAACCATTAATAACGACTCATTATTTAACTTTACAAATGGCATTGCCATTAAAGGTTATAACGACGATATTTGCAAAAAATTTAGCGTTCACTCTGTAGCTAAAGATTTGTTAATTGACGAAACAGGCACCATCATTGCCATTGACCCACGTATGCGCGACATTGAAGCCATGCTCGATGAACGTAAAAATTTTCAACCCGTAAAAAAAGAAGTAATAGGTATTTTAGCACAATCTAGCAACAAAGCCGAACTTTTGAAATTTGGTAAAGTATATCTTTTCGATGCATATAACGATACAATAGCTACTGCTGTTACAAATGCTACAGGTAATTTTTTATTAAACGATATAAAACTAAATCAAGATTTTATTTTAAAAGTAGATAATGGTGCGGATATAATCACATCGGACCCTTTAGCACTTTACACTTCGCGTGGCGAACATATTTTAGATGGAAAAAATAGTGATAAAGGGTTTATTTTTTATATTCCATCTAAGCTAAGTTATAAACTTACCGAAGATAATCAAGATGCAACCCTTGGCGGAAACATTGGACAAGTGAGCGTTGTAAAAAACTTACTATTTAAAAATAACGGTACCGAATTAACCCCAAAAGATGAAACAGAGTTAAATGCCATTTATTTAATTTTAGCAAAAAATAAAGCTTTAAATGTTGATATTTTTACTCATACCGATGTTAAATCCGACGAAAAGGCAGCTTTAGACTTAACTACAAAACAAGCCTTAACTGTTAAAAATTATTTAATAAAAAAAGGTGTAAACCAAAGCCGAATTAAAACACAAGCAAAAGGCAAAACTGAACCTCGTAAAATTTGTCACGTTGCTAACGATTGTGCCGAAGATGACCATAAAATGAATCGAAGAGTTGAGTTTTTGGTATATAAAAACTGACAAATTTTCTCTAAAAAAATTATGGCAAACTAATTGATTTACACCTTTGTAAACCATTACAAAAATAAATCAATTTATGCAAAACACGGATAATACTGAGCCTCAAGACAAATCAAACACCACAGAAGGCTTTAACACTGATATAAATACTGACAATACGGCTGAAAACACACAAACTTCTGCCGAAACTTCTACTGTTGAAAATACCCAAACTTCTGAACAAAAAATTGCCGAATTAAACGACAAATACCTGCGTTTGTATAGCGAATTTGATAACTACCGCAAGCGTACCATAAAAGAAAAATTAGATATAATTAAAACAGCTAGTGAAGATGTGTTTAAAGCCATTTTACCTATAATTGATGATTTTGACCGTGCAGAAAAAGCCAACCAAACTATTGAAGATGTGGTTGCTATAAAAGAAGGCATAACCCTAATTCACAGCAAATTAAAAAATAGTATGCAACAAAAAGGTCTTACCGCCTTCGAAAGTATTGGCACTACCTTTAATGCCGATATTATGGAAGCAATTACCCATATTCCTGCAACAGATGAATCTCAAAAAAACAAAGTAATTGATGAGGTTGAAAAAGGCTACAAATTAGGCGACAAAGTAATTAGGTTTGCTAAAGTTATAATTGCACAATAAATAAAAAGTTTTTGATAATGTATATTTCAAATGGCTTATCTAAACTAAAAATAAAAAAACTACAATAGACTAACGACTATAAAATAATGGCAAAACGAGATTATTACGAAATATTAGAAATATCAAAAAACGCATCCGACGACGAAATTAAAAAAGCCTATCGTAAAATGGCAATTAAATTTCACCCCGATAAAAACCCCGACGATAAAAAAGCGGAAGAGAAATTTAAAGAAGCCGCCGAAGCTTATGAAGTATTAAGTAACGCCGATAAGCGCCAACGCTACAATCAATATGGGCATGCAGGTGTTAATGGTGCCTCAAACGGTGGTGGCTTCAGTGGCGGAGGTATGAATATGGATGACATATTTAGCCAATTTGGCGATATTTTTGGAAGTGGTTTTGGTTTTGGAGGTAGTAGTCGCTCGCAAAGCGGACGCAGAGTTACACGTGGCACTAACTTACGCGTAAAAGTAAAATTAACTTTACAAGATATAACCAACGGTGTTGAAAAAAAAATAAAAGTAAACAAACATGTGGGCTGCAAAACCTGCAGCGGTAGTGGTGCAAAAAATGGCCAGTTTGATACCTGTAGGCAATGTAACGGTACAGGTGTTGTAACACGTGTGCAACAAACTATGCTAGGTGCTATGCAAACACAAACAACTTGTAATGCTTGTGGGGGCGAAGGCCGAACCGTAAAAGATAAATGTAATACCTGCCACGGCGATGGTATTGTGCGTGAAGAAGAAATAATTGCCATTAACATACCCGCAGGCGTTGCCGAAGGCATGCAACTAAGCATGAGTGGTAAAGGCAATGCTGCCCCACGTGGTGGTATAAATGGCGATTTATTAATATTGGTTGAAGAAGAAGAACACCCGCAATTAAAACGCGAAGGCAGTCATTTAATTTATAGTTTAACTATTAGTTTTCCTGATGCCGCTTTAGGAATGAATGTAGAAGTGCCAACCGTGGAAGGAAAAGTAAAAATAAAAATAGACCCTGGCACACAAAGTGGAAAAGTACTACGCTTAAAAGGCAAAGGCTTACCCGACGTAAATGCTTATGGTAGGGGCGATTTACTGGTAGAAATTAGCATATTTACCCCAACTGTTTTAAACAACGACGAAAAGAAAATTATTGAACAATTAAAAACTGCCAAAAACTTTGAACCTAACCCTAATAAAAAAGAAAAAGGTTTTTTTGACAGAATGAAAGAGTATTTTGATTAGGATGTAGATTTAATAATAATTATTTAATATTACATTATACTTACTATTTATACTATTGTGGGATAATATTTCTCATATGAAAAAAAAATTACACTTATTTATTTGTACAGCATTTGCTGTTTTATTTTGTAATGATTACACATCTCAAACAACGCTATACGCAACCGATTTTGGAACAACACCAAACACAAATCCTGTAGGTTGGACGTTTACTGGCCTTAGTATGAATATTAGCAATAATACCGCATCCTCAGGCTATGCAGGTGCAACAGGTAATAACTTCATGGGTGAAGGTAATTCGTTAACATTTACTAATACCTCTGGTACCTCTCAATCCTCAGCGCCAATAGGTAATTCTTCTGCTCAATTTTCGGTTAATACAACCGGCTATCCTTCTATTACACTTGCTTTTGGTATGCGTAAATCATCAGCTACTTATAACTCAAACGTAACCTATACACTTGAGTGGAGTTTAAATGGCATTACCTACAATACCATTAATTATACCGAAGCAACAGTTGGGACTTGGGGCTTGGCATCAGGCGCTGGTTTAACTTTACCTCCTGCTGCTGGAAATATCCCTAACTTATATATTCGTTGGTCTTTTAATAGAACTGGCACATCCTCTAATTTTAAAATTGATGATGTTGCTGTTACCGGTAGCACTGTTAGTGCCAATACAGCTCCAACAATAAATATAGATGTAGCCTCTACCACAAATTTTTTAGATCAAGCAGTAATCTCCCCTCCACCAAGCCCTTTTACAGTAAGTGGTGTTATTGTCGACCCAACCGACCCCGCCAGCACTTTAGGTATTGATTTTACAATTTTTGATGCTCAAACAGCAGCTAGTAATTTAACACTTACCATTACTAGTGGTAACCCAAGTGTAGTTCCCACATCAAGCATTATTGTTACGGGAAGTGGTGGCTCAAAAAACATTAAGATAACTCCAGCCGGTGTTGGCTATTCAACCATTACAGTAAACGTAACCGACGGAATAAGTACAACCCCCTATGTCATTTATTATGGTGCTTCCGCAGCCTCCACCACTCCATTAAATACAGTATGGCATACAGGTATGAGCGATGCCTCGGATGCTATAGCATTTGATGATAATTATTATATGAGTGCAGATGATGAATTAGATGTTATAAACGTATACTCTAGGTGGTCATCTGGTTTACCCGTTGCATCATTTAATTATACAACAGGCCTTACATTGCCCGATCCGAGTAAACCCGAAACTGATATTGAGGCATCAACAACTAGCCCTACTATGGCTAATAAAAAATACATATTAGGATCAATGAGCACAGGTGGTGGTGCTTTTAGTATTAGACCAACCAGAGATTGCTTGCTATCAACTATTGTATCGGGCACAGGCTCGTTAACAACATTTTCGGTACAGGGTTATTTTACTAATCTCAGAACATCTATAGTTAATTGGGGCGATACTCATGGTTATAATTTTACGGCTAGTTCTGCCGCTGGAGTTGATTCAAAAAGTACCAGTGGCTACGCTGCCGAAGGCATGGTGTTTGGCCCTGATAATACAACTTTGTATATTGGTTTACGTGCTCCATTGGTTCCAATTGCTACACGTACCAATGCCGTAATTGCACCAATTGCAAATTTTGAAGCCTGGTATAATAACGGTTCGCCTTCAGGTAGTCCAACTATTGGCGCACCTATTGAACTTGATTTAGGCGGGCGGGGTATTCGCGATATTATCCATTTATCATCTGGTGCTTATATTATTGTTGCAGGTAACTCTGCTAGTAGCCCTATTACAAGCACTTTATATAAATGGACAGGCAACCCAGTTGATGTCCCTATTTATATTAACACCTCTGCAAATGGTATATTAAATATAGAAGGCGCTATGGAAATTTTTACAAGTGGCGTTCCCTCTATCACTAAACTTCAATTGATAACCGATATGGGTAGCAATGATTTTTATCTTGATGGCAGCCAAGCAAAAGATTTAACCAATTTAAGTTTACGAAAATTTAGACTCGATAATTTAAGTGGTTTAAATCTTTGTCTACCTATTTCTACCCCCACTATAACACAAACGGGCTATCTTCTTTCTTCATCTACTGGCCCAAGCTATCAATGGTATTACAATAGCACTGCAGTACCAAGTGGCACCTTACAAAATTTTACAGCAACAGGTAATGGTAATTATTATGTAGTTATTACTAATTCGGTTGGCTGTACCGCCGTTTCATCGGTTTTAACAGTTGTGGGTGTTGGTATACATAGTTACCCTAATAATAACAATAATTTAATGGCATACCCTAACCCATTTACCGAGAGCACAACATTACAGCTAACACTTAATACTACTGCTAAAGTTACAATTGAAATTTATTCAATACTAGGGCAAAAAATAAATACAATTACAAACTCTAATTATGAGGTGGGGATGTATAATTTTAATTTTGGGGCCAAAAAATTGGGTTATTCTGCTGGCATTTACTTAGTTAAAACCACAGTAAATGGTTATGTAACTACAATGCGTATACTTGAAAATAATTACTAAAAATTAATTTTTATAATTAACTTGCTGTCTCTAATTTGTTAGATAGTAATGTATGCAAAATTTATTTTCAGAATTTAAACCCAGTACTGCTGCTGAGTGGAAAGCTCAAATAATTAAAGATTTAAAAGGCGAAGCCTTTGAAAGCCTTGAGTGGCAGAACGAAAATGATTTTACCATTAAGCCATTTTATACGCACGAAGATTTAGCACAGGCCTACGAGCCTGCATTTACGCATGCCGATTGGGATATTTGTACAAAAACAACCACAGAAGATGCTAAACAAATTAATAAAAAAATATTAAACGATTTAAGCCTGGGCGCAACTTCTATTTCGGTAAACTGCGAAAACATAAATTTTGAAGTTGCATTTAAAAATGTGCAACTAAATTATATTTCATCTACGTTTTACATTCATCCAAAAGATATAGAATGGTTAACCAATTATTTATCACGAAATTATAAGTTAAACGAACTTAATGTTACCTTATTTCCAAAACGTATTCAAAACCAAAAAGATTTAAATTATTGGCAAACTGTAATTGCGCTTTTTGCCCCATATAAAAACATTAGAACTATAAGTGTCGATCATCTTTTTTATCACAACCAAAATTGTTTTGCCTACTACGAAGTAGCACTTATTTTTTCGGCGTTAAATGAGTGTTTATCAAATTATAGTGTAAACAGTAAAGCAGATATAGTAATTAAAACTGGCGTTAATTCTGATTATTTTATTCAAATTGCAAAGCTGCGAAGCATTAGAAGATTATGGGAAATTTTAAAAAAAGAATATAACTTAATTAACGAATTGTATTTAATAGTTGAAACAAGTTTAACCAACAAATCAATTTCTGATAGTTATAACAATTTATTGCGCACTACCGTTGAAAGTATGGCAGCTATTGCAGGTGGTTGTAACGAATTAATTGTAAATCAATTTGATGTATTGTTTTCACAAAATAAAAATTTAGCCGAGCGTATGGCGATTAACCAACAACTTATTTTAAAAGAAGAAAGTTACCTAAATAAAATGGCAGATGTAAGTTGTGGCAGTTATTATGTTGAAAGTATTACTGATGCCATTGCTACAAAGGCCCTACAAACCTTTAAGCAAATTGAAGAGCAAGGCGGCTACTTTAAATGTTTAGAAAATAATATTTTTGAAACCGAAATTGCAAAACAAGCACAACAAAAAGCAGACATAATAAATGCAAACCTACAAACCGTTATAGGCGTAAATAAATATAAAAACGAAATCGAAAAAATTAATTTAGGTAAAAATGTTACAGTGCAACTTCAACAATTATCTATTAACAATCCAGTTTTAAATTACGAATTACAAAACATTTTTAATAATGCGTAAATCTTTTTCACACCTTACATACACACCTTTGGGTAAATTTAATTTTTCTGAAACCGAAAATTTTTTAACTGCCGAGCAAATTGAATTAGCAACTAATTACCAATTTTCAGACATTAAAAATTTAACGCATACACATTTTGCAGCTGGGCTACCACCATTTTTACGTGGCCCTTATAGTAGTATGTATATAAAAAATGCATGGACAATTAGGCAATACGCAGGCTTTAGCACTGCTGAAGAAAGTAACGCTTTTTACCGTCGTAATTTAGCGGGTGGACAAAAAGGATTATCAGTTGCCTTTGATTTAGCCACACACCGTGGTTATGATAGCGATAACGAACGTGTTGAAGGCGACGTTGGAAAAGCAGGAGTTGCCATTGACAGTATTTTGGATATGAAAATTTTATTCGACCAAATTCCGTTAGATGAAATGAGTGTATCTATGACAATGAATGGCGCTGTATTACCCATTTTAGCATTTTACATTGTAGCCGCAAAGGAGCAAGGCGTTAGTATGGAAAAGCTTACTGGCACTATACAAAACGATATTTTAAAAGAATTTATGGTGCGTAATACTTACATTTATCCACCAACGCCCAGCATGAAAATAATTGCAGATATTTTTGAATTTACTAGCAAAAATATGCCAAAGTTTAATTCAATTTCTATTAGTGGCTACCACATGCAAGAGGCTGGCGCTACTGCCGATATTGAATTAGCCTATACCTTAGCAGATGGTTTAGAATACATTCGCAGTGGCATTAAAGCAGGTTTAGACATTGATGCTTTTGCCCCTCGGCTATCCTTTTTTTGGGCAATTGGCATGAATCATTATATGGAAATTGCTAAAATGCGTGCCGCACGCATGCTTTGGGCAAAACTAGTAAAACAATTCAATCCTAAAAATACAAAATCGTTAGCCTTGCGCACCCATTGCCAAACAAGCGGTTGGAGTTTAACCGAACAAGACCCTTTTAATAACGTTACTAGAACTTGTGTAGAAGCATTAGCCGCTGCTATGGGGCATACGCAAAGTTTACATACCAATGCTTTAGACGAGGCCATTGCACTGCCAACCGACTTTAGTGCGCGCATAGCTCGTAATACCCAATTAGTATTACAACACGAAACTAATATTTGTAAAGTAGTAGACCCTTGGGGAGGAAGTTATCACATTGAAAAATTAACCAATGATATTGCAAACAAAGCTTGGGAATTAATTGAAGAGGTTGAAAAATTAGGGGGTATGGCAAAAGCAATTGAAACAGGTATTCCAAAAATGCGTATTGAGGAAGCTTCTGCCCGCAAGCAAGCACGCATTGATGGTGCTAAAGATATTATTGTAGGTGTTAATAGATATACTAACGATGAAAAAACAAACGTAGAGGTATTAGATGTTGATAATGATAAAGTGCAAACCCAGCAATTAGAACGATTAAAAAAATTAAAAGTAAAACGTGATAATTTAAAAGTTGAAAACGCATTAAATGCATTAACCGAAAGTGCCAGAAGCGGAAAAGGGAATTTATTAGAATTAGCAATTATCGCAGCGGAATGTAGATGTAGTTTAGGCGAAATTTCGTTTGCTTTAGAAAAAGTATATGGCAGATACAAAGCTCAAATAAAATCAATTGCAGGTGTGTATAGTAAAGAAATTAATATGGACGAATCGTTTAAAAAAGCCAAAGAATTATCAGATAAATTTGCCCAATTAGATGGGCGTCGCCCCCGTATTATGGTTGCAAAAATGGGGCAAGATGGGCACGACCGTGGCGCAAAAGTTATTGCGACTAGTTTTGCCGATTTAGGTTTTGATGTAGATATTGGGCCACTGTTTCAAACACCAGCCGAAGCCGCAAAACAAGCCGTAGAAAACGATGTGCATATTTTAGGCGTAAGCAGTTTAGCAGCAGGGCATAAAACTCTAATCCCAAAAGTAATTGAAGAATTAAAAAAATATGGCAGAGAAGATATTATGATTGTAGCCGGAGGGGTTATACCGCAAAAAGATTACGACTTTTTATATAAAAATGGTGTTAGTTTTGTGTTTGGCCCAGGCACTGTAATTAGCAAAAGTGCTATCGAAATTTTAGAAAAACTCATTAATACCATAAAATAAATATAATAAAAAAGTCATTTTATGCTTTGCTCAAATAACAACGGGGTACGTATTAGTAAAGCAAAATAAGCTATTGGTATTATAAAATATGTCAAATGCCTGCAAGATAGGGTCATTATTAAACTAAAAATTAATAAAGCTCTAAAAAATATCTCTAAAAAATAAAATTAATATATTTGTACAAACACAGCAAATGATAAACAGAGTAGTAAAAAATGTAGAAGAAGCTACAAAAGATATAAAAGATGGGATGACCCTATTAGTTGGAGGTTTTGGCCTATGCGGCATACCCGAAAACAGTATAGCGCAACTTGTAAAAATGGGCGTAAAAAATTTAACCTGCATAAGTAATAATGCTGGAGTTGACGATTTTGGCTTAGGCTTACTATTACAAACCAAACAAGTTAAAAAAATGATTAGCAGTTACGTTGGCGAAAACGAAGAGTTTGAACGCCAAATGCTAAGTGGCGAATTAGAAGTAGAGCTTGTGCCACAAGGCACTTTAGCCACACGCTGTATGATGGCGGGTTATGGCATTCCGTTTTTTCCTACTCCAGCTGGCGTTGGTACCGAAGTTGCCATTGGTAAAGAAGTACGCACCATTACCTATAACGGCGAAACTAAAGATTATTTAATTGAAAAAGCTTTTGAAGCCGATTTTGCCATTGTAAAAGCTTGGAAGGGTGATACAGCAGGTAATTTAATTTTTAGAAGCACGGCTCGTAATTTTAATCAATCGATGGCAATGGCTGGCAAAATTACAATTGCCGAAGTAGAAGAATTAGTAGAAGCGGGTGAGTTAGATCCCAACCACATTCATGTACCAGGTATTTGTGTGCATCGCATTTTTAAAGGCCAAAAATATGAAAAACGCATTGAACAACGTACTGTAAGAAAAAAGTAATACCTAGGTAAAATTTTATTTACCTCTACCCTGCAACACAATTAAAACAGTGTGAACTAAAATTTTAAAGTCGAGCAAAAGGCTCATGTTTTCTACGTATAAAATATCAAATTTTAAGCGGTCTATCATTTGTTCTACATTTTCGGCATAACCATATTTTACTTGCCCCCAACTAGTAATACCTGGGCGTATTTTTTGTAAATGTTTAAAATGAGGGGCTTTAGCTACTATTTTTTCTATAAAAAATTGGCGTTCGGGGCGTGGCCCTACAATACTCATATCACCCAATAACACGTTAAAAAATTGTGGCATTTCATCTAATCGCACCCTCCGTAAAAACTTACCAATGGGGGTAATGCGCGGGTCGTTATCGCTCGAAAGTGCTGGGCCATTTTTTTCAGAATCGGTAAACATGGTTCTAAATTTAAAAATATAAAAAGGTTTGCCATGAATACCTATGCGTTCTTGCGTAAAAAACACGTTACCTTTACTGCTTAATTTAACACATAGTGCAATAATAATATAAAGCCAACTAAAACATAATACTACAACTATTGAAATAAAAACATCTAAAAATCTTTTTACCGAAATTTGCCATTCGGGTATAATTTTATTTTTAATTTCAATGAGGGGTGTGCCTAAAATGCTTGTCATTTTTACATGCCCACTTAAAATATCATAAATATCGGGTATAATTTTTATAACAATACCCATATCGCTTAGGTCGTTTACAATATTTTTTATGTATTCATGTTCCCAACTTTCAAGGGCAATAATTACTTCTTCAATTTGGTTAATTTCAATAATTGTTCTAATATCTTGGTATTCGCCAATGTGTGGTAATTCTTTTTTTAACTCTTCGCTATAGCCATTTTTACCCTCAATATGTACAAACCCAATAAATTTATTGCCAATACCATATTTTAAGGCTTGTACTTCGGTAAACATTTTTAAGGCCCGCTCATTACTACCAATAATAATAGTATTAAAACCAAATTTACGTAAATGTATTTTTTTGTTAGTGTTGGTAGATAGTATTAATCTAAGTATTGATGTAAAACCAAAGTGGCAAATAAATAATACAAAATAAAGTTTGTAATATAATTTATAAGTGGCTACATAATCATCTAACAAAATAACAAAAAATAAAACCGTAACGCCAATTATACTAATAGCCAATAACTGAACAAACTCATTAATACGCGAACGTCGCAACACATTATTATATGAGCCCATTAAATAATATACCAATACCCATATTAATGGTAAAATAAATACACTTATTAAAAACTGATTATCAAAAATATTGAAACTGTTTTGGTGTGTTTTTATAGGGTCTATTTGCGTTTTTCGATAATAGTTAAAAACTGTCCACGCTATGCCAGCTGTAAAAAAATCTAGCAAAATGTAATATATGGTGCGTAGCCTTTTGCTCATGGGTTAAAAGTGAATGACTTTAATGTTATCTAAATACAGGCGAGAATCGTCGCTATCATTAGCCTTTACCATTTTAAAATAAATTTTATGCGTATTTGATGTAGGTGCTGAGTTAACAATATCGGCTAGGTTTATATAAATTTTATTCCAATTAGGACTAGCATTTAAATTAAATACTGGTTTTTGGGTGGTGCCTGCAATTAAACCTATTTCAAAACCCTGAAAACATTTATAATCTAATTCTAAATACACATTACTACTGCCTTGTGGTAACGAATAAGATAATGCCGACTCTATTTGTGCAATGGTTTTATTGGTGGTAAGTTGTAGTTTAATGGATTTACCTTCAAAACTTTCGGGGGCAGAAACGGTGGTAAAAGTGGTACTTGAAACCGATGAGTTAATAATACTAAAACCGCTGTTTGAATCAAAATCTTCTACCCATTCAAATTTTACGCCTGGGTCATACTTAAAGGTAAAAGCGCGTTCGGCTATTTTGCCATTTTCAACCAAGGTATCAAACCGTATTTTTTCGTAAAAAAGCCAGGTAATACGTGTAGTTTTTATACCATTGTTTTGAATACCTGCAAAAACATCAATTGTTGCATTTTGCCCATTACTGGGTATTGGCATAAGGCTACCTATTGGATAGGCCCCTTGGTATTTACCATTAAGGTATAGCCAAAGTTCGGTAATTTTATGACTGCTACTGCCCTGTACTGATGCGGTTGTTACGACGTTAACGCTACTTGCTTTTATATAAAAAGCGGGTGTAGATGGGCTATATTTTTTACATGCATTAAATAAAAATAATGCTAAACCTAAAACTAATGTTAAAACAAAAAACTTTAATGTAGGTATGTTTAGGTAATTAGTATTCAAAATATAAGGCTTAGTAGTATTTAACGTTGAGTTTTGGTATTTATTGCGTTTGTTTATAAAAAAATAAAGTATTAAAGTTAATTACTATTTTTAGTTTAAATGCTAAAAAAACTTATTAAATCTATTAATAGCCACTATAACTAATACGTTACTAAAGCCAAAAGGGTTGGCTAATTTTATAAAAAAAGGCCATCCATTAAGTGGACAGCCTTTTTAAATTTTAGTGTAAAATTTTATTTAATAAATGTAATAGGATAAGAAATACCTTTAATACTTACCTTACCAGTATTATCACAAGTTGAAGCAGGCATTTCGTCAGTACTGCCATAGCCTATAACGCGGGGCTCAATTTTATTAGTTACAGCGTCGGCCTTGCCACTTGCGGTAGTAAATGAAACAATACCGTTAATAACTGGGTGCCATTCTGAGTAAATTCGTGGGTCAACTGTAGAGCTTGTAACACCTGTTAAAACTTGATCGGGGCGACACGTAAAATCTTTTACTAATGGGGTAGTAATTGAGTATGTGTAAGCACTTGTACGAGAAGTTACACCCGAAAAGCTACCAGTATATTCTAACAATGCACCTGTATTAGAGGTAAATGTTTTTGTGGCCCAATTAATTGACGTTAAAGAGTTTGTATAAACTGCGCTTGTAGTTGCAGTATTTACTAAGGTTTTAGTTAATTTACCTACCCAAGTCATATTTTTTGAAGAATCGAGTGGGTTTTTAATGGTAAAGTTACCGTCTAATGTCCAAGTTAATTTAGTATTTGCAGGATTAAAGTTAACTGGCGTTGTATTTGTAATTTTAAAAGGTGTAACGGCGTTAATTAACCAGCCATCTACCTTGTAATTGTTTAAAGTTACATTACAAACAAAAGTAGGTAAACGGTAAAACAAAATACCACCCACTATGTTACTTGATGAGTAATCAACCGTCATGCTTCCATCACGGCGTTTACCATCTTTACACACACAATTATTATATGTAATTACGTATTTATAATTACCTGCGGTTGTAAATTCGGTAATGGTAAGTGTATTACTTGCATTACCAGTTGGGTTTGGCCCATAGGTAAAAAAATTATCTGTTAATCTGTATTCGGCCACATAACTTGCAGTAATATCAATTTCTGTTACTAATTGATTAGCGTACGAAGCATCTATGGAGCTTTGAAACTCTACATCTGCTTCTGGAGCTACATTTGCTTTTTTGTTACAACTTACAACAAATAATCCTGCTGCAACTAAAATTGAAAACCCTAATGTAATTTTTTTCATTTTAATGATTTTTTGAAATAATTTGTTGCAATTTAGCACTTTTTTCTTAATCCACAAAAAATCACAAAAATAATGCTGCTTTTTTCGAATAGTAAACTCAATATTGGCCTAAATGTTACCGCTAAACGCACAGATGGCTTTCATAATATTGAAACCATTTTTTACCCCATAAACTGGTGCGATGCGTTGGAAGTTATTGAAAACAAGGAGATTACTACACCCATAGAATTTACCCAAAGCGGCTTGGTAATTGATAGCTCACTTGAAAATAACCTCATTTATAAAACTTGGCAATTAATAACGCAAACTAAAAAAATACCCCCTATTAAGGTGCATTTACACAAAAATATACCTATGGGTGCGGGTTTGGGTGGTGGTAGCGCCAATGCGGCTTTTTTTATAAATAGCGTAAATACCTTGTTTAACTTAAATTTTAGCGAAACTGATAAGCTAAACATTGCCTCTAAAATTGGAAGCGATTGTGCATTTTTTATAAAAAATAAACCCGTTTTTGCACAAGGAAAAGGAAATGAATTTAGCGATACAGGGTTAGATTTGAGTAGTTATTACATTTTAATTGTATTTCCAGATGTGTTGAGCAGTACCAAAGATGCGTATTTAGAACTAAGGCCAAAACAAACACAGCATAATTTAAAATTAGTAGTTGAAACCGAGCCTATTGAAACCTGGAAAGACTTTGTAACCAACGATTTTGAAACCGTTCTGTTTAAAAAATACCCGCAAATAAAACAGCTAAAAAATTTATTATATGCCAACAACGCTATTTATGCAAGTATGAGTGGTAGTGGCAGTGCGGTATACGGTATTTTTAAACAAGAACCTACTATTACTTTACCTACTAATTATAAAAGTTTTTTACAACAACCCATTGAGCGGCTTTTGTAAGTTTATAAGATTGTTTTAAGAACAACTAATTTTTTTATGCATCTCAAGTCTTTTTAAAATATTATTAGTTCAAACAGTATCAGCAACAATTACCGAATCTTCTCTCAATTTAAAAACAATAAAATTGTTTTTAAATTTAATATAACACTCTTTTTATAAATTTTTTGGTAAGAATTTGTGTTTCGTTTTTTATTATAATTTTTGAAGAATAGTATTGAGCCAAAATAAATAAAGGCGAAATAATTACTATTACTATTTTAAAAAAATTAATTGCTTAAATTATCGCCACGCAACAATCTAAAACGTTTGCGAGCTTCTACTACAAAAATACTACCAGGAAATTTTGTTAGCACATCTTGGTAGCTTTGTTTTGCTTTTTCTTTATCGTTTAGTTTTTCGTAAAGTTGGGCTAATTTAAATTGTGCGTCATCGGCATATAAATCGTCAGGATAATATTCTAAAATATTTTTATACATGGCTTCTGTTTTTACAACATCGCCCAACAAAAAATAAATTTGCGCTTTTTTAAAATAAATATCATCGCCCAATGTATTGTTACTAAACAATTGGTTAATACTATCCATCCTAGCAATGGCTTGGCTATACTGATGTTGCAATATCATTAGCTCAGCACTTGCAAATAGTTTTAGGGGTAAATCGTTGGTATCAACACCAATGGCATCGGTAATTATTAAGCTTAAATCAAGGGCATCGTTTGCAATTAATTTTGTGGTAGCACCTTTTAAAACATCGGCTTGGGTTTTTGCCCATTTAAAATCGCCAGCATAAAAACTTAATTTTGCATTTCTAAATTTAGCTTCTTGCCCAATGGTTTCGTATTTAAAATCTTTTTCCACTTGCGAGTATAAAAGTGATGCGTCCCAAATTTGCCCACTTAATAAATAAATATCGCCTAATTGAATTTTATAATTAGCTTTTTCAAGAGCTTCTATTCCGGCAGCATTTATGGCCTCTTCTAATAACGTTACAGCCTCGTTTGTTTTATTTAAATAGTAGGCTTGTAGATTGGCTAAGTTTTTTATTATTTGTGTGTTTAAGCTTGTGTTTTTAAATTGTAAATTGGCTTTTAAATATTTTTGTTCTAAGGCAAAAAGTTCATCTTTAGTGGGTTGTGGTTTTTGCGTAACGGCCAAATATTCTACATTTAAAATATCAATGGTAGCGGCATCGTAATACCCATTTTTAGGTCCTTTTTCAATAACATATTCATAACAACGTTGGGCGGTTTGCCATTGTTGATTGCTTACACACATTTTTGCAAGTTCAAACAAACGGTGTCCATCTTCTTTTAAGCGTTTATCAAGGGCTTTACTTTGCACAAAAGCACCATCAAAATCTTTTTGTTGTTTTTGAATAAAAATTAAAAATTCGCTCAATATAATTTTATCGTTATTTTTTTGAATGCGTTTTTGTAACTCTTGTTTTAATAAGGGGTTATTTATTCCCCCTTCATCATCATCGTAACCCAAGCTGTTTTGTAAATTTGTTTGCACGGCTTGTAGTTCACTTTCTTTAAACTCTAAGGCATCTAAATATTCGTTTATCATTGCCTTTAAATCGTTTTTTTGCTTGTATAAATCGGCAAGTTCATAATAGTATGGGTAATCGGGACTTTGTTTTCGAGCTTTTTTATATACCTCAATGGCGTAATCGTAATTGGCATCTTCAACAAAAGCTGTAACTAAGTTTTGTACAAAAGGCTGTGTGGGTGTTAATTCTGTAATGGCTTTTTGGTTAAATTCGGTTTCTTTTTTTACATCGTTTTGTAATTTATAAATGCGTGCTAAGTACACATGATTTTGTACGTTGTATTTATTTTGTTTTAGTTGTTTTTTTGTAATTTTTTCGGCTTTACTAAACTCTTTTGCACCCAATAAACTTTTGAAGTAGTAGTAATACCAAACATCGGGGGTTTTATCGTACAACTCATCAAAATACACATTTGCTTTTTCGTATTCTTTTTGGTCGAAGTATTGTAGGGCTAATTTATCGTAATTATTGGTTGGTTTTTGACTATACAATTTATTAAAACACATTAAGCACGTGATAAAAAAAACGGAGTACAAATATTTATTTATTTTTTGCAAATGTATTAGTAAAGATAACTTTATAAACGTAAACATGTGTAGCCGTTTTACAAAATTTAGCAAATTTTATAAAAACAAATGGGCAGCAATACCATCAGCATTTAGTTTACCTTGTGTGTTTAAGGTATAAATATTATGAGTTTGGGTTATAAAATTTTGTTTTGTTTTAATGGTCTTTAAAAAATAATTTAAAGTAGTAACGCCAAATAATTTTTCTATTTCGGTTGTATTGCAACCCCAAATAGTGCGTAAGCGCGTTAAAACATACTCGTTATATTTTTGATTTACTGTTAATGCTTCAACTTCAAAAAAAGAGGTATTGTTGTGTAGAGCTAAATTATATTTAATAGTATTGCTTACATTCCATTGGCGCGATGTGCCGTTATAAGAGTGGGCAGATGGCCCTAAGCCAAGGTAATGTTGTTGTTTCCAATAATTACTGTTGTGTACGGCAAAAAAGTTTTCTTTGCCAAAGTTAGAAATTTCGTACTGAATAAAATTTGCGCTTTGTAAGGCGTTAATTAATTGAAAAAATTGAGTACTACTTAACTCATCGTTAATAGAGGGTTCTAAGCCCTTGCTATGTTTGTTTCCTAATGCGGTTTTTGCTTCAATGGTTAAATTGTAAGCCGAAATATGTTGTGTGTTTAATTCAATGGCTGTTTGTAAAGTATGTTGCCAACTTTTTTGCGTTTGAAATTTACTTCCATAAATTAAATCAATACTTATATTATTAAAGCCAGCTTGCTGTGCCATTTTTACACTACTAACACTTTCTGCAGCAGTGTGTGCACGGTTCATCCATTTTAATTCGTTGTTATTAAAACTTTGCAGGCCAATGCTTAAGCGGTTTATACCTAATGTTTGCCAATTTTTTAAGGTGGTTAGTGTAATATCATCAGGGTTAGCCTCTAGAGTTATTTCGGTGGTTATATCCCACGTATAGTGTTTGCTAAGGGTATTAAATAACAACTCTAATTCGGGTATTGATAATAAACTTGGAGTGCCGCCACCAATGTAAATACTATTTAAATGTTTATTAGGTAAATAATTGGCACGTAAATTTATTTCGCTTACAATGCTATTTACCAAAAGCGTTTTGGTGCTTAGGTTGGTACTAAAATAAAAATCGCAATAATTGCAGGCTTGTTTGCAAAAAGGAATATGAATATAAATACCACTCATGTTTTGTAAAAATACAGCTAATACAACATTATTTATATGTTGTACTAAAGTAATTTAATGTTTTTTTCTTTTGGCAATCCCTTCAGCTACGCTCAGGGTTATAGCTCGAAGGCGATAGCTAAGCAACCACAATGTAAATTATGAAAGAGTTAAACCTCTTTAAACAAAAAAACCTTCGTTAGTTTAACGAAGGTTTTTTTAATTATTTTGGGTTTTATACTTCAATTTCTCTCCGTATTATACCTTTATTTGTTGCTTAAACAATCTCAGCAACCCAATGCATTAGCTAACAAAATTATTTTTTCTTATCAAAATCAACAACTATTGGCGTAGAGATACATAATGATGAGTAAGTACCAATAATACGACCAATTAATAAGGCAAATATAAAGCCTCTAATGGCATCGCCACCAAATATGAAGATAACTAATAATACAAAGAACACAGTTAACGATGTTAAAATGGTACGACTTAATGTACTATTTAAAGCATAATTAATTAATTTATTACGCTCTTCGCCAAATACATCAGCTTTACCTGAATCAGCTAATCTTTCGCGAATACGGTCAAATACAACTACGGTTTCTGTCATGGTGTAACCCATTACCGTTAAGATGGCTGCAATAAAATCTTGCCCAATTTCTAACGAGAATGGTAAAACACCATCAAAAATAGTGTAACACGATAATACAATAAGCACATCATGGAATAAAGCTACCACCGAACCTAAACCATATTGCCATTTGCGGAAACGTACCACAATGTATAAAAACATCATTAAACACGAAAACAAAATAGCACCATACGCACCATACACAATATCGGTAGCAATGGTTGGCCCCACTTTTTGTTGTTGCATCACATCGTACTTAGCATTTAAAGTGCCTAAACCTTTGTTTAACGATTCTTCCACTTCTTTATCAGCATTTGGGTCGTTATCGGTTACACGGTAAGTAGTAGTAATTTTTGCTTGATTTTTACTGCCCAACGTTTTAACCTCTGGTGCGCCATCAAATACGGGTGCTAAGGCTTTTTTAATATCCTCGGTATTCATGTCTTTTTCAAAACGCACTTGGTACGTACGACCTCCTTTAAAATCAACACCTAAATTTAGGCCATGATTTTTAAAATAAAACACAACGCCTAATACAATAATAGCAGATGATATGGCGTAGTATATTTTACGTTTACCTACAAAATCAAAATGTAATTTTTTAAAGGCGTTACGTGTAGCTGTAGTATCAAATGGTATTTCCATTTTGCGTTCTAACATCCATTCAAAAATAACGCGGGTAATTAAAATAGCACTAAATAAAGATGCGCCAATACCAATTAATAAAGTAGTTGCAAAACCTTGTACTGGGCCGCTACCAAATACCATTAATATAATTGCTAATATAGCAAGGGTAATGTTAGAGTCAATAATAGAACTCATGGCGTGTTTAAACCCTTCTTTAATAGATTGTGAAGTAGATTTACCTAAGGCTAATTCTTCGCGCACACGCTCAAATATTAAAATGTTAGCATCTACCGCCAAACCTATGGTGAGGACGATACCTGCAATACCAGGTAAAGTTAACACCGCACCTAGCGAGGTTAAAATACCCATTATAAAAAACATATTAGCAATTAAAGCAACGTTGGCTACTAAGCCCGATTTGCTGTAATAAGCAGCCATAAATAATAAAATAACAACTAATGCAATGGCAAAACTCATTAAGCCCGAACTAATTGATTCCGCTCCTAAAGTAGGGCCTACCACACTTTCTTCTACAATATGAGCCGGAGCAGGTAATTTACCAGCACTTAAAATAGCAGCTAAAGCATCGGCCTCAGTATCGGTAAAATTACCGGTAATTTGCGATTGACCTCCGCTAATTTCGCCATTTACGCGTGGTGCAGAATATACCATGTTATCCATTACCACCGCAATGCTTTTGCCTTTGTTACTTCCAGTTAATACTTTCCATTTTTGAGCCGCTTCGCTGTTCATGCTCATACTAATTAAAGGCACACCACCGCTTTGTTGGTTGTAATCTTTTTTAGCATCGGTAATAATATCGCCACTTAAAGCTGCTTTACCGTTTCTATCCGTTTGTTTAATGGCAAATAATTCAAAATAAGAACCTACAATTTTTCCATCTTGCTTGGTTTCTACTTCTTTATTACCCCACATAAACTTTAATTTAGATGGGAATACATTTTTAGATTGTGCAATTTTTAAATAGGCGTTTACTTTGGCTGTATCCGCTTTTGAAGTTGCAATACCAATGGTTGGCCCTTCTGCATACGCTTTTGGATTTCCTTTTTCGTCAACCGTAATTCTACCTTTTAAAGGCACTAAAGCAAATGCGTTTTGAAACACACTAAATAATGGGGCACGTTTTTGAAATCCTTTAATGGCAGTATCTTGCGCATTAACCGAACCTGTGCTAACGGTTTTAGCGGCAGTATCGGTTTTGGTTGAATCGGTTTTTGCAGCCACCGTTGTTGTAACTGGTGTTTTAGTTTTTAACGTGTCGCTTCCATTTGTTAAGGTATCGTTTTTAACTTCGGGTTTGCCGTATAACTCTTGGCTAATTACAACGTTTGCTTTATCTAATAATGGCGCAATTTCGCCATTTTCGTAAGTTTCCCAAAACTCTAAGTTGGCAGTACCTTGTAATAACTCACGTACACGAGCTTTATCTTTTACGCCAGGTAACTCTACCAAAATACGGCCACCGGTACCTAATTGTTGTATGTTAGGTTGTGTTACACCAAAACGGTCAATACGGCTGCGGAATGTTTTTTCAGCATTACCAACGGTTTCGCTAACACGCTCGCGAATAAATTTAATTACCTCGTCGTTTGTTGAGTTATACGAAATTTTGCTTTTGTTTTCAATGCTTTGAAACAATGGGGCTAAACGTCCGTTTGGATAATTTTGTTTATAGCGTTTTTCAAAAGCGGTAATAAAATCATCGTTATTGGCAACACCTAAGTTTTTTTGAGTTTCGTTTAGGGCTTTGTTAAAATCAACATCAGCGCTATTGTTACTTAAACTTTTAACAATATCAATAACCGATACCTCAAGGGTTACGTTCATTCCACCACGTAAATCTAAACCTAAGTTAATTTCGTTCTTTTTACATTCTTCGTAAGTGTAATCGGCAATTAAAATATTAAATACCGTTTGCTTTTTCATCGAATCTAAGTACCTATCGGTAATGTATTCTTTTAACGAATCAATGTAGCTTAATTCTTTTGAAGCATTTCCCTTAGCATACTCTTTAGCGGCTTGTTTAATTTTGGCTGAGTTTACGCTATTTTCGGCATAGGCTTTTGCATCGCCTTCTACGCCTTGCGTAATCCATGTAAACGATAAGTAAAACACACAGGCTAAACCTAATAGGATAGCAAATATTTTAATGGCACCTTTGTTTTGCATAATAATTTTGTATCAGTAATTTTATTAATTTAAGGGTGCAAATATATCATTTTAAGTGATATTTGCCAATTTTGTGTATAATATTTTGTAAAGCTAAGTTTAATAGGGTAAAATAAAAAAAGCCGTGCAATAGCGCGACTTTTCTATTTATTATTACTTTATACCAATATTCGTTCAAAAATTGGCATTAGTGCTTTTAATTTAAAAAGGTATTTTATTAAAAAATATAATTTTGGGTTGCAATTTATACAATACTGGCACAAAAATATATTTTCGCGTTACAATTTATACAACACTGACGCAAAATTATATTTTCGGGTTGCAATTTATACAATACTGACGCAAAAATATATTTTCGGGTTACAATTTATACAACACTGACGCCAAATTATATTTTCGGGTTACAATTTATACAATACTGACGCGAAAATATATTTTCGGGTCACAATTTATACAACACTGACGCAAAAATATATTTTCGGGTTACAATTTATACAATACTGACACAAAAATATATTTTCGGGTTACAATTTATACAGCACTGACGCAAAAATATATTTTTGGGTTGTAGCTATAAAACTAAACAGCCTCTTAGCATAAAATTATTTTTTAATTCTTTAACTTGTTTTAACACTAAAGCTTGTAACGTTTAGCACTATTTTACGTTTAACATATAAAATAAACACACATGCCACCTTACCTTTTATAAGGCGTATAACTAAAACCGAAGTAAATTTTTCTCGGTTTTTTACGCCGGGTTTCTTTAAAAAAAGCCTGCTTTACCTAAAACAGAAAGGCTTTAAAAAACAATTATCAATTATAATAATTTAAATAAAATGAAAACTCCAGAAATAGCCTATAATTTTAGTGGCTTAGATGCGTCGGGCTACGCAGTAAAAGGCCAAAGCATATACAATAAACTAAACGGCAACCCGGCTTTTACAAGCCCCACGCCATTTTTAAGTATTTTACAAACCAATGTAAATAACCTTACTGCCGCCATTACTGCCGGCGGCACCACCCCCACACCTGTGCAAACCGGTGCCATACACGATGCCGTAAAAGCATTAAAACGCGTGCTAAAGGTAATAGGTAATGTTGTAAATTGGGATGCCAATGGCAACGAAACCACCCTGCTAAGTAGCGGTTTTGAATTAAAAAGTTACAGCCCTAGTGGTTTAAAAACGTTTAGTGTAAAACAAGGTAGCCTTAGCGGTACGGCCGATGCCGATTCGCCCGCCTACCACAATGCCGCTTATGCTTGGTTTTTTAGTGCCGACCCAATAGGTACCTGGACACAAGCACTAATAACCACAATTAGTAAAGCCACTATTACCAGCCTTATACCAGGGCAAAAATACTGGTTTAAGGTAGTTGTTACACAAGGTAGCAAAGTAGTGTTTACAGCAGACCCATACATGGTACATGTAGTTTAGGGTATAGTACCTTAAGATAAAAAAAGCATTTCAATAAATTTGAAATGCTTTTTTGTTTGGTTTAAAAGCAAAATTTAATAAAACTATTTAAAAAAAACACACCGTAAAACTTATTACTTTATTACCACACCAATGTTAAATTGTGCCTTACAAAGGCTTATTAAAAAACATATAATAACATAAATTGTTAATTATTGTTATATATTTGTATTAAACTAATTTAAATTATAAGCCATGCATAAACAAAACACATTGGGCTTTACCCCCCCAACAAATTAAGGGCTACACAAGCCTTTAAAACCCTATTAACGGCAAGTATAATGTGCTGTTTATTTTTAAGTACAAAAGCCCAAGTTACTACCTTTACAGCAAGCACCGTAAAAGCCGATACTATTAAAAGTACAGTAATGCTAAAAGCCGATGCCATAGTTGCTACTGATACCATTAAAGCAATGGACCATATTGTGGCACAACAAAATTTAGAGGTAAAAGGTGATGTAATTGCTAGTGGCAATATGGCTGTAGCGGGGCGTTTTGATTTAAGTAATGGCTTGGCATTTAAAACTTTTCCGGCAACGGCAAGCCATCCTGCTATAATGAAATTTGGAACAACCGGAATTATAGGCGTAGGCCCTGGCGCAAACCTAGGACCAGGCTTAGACCCTGAAGATGTAACGAGTTGTGCCAATGCCCCAATTGGTTCAAATCCATTATTTAGTTTTGGAGGGTATTTAAAATCGTCAAGCTATATTTCTGGTTCAACAGGCTCTATTATTTTTGGGCACGATGGGGCTAATGGTATTATTGATGTGCAAGGCTTAAGCTCCGCATCTATACCCGGCGCTTTATTAATAAATTATAATTGTCATCGCAATGTAGCTATTTGCACAGGAGCAAGTATTAATCCATCTGAAAATAAAGTGTTTATTGGCGATTTTTTAAATGCCCGCAAACATATAGAAATTGGAAGCCCTACTTCCGTAAATGACCCTGCAAACACGAGTTTAGATATTTTTACAAATGCAGGTAAAGGCATTAAGTTTACTACCTATAATAATGTATTACCATTGATAAGCGTATCTAATGTTAACTTTACATCTTCGCCCTTTACTGTTTTTGGGGATGGCAGGACTTATATTGGCGTTAAAAAACCTATTGCTACCGGTCCACACAGTAATGCTATGTTAGCGGTTGATGGAAAAATTTTAGCAAAAGAAATTTATGTAAATATACACAATAGCGTGTGGG
>JANYEQ010000012.1 GCA_025363015.1 Bacteroidota bacterium
GCGCTTACTCTATTGAAGCTATAAATAAATATGGCGCTTTTAAAGGAAGTTTTTTAGGCATAAAACGTATTTTGCGTTGCCATCCTTGGGGTGGGCATGGCTACGATCCTGTGCCCTAAATTACATTTTTGAAAAAACCAATATTACTTAAATTAAAATTGTGTTTAACTTAAGGCTTGTTTTAAATCTTCAATTAAATCTTCAACATCTTCTACGCCAACACTTAAACGTAATAAATTATCAACTACTCCTGCTTTATCGCGTTCAGATTTTGGAATGCTGGCGTGTGTCATAGTGGCGGGGTGATTAATTAACGATTCAACTCCGCCTAAACTTTCTGCTAAAGAAAATACTTTAAATGATGATGCTATTTTAAATGTATCAGCTTCAGTAGCATTTTTTAAAACTATCGAAATCATGCCACCAAAATCGCGCATTTGTTTTTTTGCAATTAAATGGTTGGGATGATCTGTAAAACCAGGCCAATAAATTTTTTCTATTTTTGGATGCGTTTTTAAATACTCGGCTATTTTGCGTCCGTTAAAGCAATGGCGCTCCATGCGTAAATGCAAGGTTTTAATGCCACGCATTACTAAAAAACAATCCATTGGACCAGGGTTAGCACCACAGCTATTTAATATAAAATAAATTTGTTCGTGTAATGCATCGCTATTCGTAATTAAAGCACCCATTACAACATCACTATGTCCGCCTAAATATTTGGTAACGCTGTGCATCACAATATCGGCACCTAAAGCTAAGGGGTTTTGTAAATAAGGCGATGCAAAGGTATTATCAACAGCTAAAATCAAATTATTTTCTTTTGCAATTATTGAACAGGCTTCAATATCAATAATTTGCATAGTAGGATTGGTAGGCGTTTCTACCCAAATTAATTTAGTGTTTGGATTAATATATTTTTTAATAGTATTAGCATCTGTTAAATTTATAAAGTGAAATTTAATGCCGTAGTTTTGGTAAATTTTTGTAAACATACGGTAACTACCACCATATAAATCATCGCCAGTAATTACTTCGTCGCCAGGACGTAACATGCGCATCACAGCATCGGTAGCACCCATACCGCTACTAAAGCATACACAATGCTTGCCATTTTCTAAGGCGGCAATGTTTTTTTGTAAGGCTTCGCGCGTTGGGTTTTTACCTCGTGCATAGCCATAACCTTTATTAACACCAGGGGCTTCTTGCACATATGTACTAGTTTGAAAAATGGGTGTCATAATTGCACCAGTACTAGGGTCGGCTTCGGCACCAGCATGTATAGCTTTAGTGCCAAATTTATGCTTTGAAAAATCGTTCATAAATAACGTGTTAGTTTAATTTGCATGCATAATGTTTATCGCCCTTGTTTGTAACAATAACTGATAAATTAAATGAAGAGGCTGGCACTGAGGTTAAAACAGTTTCATTATAAGGCTCGGTATAACTTATACAGTTATTTTTAGCTTGACGTTTAGTAATTTTTTCAAGTTTTTTATCTACCAATTGAACTTCATTTATTGGGGTTACAAATGATGTATCAGCTAAAGGTAAAGAACCAAAAAAACCTAACGTTAAATCCACCTTACCTGTAGTAGTTGATGTGCCAGTTTTTGTAATGGTGCAACTACATGTTCTGTCCTTTTTACAAGCGCACAATATTATAAATACTACTAAAAAAATTAAATTATTTTTTTTCATTTCTTTTTACTTTTTTTCGTTTTTGGCGTTTTACAAATTTACCCAAACAATTAGGGCAAATCGGTTTAATTTTTTATTAGTATAATATTTACAAAAAGTACATTCATATTTTTAAACAGTTCTATTAATATCAAATTGCTCTAAATAATCGGCTACTTTGCGTAAAAATGTTCCGCCTAAGCTACCATCTACTACTCTATGGTCATAACTTAGACTTAAAAACATAAAATGTCTAATGCCAATCATATCGCCTTGTGGGGTTTCAATTACAGCTGGTTTCTTTTTAATTGTACCTACAGCCAAAATAGCAACTTGTGGTTGTAAAATAATAGGTGTACCCATCACGTTACCAAAGCCACCAACGTTGGTTAGGGTAAATGTTCCGCCTTGTATTTCATCGGGGTTTAGTTTATTAGCACGTGCGCGGCTTGCTAAATCATTTACTGATTTTGTAATACCTAGCAAGTTTTTTTCATCTGCATTTTTTATAACGGGTACAATTAAATTGCCTGTTGGTAGGGCTGCAGCCATACCAATATTAATATTTTTGCGTTTAATTATTTTAGTACCCGTTTGATCAACGCTAACGTTAATCATCGGAAAATCTTTAATTGCCTTTGCAACAGCCTCTATAAATAAAGGTGTAAAGGTTAATTTTTCGCCTTCTTTTTTCTCAAATTCTTTTTTTATTTTATCGCGCCACAATACCATATTAGTCACATCGGCTTCTACAAACGAGGTTACATGAGGGCTCACGTGTTTACTCATTACCATATTATCGGCAATAATTTTACGCATTCTATCCATTTCAATAATTTCGTCACCAGCACCAACTGATACCGCTGGGCGATTAACAATTACAGCGTGTTCGCCTACCGAAGTTGCTATTTTATTTTTTCCTTCAGCTTGGTTTTGGTTAACCGTTTTTGCTTCTGATTCGTTTACGGCAACAGAAATAGTACCTTGTTTATTACGGTTAGGGATATAGGCTAAAATATCGGCTTTGGTAACACGGCCTTCTTGTCCTGTACCTTTTATATTATCTAATTCAGCTATTGAAACGCCTTCCTCTTTAGCAATACTTTTTACCAATGGTGAGTAAAATTTGGTTGAAGAGCCATAATCATTATTAGTAACTGGGGCAGCTATTGTAGTAGTTGCCGTAACTTTTGTTTCGGCTACTGGCGTTGCTGTTTTTGGCGTTTCGGTAGCCGTAGCATTTGCTTCGTTACTTATAACCGCAATTACAGTACCTACTTGTACTACATCGCCTTCTTTAAATAGGCATTTTGTTAGTGTGCCTTCAAACGGCGATGGAATTTCGCTATCCACTTTATCGGTTGCTATTTCTAAAATAGTTTCGTCGAGCTTAATTTTATCGCCCACGTTTTTTGTCCATTTTATGATAGTGGCTTCTGCCACACTTTCGCCCATTTTAGGCATTATTAAATCAAAGTTTGCCATTATTAATTGTATAGAAACACAAAAATAGGCTTATAAATACGAAATACAAAAAATTGTGTAAACAATTGGTAAAAATGGGTTGTTATTGGTAAATATAATATCTTTACATAATAATTAATTAAAATGTCTAAAGAAACCATATTACGTTGCTCAATGTGTGGGCGCGATAAAAAAGAAACTAAAATTTTAATAGCGGGCATAAACGGGCACATTTGCGATAATTGTGTTACGCAAGCTTATACCATAGTAAAAGAAGAAAATGGAGGTAATCAAAAACAACAAATACAACAAGCCCTTAATTTACTAAAACCTACTGCTATTAAACAAAAATTAGATGAGTACGTTATAGGGCAAGATGACGCTAAAAAAGTGTTAAGTGTTGCGGTTTACAATCATTTTAAACGCATTGCACATGTTGCAAAAAGTAATACTGAAGAAATTGAAATTGATAAAAGTAACCTAATTTTAGTGGGCGAAACAGGAACGGGTAAAACGCTATTAGCTCGTACCATTGCTAAAATGCTTAATGTGCCTTTTTGTATTGCCGATGCCACGGTTTTAACGGAGGCTGGCTATGTGGGTGAAGATGTAGAAAGTATATTAACACGTTTATTACAAGCGGCAGATTATGATGTAGCCGCTGCCGAAAAAGGTATTGTATTTATTGATGAGGTAGATAAAATTGCTCGCAAAAGCGATAATCCTTCTATATCTCGCGATGTAAGTGGAGAGGGTGTACAACAAGCCATGCTTAAATTATTAGAAGGTACTATTGTGAATGTGCCGCCACAAGGTGGACGCAAGCACCCCGATGCAAAGATGATACAAGTAAATACTAAAAATATTTTATTTATTTGTGGAGGTGCTTTTGATGGCATTGAGAAAAAAATTGCTAACCGTTTAAATACGCAAGCGGTAGGCTACTCAGCAAGCGTGTTGGCGAATGAAGTGGATAAAACAAATTTACTGCAATATATTAGTCCACAAGATTTAAAAGCATTTGGCTTAATACCAGAGTTAATTGGGCGTTTACCAGTACTTACGTATTTAAAACCTTTAGATAGAGCAACCCTACGTAGTATTTTAACCGAGCCAAAAAATGCTTTAATAAAACAGTACGCTCATTTATTTAAAATGGAAGGCTGTAAATTAAGTGTAGATGAAGAGGTACTCAACTTAATAGTTGATAAAGCTCTTGAGTTTAAGCTAGGTGCACGTGGCTTGCGTAGTATTTGCGAAGCTATTATTACAGATGTAATGTATACCCTGCCTAGCGAAGAAAAACCTACCAAGCAACTTACCATTACTTTAGATTATGCTATGCAAAAATTAAAAAACGCACGTTTAACGCATTTGCAAGTTGCTTAAGTAAAAATAACTTTTATTTTAACTTAAAACTTCTGCCACACTCCAGGCTTGTGGTTTGTCATTAAATAAAATTTTGGTAGCGCCCCATACGGTGTTAAATAATTCAGAGTTTCTATATGCTTCAATACTTTCTTCGTTATCCCACAAACTGTAGGTAAAAAATACACAAGGGTTATTTTTATCTTGCAATAATTCTACATGCTGGCAGCCTTTAAAGCTTTTAATATGTTGCCAATTATTTTTAAAAATAGTTTTAAAAGTATTAATATGTTCGAGTTTAAAACTCATTTTTACAATGCGCTTAATCATAAAATTCTATTATTAAATCAAAATCTAATCTATTGCCTATATCTCGTGGACATAGCATATTATAGGCACTTTTACCATTTACAGCTATTTCTAAATATCCAAAACTATTAAATAAAGCTAAGGGGTCGCCTATTTTTACCTCGTCGTAAGTATTACTAATTTCATCTATACGCTTTCCTGGTAAGGCTATTATAAATTTTTTTTTACCAACAATGTTTACAAACTGTTGTTTGGTAACGTTGGTAATAATATTTCCAAAATCATCAATATAAATACTTTTTCCACGCAAAAAATTGCCATTTACGTAGCATTCATATTGGGTAGCTTTGTAGTAATCATTAGTTAAACTACTAATACTTTGCAAATCATTGTTTTGTAGTAAGTGGTTTGCCACATCAACAAAAATATCCTTTAAAAAAAAATGGTGTTTGCTATTGTCTTCATAAAAAATTTGATAAACAGGTTCGCTAAATTCTTTATCAATCAAAGTAAAAAGGCCGTTATCGGGACAAATTATGTATTGATTTTTGTAATAGCTTACCAAGTAACGCGTGTTATCAATAGTTTGGCTTTTATTATTACCGCTACTATCAACTATAAATTTTACAGCAACTAAGTGTATGGTGTTTTTTGGAAAATAGGGCAAAGCATTTTTTAAAATAAAAGCCGCATCAGCAATGGTATTATCTTTAATATCGCAACTTAAATCAATAATGGTTGTATTTAAGTTTGCAGAAATAAGCTTAGCTTTAACAATTGCCAGGTAAGGGTCGCGATAGCCTAAATCGGTTGTTAATGTTACAATGCTCATCTGTTCAAAAATAACTAATATTTACTGTTTTAAAATTGCTATTCTTGACGATAGATTAACAAGGTTATAAACAAATAAAAGCTCTAAAAAATACTAATGACAGAAAAATTAATAACCCTTGATAGCGTTGAACCTGTTGAAATTTATGGTGTAAACGATGTAAAATTAAATGTAATAAAAAAGCATTTTCCTAAATTAAAACTAATTGCGCGTGGCTATTCTTTAAAAGTTTTGGGCGAACAAAATGAAATTGTACGTTTTGAAAAAAAATTAGAAATGTTGGTAGAGCATTACCATAAAAGCGGCGTATTAACCGATACTGTAATTGAGAGATTATTGGGGCAAACGGGAGATAATTTATTAGAACAAAAAGAAGAAAATTTAGGAAGTGATGTAATTTTATTTGGCAATAACGGCTTAGTAATTAAAGCTAAAACCGACAATCAACGCCGTTTAGTAAGTAGTGTAATAAAAAACGATATGCTGTTTGCTGTAGGGCCTGCAGGTACTGGGAAAACGTATACAGCGGTTGCTTTAGCAGTAAAGGCTTTAAAAAATAAAGAAGTAAAACGTATTATTTTAACTCGCCCCGCCGTTGAAGCGGGAGAAAATTTAGGTTTTTTGCCAGGAGATTTAAAGGAAAAATTAGACCCTTACATGCAACCTTTATATGATGCTTTAAATGACATGGTGCCTGCAGACAAATTAAATCAATACATAGAAAACCGAATTATACAAATTGCACCCTTAGCTTTTATGCGTGGACGCACTTTAGATAATGCTTTTGTAATTTTAGATGAGGCGCAAAACACTACTGAAAGCCAAATGAAAATGTTTTTAACGCGCATGGGGGCTAATGCTAAATTTATTGTAACGGGCGATGTTACTCAAATTGATTTACCTAGCAAACAAGCCAGCGGATTAATACAAGCTATTAAACTTTTAAAAAATGTAGAAGGAATAGATATTATTACTTTAGATAATACCGATGTTATACGTCATAAACTAGTTAAAAGTATAATTGAAAGGTACGAAACGAATAAGTAATTATTTTTATTTACTCACATACATTACCTCTTTTACTGCTTTAATAACTTTGGTAACGTTTGGTAAACTTGCTTCTATTAAAGTTGGAGCATAAGGTAATGGAGTATCGGCAGTGGTAATACGTAATATTGGCGAATCTAAATAATCAAATGCATCTTTTTGAACTTTAAAAGCAATTTCGCTAGAAATGCTGGCTAAAGGCCAAGCTTCTTCTACTATTACCAAGCGGTTTGTTTTTTTAACAGAGTTAATAACTGTTTCATAATCAATTGGGCGAACGGTTCTTAAATCAACTACTTCGGCATTAATGCCTTCCGCTTCTAATTCTTTTGCAGCAGCCATTGCCACTTTTAATATTTTTCCAAAACTAACAATAGTTACATCGCTACCTTGTTTTTTAATATCGGCAACGCCAATAGGAATGATGTATTCTTCTTCAGGTACTTCGCCTTTATCGCCATACATTTGTTCACTTTCCATAAAAATAACAGGATCGTTATCGCGAATAGCGCTTTTTAATAAGCCTTTAGCGTCGTAAGGATTACTTGGTACAATTACTTTTAAACCTGGGCAATTTGCAAACCAATTTTCAAAAGCTTGAGAGTGTTGCGAGCTCAGCATCCCTGCACTAGCAGTTGGGCCACGAAATACAATTGGGCAATTATATTGTCCACCACTCATACTATATATTTTTGCGGCACTATTAATAATTTGATCAATAGCCACTAAACTAAAATTAAAGGTCATAAATTCAATTATTGGGCGTAAACCATTACAAGCAGCTCCCACGCCAATTCCTGCAAAGCCAAGTTCGGCAATGGGGGTGTCAATTACACGTTTTTCACCAAATTCGGCTAACATACCTTTACTTACTTTATAAGCGCCATTGTACTCAGCAACTTCTTCGCCCATTAAAAAAATATTTTTGTCAATGCGCATCTCTTCACTCATTGCTTCGCGTAAGGCTTCTCTAAATTCAATTGTTCTCATAAATAATATATTGTTTTTCAAAAATACTAATAAAAAATGTTTTAAAATAATTTGCAAATTAATAAAAAATGACTAAATTTGTAATGACAGATAATGTCATATATAATTTAATGTTAAACGAAAAATTAAAATATTTACGCGTAAAAAATAAATTAAAAATAAACGAAGTTGCTTTTATTTTAAACGTTGATTCGTCGCTGGTTAGTCGATTTGAAAGTGGCTCAAGGCAACCTACTAAACAACAAATTTTAAAGTTAGAAGAAATTTTTAAAATAAAGCCTAATGAACTACTAAAACAAGCCCTAGCAAATGACATTATAAAAAACATAAAAGAATATGCTTACGCAGGTGAAATTTTAAGTATTGTTAGCGAAAACATTAGTGGTTATCAAAAATTATTAAATAAAAAAGAGAAACAGCACTTACCAGCTAATTTACAAAAAGTATTAAACGAAATTGATGCCATAAAATTTAAAATTGATGCCTTAAAGCCTTTAAATACAATACAATTAGAGCGTTTAAACGATTATTTTTTTACTAATTATACCTTTGAAAGTAATAAAATAGAAGGTAATACTTTAACATTACAAGAAACATCGCTTGTTATTAAAGAAGGTTTAACAATTGGTGGTAAAAGCGTTAGAGAGCATTTAGAGGCAATTAATCATTCAGAAGCTGTAAATTTTATAAATGATATTGCAATAAAAAGTGAGCACTTAAACGAACGTACTATTAAAGATTTACATTACCTAGTTTTAAAAAGTATACAAACAACTAATGCTGGCAAGTACCGTAGTGTTGAAGTACGAATTAGCGGTAGCGAACACTTACCACCAGTTTTTTTTGATGTGCCTTTTAAAATGCAAGAGTTAATTAATTATTATCAACAACAGCATAAAAATTTACATCCTGTAATTTTAGCAGCAGATATGCACCAAATTTTAGTGGGTATTCATCCCTTTATTGATGGTAATGGCAGAACTAGCCGCTTGTTAATGAATTTAATTTTATTACAAAATGGCTACTATATTGCAAATATAAAAGGTAATTTAGCAAGTAAATTGGCATATTATAAAGCTTTAGAAAAAGCGCATGTAAAAGGTAATTTAACTGATTTTAGAGTGTTAGTTGCAAAAACGGTTAAGCAGTCGTTAACTGAATTTTATAAATTAATATAAAAATAATTTATAAATAATTTTTATTAATTAAGTAGTTTGCTACGTAATCTTTAACGCCTTCTTCTAAAGTTGTAAATAATTTTTTGTAGCCCGCATTAATTAATTTTTGCATATTGGCTTCTGTAAAGTATTGATATTTATCACGTATATCAATTGGTGTGTCAATAAATTCAATACTTTCAGGTTTATTTAAAGTTTTAAAAGTAGCTTTTGCTAAATCTAAAAATGGCCTAGCTGTACCACTTCCTAAATTATAAATGCCATTTTTTGGTTTATTATTAAACAAAAACCAAATCACTTCAGTTACATCTTTTACATATATAAAATCTCGTAACTGCCCTCCATCGCTATATTTTGGGTTATGCGATTTAAATAGTTTTACCTTTCCTGTTTCTTGTATTTGTTTAAATGCGTGTAAAATAACAGAAGCCATTCTGCCTTTATGGTATTCATTAGGCCCATAAACATTAAAAAATTTTAAGCCTTGCCAATGCGGCGGCGCAGTTTTTTGTGTAATTGCCCATTTATCAAATTCATTTTTACTATCTCCATAAGGGTTTAAAGGCTTTAATAAATTTAATTTTGTTTCATCATCATCGTAACCAAATTCGCCTAAGCCATAGGTTGCGGCACTTGATGCATAAATTAACGCTATATTATTTCGGCTACAAATTTGCCAAATAGCTTTTGTGTAATTTAAATTTAATTCGTTTAACAGCTCTACATTAAATTCGGCAGTATCTGTTCTTGCACCAATATGAATTACCTGTGTAACAATATTCGTATGTTTTTCAAACCAATCTATAAATTGTTTACGTTCTATTTTTTGATAAAATGTTTTTAAATTATAATTGGCTTCTTTATTTTCTACTGTAAAATCATCAACCAAAATTAATTCGGTTAATCCTTCGGTATTTAATTTAGAAATTAAACAACTTCCAATAAAACCTGCTGCACCTGTTATTACAATCATACTTCAAAAATAAACATAAAAACAAATATTTGTTTTGTATTTTAATAAATAATTGTAGATATTAGTTTGTTAATTATGGAAATAAATCGTGTATTTGATATTTTAGACAAGCTAAAAGCTAATTCTTCTAAAACTGATATTTTAAATTCTAAAGAAAATAAAAATTGGGTAAACGTAAGCGTTGATAGCTTTTTTGAAAATACGCAGTTTGTTGCCAGTAGTTTATTGCAATTTAATTTACAAAAAAACGATGTTATTGCCATTATGGCCAATAACCGCCCTGAGTGGAATTTTGTAGATTATGGTGCCCAACAAATAGGTGTGGTTACAGCACCTATTTATCCAACAATTAGTGAAGCGGATTTAAAATTTATTTTAAATCATAGCGAAGCAAAACTAATTTTTATTTCAGATAAAGCTATCTATCAAAAATTAGTAGCTATTGAAAGTGAATTGCCTTACTTAACAACTGTTTTTAGTTTTAATAGTATTGATGGAGTAAAACATTTTTCGGAATTTTTACAAATAGGCAAACAACATTTAGCAACAGAAAAAATTGCTACAATAAAAACTACAATTATAGAAAACGATTTACTTACTATTCTATATACATCTGGTACTACAGGGGTTCCAAAAGGTGTCATGATTTCTCATAAAAATATGCTGAGCAATGTAAAAGCTTGCCAAGATTTTGCACCTTTTAAAACTTCGTGGCGCGCGCTTAGTTTTTTACCATTAAACCATGTGTATGAACGTTTTTTAAATACACTTTATTTGTTTCATGGCGTTAGTATCTATTATGCCGAAAATTTTGAAACCATTGGCGATAATTGCCGCGAAATACACCCACAAATATTTGTAGCAGTACCAAGAGTAATTGAACGTGTTTTAGAAAAAATTTGTGCCGCAGGTGATAAGCTTACTGGTTTTAAAAAATATGTGTTTGACTTAAGTATTCGTTTGGCCGAAAAATATGAATTAAATGGGGCAAATGGAATTTGGTACGAATTACAACGAAAATTATGCGACGTTTTAGTGTATAAAAAATGGCGCGCAGCTGTGGGTGGAAACATTGTGTGTATTGTAAGTGGTGGTGCTGCTTTAAATACACGCTTAGAGCGTATCTTTTTTTGTGCTAAATTAACAATGTTGCAAGGCTATGGTTTAACCGAAACTTGTGTGGTGGTTGCTGTTAACCGTTTTGGTAAAAACGAAATTATGTTTAGTACAGTAGGCCCTATTGTTCAAAATTTAGAAGTTAAAATTGCAGAAGAAGATGGCGAAATATTAATGCGTGGGCCAAGCTTAATGTTGGGTTATTATAAAAACCCCCAAGCAACTAAAGAGGTAATTGATAGTGAAGGATGGTTTCATACGGGCGATGTTGGACAATTTATAAATAATAAGTTTTTAAAAATTACTGATCGTAAAAAAGAAATTTTTAAAAACAGTGCAGGCAAATACATTTCACCAATTATGCTAGAAAACAAATTAAAAGAAAATAAATACGTAGAGCAATGTATGGTAGTGGGTGAAGGACAAAAATTTGTTTCGGCTATTATTATTCCATCGTTTACAAATTTTAAAGAGTATTGTACAAATAATAATATTGAGTGGCTTGATAATGCAACCATGTTAAATAACGAAGAATTAAAAAAATTAATAACCAATCATATTAAAGTACTCAATCAAACCTTAGCACCACACGAACAGCTAAAACGCTGCGAACTAATTAATGCTAATTGGACAGTTGAAGGCGGCGAAATTACACCCAAGTTAAGCTTAAAACGAAAAATAATTATAGAAAAACATCTTCAAACAATAAACAAAATTTTTTTAGTAGAGGCTTAGTTTTACGAAGTACATTTTTTTAAAAATTCAATGTAAAACTTTTTTATTTTATCATCAAAGGTATCGTTATGAAATATGGATATTAATTGTCCATTATACTTTTTTACTTCGTTAATTAATGGAACTGCTAATTCTAATAAGTTTTTATTTTCTATTTTAGAATAATAAATTAATGTACTTTCGGCAATACAAAATGGATGTATAATTAAAGGCGTAACTTGTTCATCATCTAAATTATACCAATTATAAGCATAACAATACGAGGCTCTAAAACCGTTGTAATTGGTGTAACCCATACTGTAATCTTCAATAATACCTGCTTGCAACAGTATTTTGTATGTATTTGGAAAATTTAAAACCGAAAAATGTTGCCGGCTTTTACGAATATTTTTATGTGTAATAGTAGAGAGTCTATTTATTTCAATTTTTAATTGTTGTATATTTTCTCTCGAACCATAAGAGGGATGAACACCCACCATACTATAATCGGCAATACTTTTTATTAAGGTTTGAAAACGCAAGTTTGTAGCCGAATGATTTTTATCGTTTACACCATAATCACCCAATAAAAAAAAGTAAATGCTATTAATATTTAATGCGTTATGGGTATCAATTAAAAAGCTATAACAATCAAAAGGGTCGGTAGTTTTTTTTAAAATCACCTTGGTTCTTTCATGAATAGATTTAAAATTTTTAGCAATTAAATCGCTTACATATCCTGCTAATGTTCTTACAAAGCCTTTGTATTTATATTTAAAAGCATTATCAATATCTAAACTCGATAAAAAAGTATATGTTTTTGGTTTAAACTCAAGTGCAGCATTTATGTTTAATAAAAGCGTTTTTAACTCTGCAAGCCATTTATTTACTAATGGTTTATTAATAAAATTATATTGGTAGGCTAAACTCGATTTAAAATTAAATCTATTATGCTTATCTATTTTATGAGGTAAATATTCCTCGTAGCGGCTTAATAGCCAAAACGTAGCGCCAAATATATCAAAAGGTATTTGTAAACCAGATGTTTTAAAAAATATTTTTTCGAATTGCTCATGTGTATTTATTTCTACCAAATAATCTTTTATGCCAAAGTCAAATAAAATGGCATGTGGTTTTATTTGTAAGCAATTTTCAATGGTAGTTTCAGAGTAATTTAGCTTTAAACCCACTGTATTTTTAAATTTTTCAATATCAAAAATTAATTTATAATTAATTCCCAAACCCTCATTAAATAAGGTGTTTAAACAATACGTTAAACGGTTGCTACTTTTTGGGCTGTATATAACAATGGCATTAATCATGCTAAGGTACACAATCCATTAATACTTAAAATTTTGGTCTTAAATAATTATTGCCAAAGCAATGTTAATTGCTTAAATTCACATTTTAAAACTGTAAAAAAAACTATTTATATGAAGAAGTTAATTTTAGTAATTGCTTTAATTCCAACTTTATTTTTTGCACAACAAAAAATCACTTTAGAAGATATTTGGATTAAGCGTGTGTTTTTGCCAAAAGAGGCTGATGGCTTTAATGTAATGAATGACGGCTTACATTATGTAGATATTGAACAAATTGCAGGGCAAAATGTATTGTGTCAATACGAAATTAAATCGGGCAAAAAAATAAAAGAATTAGTAAATGCCAGCGATATAAAATTTAATAATAAAACTTTAGATTTAACGACTTACCAATTTAGTCCAAACGAAGATAAATTACTATTGTTTGAAGCTAAAGAAAACGTATATCGCCGCTCACCAAAGGCAAATTATTTTATTTATGATATTGCCACAAAAAAAATAGTAGAATTATGCGATAAAGGCAAGCAATTTTTTCCGCTATTTGCGCCTGATGGCATACAAATTGCATTTGTACGCGAAAACAATTTATATATAAAAAATTTAAACACGGGCTTAGAAGTTGCCGTAACTACTGATGGTGAATATAATAAAATTAAAAACGGTTGGGGCGATTGGGTGTATGAAGAAGAATTTAGCAAAGCCGATTATTTTGATTGGAGCAGCAATAGTCAATATTTAGCCTATGTTAAGTTTGATGAAACAACTGTAAAAGAATACAGCATGGATACATATAATGGAAATTTGTACCCAGATAAAGTAACGTTTAAATATCCAAAAGCAGGAGAGGACAACTCAAAAGTGTCGGTACATGTTTACGATGTAATTGGCGTTAAAACTACTACAGTTGATATTGGTAGTGATAATGATATTTATATACCACGCATACAATTTACCAATAATCCTTTGGTTTTAGCGGTTCAGCGTTTAAATCGTTTACAAAATAAATTAGATTTAATTTTTGCTGATGCCATTGGTGGTAAAGGCATTAGCGTGTTTACCAACGAAGCCAAAACCTATATTGATATTACTGACGACCTTACTTTTGTTGGTAACAAAGGCTTTATTATTAGCCACGAAGGCGATAACTATAACCACTTATATTATTACGATATTACAGGAAAGCTTATCAATCAAATCACCAAAGGTAATTGGGATGTTGATGAATTTAAAGGTTTTGATGAAGTAACTAATACGTTGTATTATACCAGCACTGAAAATGGCGCTATAAACCGTGATGTTTACAGCATTAAATTAAATGGTAAGGATAAAAAACGCTTATCGCCAAAAGACGGGTTTAATAATTTCGATTTTACAAATGGCTATAAATATTATGTATCTGAATACAGCAATGCTAACACACCACCCGTATTTGAATTATGTGATATAAAAGGTACTACTATAAAAGTGCTACAGGATAATGCAGATTTAAAAAACAGATTAAAAAATTACAATTTATCGCCACGTACATTTTTTAAATTTAAAACAAGCGAAGGTATTGAACTAAACGGCTTTATGCAAAAGCCTCATAATTTTGACTCCACAAAAAAATACCCTGTGTATATGTATGCGTATAATGGGCCTGGTAGCAACGAGTGTAACAATACTTACGATTCTTATGAATACGCTTGGCATAATTTATTAAATCAAGAAGGTTATGTGGTAGTGTGTGTAGATGGGCGTGGTACTATGGGGCGTGGACGAGAATTTAAGCACAGCACCTATATGCAGTTGGGTAAATTAGAAACCATAGATCAAATTGAAACTGCAAAATATTTAGGCAGTTTATCATACGTTGATAAAACACGTATTGGTTTCCAAGGTTGGAGCTACGGTGGCTATATGGCCGCATTAATGATTAGTAAAGGAGCCGATGTAATTAAGGCCGCTATTTCGGTAGCGCCCGTAACCAATTGGAAGTATTACGATAATATTTATACCGAACGTTTTTTACGCAAACCACAAGATAATAAAAGTGGTTACGAAGATAATTCACCCACCAATTTTGTAAAAAATATAAAAGGTAAATTTTTATTAATACACGGCGCTGCCGATGATAATGTGCATTTACAAAATAGTATGGAGTTAGCTGCAGCTATGGTAAAAAATAATATACAGTTTGATTTTATGGTGTATCCCAACAAAAACCATGGTATTAGCGATGCGGTAACGAAACGTTTGCACGTATATACTAAAATATTAAAATTTGTAAAAGAAAATTTATAACACACAATGGCTAAAAAACGTTTGGTTATTTTTACAGGAGCTGGTGTTAGCGCCGAAAGTGGTATTAAAACTTTTCGCGATAGTGGAGGCTTATGGGAAGAATTTAAAATTGAAGATGTAGCAACTCCCGAAGCTTGGAATAAAAATAAAGAATTAGTATTACATTTTTATAACCAACGCCGCAAACAAGTAATGGAAGCTAAACCAAATGCTATGCATAGTTTTTTAGCCGATTTACAAAAAACGTTTGATACCCATATTATTACTCAAAATATTGATGATTTGCATGAGCGGGCGGGTAGTAAAAAAGTACTGCATTTGCATGGCGAAATTATGAAAGCTCGAAGTTCGGTTTATGAAACATTAATTTATCCATTAAAAAAAGCCAACATTTTGTTAGGCGAAAAATGCGAAAAAGGCTCGCAACTACGCCCGCATATTGTGTGGTTTGGCGAAATGGTTCCCGAAATGGAAAATGCCTACGCTATTGCCGAAAAAGCTGATTTGTTTGTAGTTATTGGCACATCGTTAAATGTATATCCTGCAGCAGGTTTGCTAAGTTATGTAAGTGCACATACACCCAAATGGCTTATAGACCCTAGCGATTTTAATTTAGATTACATTAAAGGCTTAAAACACATCAAGCAAACAGCAGTAAATGGTGTTGCAGAATTAAAAATAGAATTGATGGGTAAGATTAATTAACCGAGGCGTAATTTTTTGTGCTTACAATGGTTCCGTTTTCGTCCCAATTAGTCCAAACACCAGTTTTAGAGCCATTTTCGTAATTCATTTCAAAACGTTTTTTACCTGTTTCGTCGTAAACTAACCATGTACCTGTTTTTTTACCTAAGTTATAAAATGCAATAGCCGATGTGGTGCCGTTTTCGTTATAACGTATCCATTGTTTATCTTTTTGTCCGTTCTCAAAAACGCCGCTTTCCATTAATTTACCCGATGCGTAGTAATAATTAGCTGTGCCAGATATTATGCCCTCTTTAACGGCTAACTCATTTTTAATATTATTTTTAATAGAGGTAATGGTGCCTGTAAATAAGCCACCTTCACTATCTATGTACAAACCTTTGTCGTTTAATTGCTGTGCATTTACTATAGTAAATGATGCTAAAACTGCTAAACATAAAATCATCTTTTTCATAACCATAGTTTTTAAAAGTTAAACAACTAATTTCTTAATACAAATGTATTAAATTAACTATTAGGAAATGTTAAAGTAACTAAATATTAACATTAACTTAACTTTTAAAACTAAAAAAAAGAATATTGTGTTGATAATAAGGCAATTACAGCTAATTTTAAAGCGCCGTTAAGGATAAATCAGTAAACATACCAATTTTGTTAGAAGTAAGTTCTAACGTTTGAAAGCCAATGGTTTCAATAGAGAGTGAATAAGTTTTATCGGTTTTAATGGTAATTTTAAAATTACCGTCTAAATCACTAAAAAATGTTTCACCAGTTTCTTTAATAATAAGTTTGGCACCAGCAAGCTCTTCGCCATTGGTAGTAGTAATTTTACCACTTAATGTTTTAGTTGCTACTTTTTCTTTATCGTTATTGTTAGCCACCAACGATACATTTAAAGTTAACATTAACGCTATATATAGTACATACTTCATTACTGTAAAATTAAACCAACAATTTTTAATTAATATTACATGAATGTTACCAAATTATTAAGCCTTAACTGTTAGGTATTTTTTAAATTTAGTACCTTTACCCTATGCGTATTGATATTATTAGTGCTGTGCCCGATTTAATGCAAAGCCCCTTTAACCACTCTATTTTAAAACGTGCCATTACTAATAATTTAGTAAGCGTTAACCTTATAAACTTACGCGATTATGCTATTGAAAATAAACAAAAACAAATAGATGATTATGCGTTTGGTGGCGGTGCTGGAATGGTATTAATGATAGAGCCAATTGATAAATGTATTACTAAATTAAAAGCCGAGCGGGTTTACGACGAGGTTATTTATATGAGCCCCGATGGGGAATTATTAACTCAAAAAATATGTAATAATTTATCGCTACTTAAAAATATAATTATTTTATGCGGGCATTATAAAGGAGTAGATGAGCGCGTGCGCCAGCATTTAATTACTAAAGAAATTAGTATTGGCGATTATGTACTAAGCGGTGGCGAAATACCTGCTGCTGTTTTAAGCGATGCCATTTTACGATTAGTACCAGGCGTTTTAAATGACGAAACATCGGCCCTGAGCGATTCTTTTCAAGATAATTTATTGGCGCCTCCTGTATATACTCGCCCTGCCGAATATAAGGGCTGGCAAGTACCCGAAATTGTTTTAAGCGGCCATGCCGCAAATATTGATAAGTGGCGCCACGAGCAAAGCATAGCGCGAACAAAGTTAAGAAGACCAGAATTATTAAAATAATTTTGGAGTGTTAATAGCTGTTTCAAACACTTCAATTTCGGCTAAGGGATTAAATAAATAAGTAATATTTTTAGTTACTTCTACACATTTATATCGTTTTCTAATTTTTTCGCCTTTTTTAAAGAGTTTATTATTGTATAAAAACAAAGTATTAATGGGTAAATTTTCTACAAAAATAGAGGTTACATCTTCATCGTGTAACTTTAGCATGCGTAATAATTGCACATCGGTACAGCTAGATGCTGCAGGGTTTATAAGGTATTTTCGTAAAGCAGCAAAAACTTCTAATGGAAAAATATCGGGTGTTAAAAAAGGTTGCATTAGGTTTTTAAAATTTTGTTTCCACTCTGCGCCATGTGGGTTAACTTTGTTTTTATGTTGATTGTAGGTTACTAAATGCGCTACCTCGTGCACCAATGTAATTAAAAACGAAAATTTATTTAAGTTATGGTTTATGGTAATGGTATGGTTTAAGCCATTGTGTGGCTGGGTGTAATCGCCTAGCCGTGTGCTACGTTCTTTTTTTATTTTAAGTTTAAAATCAAATTCAATAATCCAGTGGGCAATAGTATTAATACTTTGCTCAGGCAAATATTTTTTTAATATTTCTGAATTACGTTGGTACTGTATTGCCCTCACATCCACAAACTAAAAATACTAAACAACAGCTTAGCTTAAATGTATTTTATTAAAAAATTATGAAGAGAGCTGTAGTGATAAATTAGGGTTTTATTTCATTTCAAACCCAAAATTGTAGTAACAATTATTTAGTGTGGGGAATGTTGATTTTAAATCTAAGGAATCAGCTAAATCTTTTATTAATGGTAAACCTAAGGTTTCGTTATTTACAAGGGTATCAAAATTAAATCCTTCTCCGTTATCGCCAATTTTTAGTTCAATACTGTTTTCGCTGAGTTTATTTAGTTGAATAAATACTTGGTAATTGTTAGATTTTGAAGCTGCATATTTTATTGAATTTAATAGTACTTCAGATATAATTAAACCCAAATGAATGGCTTTTTTTGTAGAAATTAAATAATCTAACCAAATTACATCTACTTTAAAACAATGATTAATTTGTGGATAAGTTACTCTAAATTCAGTAATTAATGCTTTAATATAACTCGATAAACTAATGTTTAAGGTATGCTCATTTTCAGTAAGCATGTCGTGAATTTTGAGCATAGAAAAAATACGTCGTTCATATTCATCCAACAATACTTTAGATTCATTATTTTTAACACGTGATTTACTAATGCGCATTAAGCTAATGAGTATGGTTAAATTATTTTTTACACGATGATTTATTTCTCTAATTAATAAATCTTTTTCGTGTAATGCTGTTTCTAATCTATCATGCAATACTCTTCGTTTTCGCGATTCTAGTGTAGATGCTAATACAAAGGATATGCTTAAGCAAAAACTAATTTCTTCGGGGGTAAATTTTTTTGGAATCTCAGTTTTTTCGTAACATATTACACCTATTAATTCACCCGAAATTCGGAAGGGAATATCTAATAACGAAAAAATGTTATTAGGTTTTGAGTACACATCATTAAATTCTTTTGTAAGTGGGTGAGCGTATATATCTTCGGCTAAAATAATTTTGTTTTCGTTTAAAGCATCAAAATAAATTGGAAAATCTTTTTTATTTAAAATAGAATTTTTGCTAAATTTTTTAGTGCGACTATCATATTCGCCAATTGAAATAACAGCAGTTTTTTCGGGATTAAAAAGCCAAACGCTCATTCTTTCTATTAATAAAGAGGGAAGAATACGTGTTGCAAAATCGTGCATAATCACATCAATATCATTTCTTTTTAAAGTGTGGATTTGAGATAAACTATCCAGTTCTTCAAGTAAATTTACATCTTGATTTTGCATAGGCTAATAAATATATATTAAAGATAATTTTTTTTAGGATAAAAAAAAATTATTTAGGTAAATAATAAATTTAGCTTAACTTTTGATAGGTTTGCCACCAACGGTCGGGTATTTCGTTATTGGTGGCTAGCTCATAGTCTTTGTAGCTGCAGGGGATTAAGGTGTGGCGTTCAAATTTTAAATCTTTATGAGGCGGGTAGGGTATTTCCATCCACCATCTATCGCTTTTTTTACTTTTATAAAAATTTATTTCGTACTTCTCATCTTGTAATACTACATGAAAGCGAATATAATCGTTACTAGTACGGCTAGGAAAATCGTTTTTGCGATTATAAAATCCATCTAAAAAACACCAAATCATTTGTGCGGCTAAGTGCGATGTTTTATTGCTTGTATCGTATTCGGGGTTAATTTCATAAATACCAAGCGATGATAATTTATCATTCATGCCGGCGTAACGCATCATTTGGCAGGCCTCTTCGGCATAAAATCCGTTTGGCGAGGCATTAGGGTTTGCAGGCGCATCTGAATGTTTTATGGCCGTAATATCAAATGTGAGCATATCTGCTTGCCTAATAATGGGCTCAGCCTCTTCAATTTTATCTCTAATTTGCCCCAAGCGATACACATCAAAATATAATTTTGTCATCATATTCAAACTGCTTTGATCAACCAAATAACTTTGATAACCAATGTTGCTATAATTAAATAAATAATTGGGTTGATGTAAAATTATTTTTCCTAAGTACGAATTATTTGTAATATCAGTATCTGGATTTCCTAAATCAAAAACGCTATCAATGGCTACAATGTTTATGGTTTGTTCTAAATCTTGATAGCCTAAAAATTGTGCGTAGGTTAAATCTTGCGAACCTCCAATAATTATGGGTACTATATTTTTGCGTACTAAAGTATCAACTGTGCTTTTTAGGGCAAAGTAAGTGTCTTCAACGCTATGTCCCGCTTTAATATTTCCTAAATCGGCTACTTTTACATTAAAACTACCGCTGTAAAGTTTGTACAAAAAACTTCTAACGCTATCGGGAGCTAATTTACAACCATTATTATTTTGCGCATTGCGCTGCTCGCTAACACCTATAATGGCAATATTTACTGTTTCTAAATCAGGAAAATGATTAGCCTCAGAATAAATTGAAAATAAGGATCCGAATTGTAACTCTTTAAACGAAAGAGTATCGTTTATGGTTTCAATATTAATTGGGGTAAAAAAATGGGCAATATCGCTCATGGTTAAATTTTTATTAAATGTAATTTAGTTTACTATATAGAATTGCTGTAGCACAATTATTAATTAATAGCTAATTGTTAGAAACTAATACTAAGAGATTACTATTGTTTTTTTTATATATTTGAAAAGCGTTTAATATTACATAAACTTGAGTAATAAAAAAGGAATTAAAAAAAATGTGAGCTTCCTTCACAACACTCAACTAACAATTTATTTACAAGCAAACAGCATGTATGCAATTTGATAAACATATTTTTTTAACAGGTTTTATGGGCTGTGGTAAAACCACAATTAGTAAACAATTAGCAAATCAATTAAAGTTAGACGTAATTGATTTAGATGCGTTTATAGAACAGTTAGAAGACACCACCATACAACAAATTTTTAATACCAAAGGCGAAGCGTATTTTAGAGAATTAGAAACAAATTATTTAAAAAAAATACAACAACTCAAAAATCCTTATGTGGTATCGTTAGGTGGTGGAACTATTTGTTTTAACGATAATTTACAATGTATAAAACAAAATGGCATTTTGTTGTATATAGATTTACCCTTAAAAAATTTATTTCAACGTTTAAATCAACCAAACAACCAGCGCCCATTATTAAATAATTTAAAAGATGATGATTTAAAAAATTTTATTAGCTTAAAATTAGAAGAACGAAAACCTTTTTATGAACAAGCGCATATCAGGCTAAATGGCTTAAAAATCTCTCCTCACAGTATAGCATTTGAATTAATTGATTTTCAAAAAAAAGATAACTAAGGTAATTGCATTACTACTTTTTTTAAGTACTGCTAAATTAGTAGCACAGCAAGATGCCTTATTTAATAATGAATCTAACACTATAGGCTTTAATATTGGCGCTAATTTTGCCGTGGGAAGTCATTTTAAACGCTTAGGTTTAAATTTTAATTTTTATTATGTTTCAAATTTTTTTCAAACAAATTCTGAAATACGAAGCTATATAAATTTTAAAAATTTAGGGCCTCATAAAATTTATAGCGAACTTGTTTTATCGCAAGGCCTTGTATTTGGTTACGGCACAAAACAAATTATTTACAATCCCTTTATAAATTCGGTGAGTAACCAAACCTATTATAAAAACGCAATAGCTTACTCCTATAATTATTATTTTAATAGAATAAAAACAAAACAAGTTACAGGTATTGCTGCATTTCAATTTAATACAATAACTGTGATTATTGAAAATGATATACTTGCAAAGCCAATGCTAGATAGGTTTAGAACGGGTGCTTTTTTAATTCAATACCAATATCAAGATAAATTTGTAGCCGCTATTAATTGTACCATGTGGACAGGGCAAATGGGCAAACAAATGACCTTAGATAATAATAAAATATATTCTAATTGTTATATGGATACCACGGGAGGATTATATACCAATTGTTCGCACGGCTTATTAAGTGCCCAATTTAAATACAACATTGGCTTATTACAAAATGTACAAGCAAATGTTGGAGTAGATGCTGAGCAAGTAAGAAATGCAGTTCAAAATAAGTTTATTCACGATATGAAATTTATCCCAAAAAAATGGAATAAGGCTAAAAACTGTCACATTCCTATGTTAGACGAAAATAATAATCAATATTTATATAATCAAAATCAAAAAATAAAAAAACCAACACTGTATTGGAATGTATTTAGTAATGCCAATTTGTTTTACTAACAAATGTTATAAAAATTTAGGTATTTACTTTGCATAGTCTACCAGCCTAATGCCTTTTGCTATACTATCGCTATAAACATAATCGTATAAAATTTCTGTCCATTGTTGTGGTGTGCGATCAGTGTAAAACACACAAGGTTCTATTGGTTTACCAAAATGTATTTTAATAGTGTTACCTTTTTGTTTAAACATTTCGTCAGGTAAAAAAAGCATTTCAATATTTGCTTTAATGCCAAGGCGTTTACGCCAACGCGCAAAATTGTAAAAAAAATTAGAGTTCTGTCCTTCTATAAAAACGGGTACTATTGGTTTGTTGTATTTTATAGCTTTGTTTATAAAGCTTTTATTCCATTCTAAATCACGTATGCCGTTATTAAATTTACGACTTACTAAGCCCGCTGGAAATACTAATATAGCAGCATCAGTAGCATATACTTTTTCTACAACTTGTAAACTATCTCTACTTTTTATATTGCCTACTTTATTAACGCCTACAAAAACATCGCCATAATTGGTAATGTTTTTTAAAACATCGTTTACAATAAAACGCACATCGCCTCTTACTTGCCCAATGGCCTCTACCAAAGACATGCCATCCATGCCTCCTAATGGATGATTTGACGCTATAATAACACCACCATCTTTTGGTAAATTTTCAATACCAAAACATTCTATTTTTACATTAAAAAACTCTAAAACGGAAGTATTAAATTCTAAGCCATGAAACTGCCCCATGTGAAGCATGCCCTTATTTATATCCTCTTCATGTAATATTTTTTTTAACCAATTTATTAAAAAACGAGGCAAAAATTTATACGTGGTCTTCGTTTTTTCTCGTAAAATTTTATCTACATCTATAAATTTCCCTGTGCTCATATTAAGGTTGCTAATGTATAACGCTTATTGTTAATATCCTAAATCAATTATTTAATAATTTTTTAACCAAACAATGGTTAATTAGCCATCTACAAAACAATATAGGCAAAGCTTAAGCCAATATTTATCAAAATTATTATACAAAAAATAATGCATATTAATGCTGTTAATAACTATCAATTTTTCAACAAAGTGGTAAAAAGTGTATTAAAGTGGTAAAAAGTGGTAAAATTATACATATTTTTGTTAAAACATTCAAAATCAAGTAATGACAAGTTTAATTGGAGAATTCGATTGTAAGGTGGACGCTAAAGGGCGTTTCATGTTTCCTATCGATTTACGTAAGCAGTTAGAAGCCTTATTTGAAAAAGGGTTTGTTATTAACCGTAATCTTCATCAAAAATGTTTGGTGCTTTATCCAATTACTGAATGGGAAAAGTTAAATAAAAAATTAAGCAAATTAAATCGCTTAATAAAAGCTAACGATGTGTTTGTAAGAAAGTTTACAGGTGGCGCTACAAATGTTGAGGCCGATTCTGCTGGGCGATTATTATTACCAAAATCATTAACCGATTATGCAACAATTACTTCTGATTTAAAAGTGCTAGGTAGTAATAATGTAATTGAATTGTGGGATAAAAAAGCATACGAAGAATTTTTAACCCAAGATATAAATATTGAAAAATTAGCCGAAGATGTGTTGGGAGGATTAAATTTTAACGACAGTGACGATGAGTAATTATCATACCTCCGTTCTTTTACAAGCCTGTATTACACATTTAAACATTAACCCTAGCGGTGTATATGTTGATTTAACCTTTGGTGGTGGCGGACACTCTGCCCACATTTTAAAGGTGTTAAACCAAAACGGAAAACTATTTGCTTTTGATCAAGATGTTGATGCGCATAAAAATAGTTTAAATGATAAGCGTTTCACCTTAATACCACACAACTTTAGATACCTTAAAAATTATTTGCGTTTGTATGGCATTACAAAAGTTGATGGTATTTTGGGCGATTTAGGCGTTTCCTCTCATCAGTTTGACGAAGCTGCTCGTGGTTTTTCTATTCGTTTTGATGCGGAGTTAGACATGCGAATGAATCAACAAAATCTACTTACTGCCAAAAAAATAATTAACGAGTACAATCACAAACAGCTCATTACTATTTTTAAAGAGTTTGCCGAAATTCATAATGCTGTAAAGTTAGCAACTGTTATTATAGCTTATCGTACCGAAAAAGAAATTGTAACTACTAATGATTTAAAGGAAGCGATTAAAACTTGTACACCAAAATTTGAAGAGCATAAATATCTTGCTAAAGTTTTTCAAGCCTTACGAATAGAGGTAAACCAAGAGATAGATGCCTTAGTAGAATGTTTAACCCAATGCGTTGAGGTACTAAATACAAATGGACGTTTGGTAGTTATTTCTTACCATAGTTTAGAAGATAGATTAGTTAAAAATATAATGAAAACAGGTAATGTAGAAGGTACTGAAGAGAAAGATATAATTTATGGAACAGTAAAAAAAGTGTTTAAAAATTTAACATCAAAACCAATTACACCAACCGAAGACGAAATAAAAAGTAATACCAGAGCACGTAGCGCAAAATTAAGAGTAGGGGAAAAAATATAAAAATTAAACACTAACCCGTCACACTGAGCTATCATCTCGAGCGAGTTGAAGGAGTAGTAGAAGGAAAATAAAAAATAATTAACTAATAAAGTGGCCAATAAATTTAGAGACATACCAACTAAAACCGAAGTACTGGAGCAAGAGCAAGCTGTGGTAGAGGAAATTGTGTCTGAAAAAATAAATAAAGAAGTCAAGCCTCGTAAAAAAGGAGTATTAGCAAAAGGCTTGTCTGCTGTATTTAGTGGTACATTTTTAACAAATCAAAAAACATTAAAGCATTTGCCGTATGTTTTATTTTTAGGTTGTATTGCTATTCTTTACATAGGCTATAACTATTATGCCGATGATAATTTAAGATTAGAAAATAAAATAAATAAAGAAATTAAAGACTCTCGGTCAGAATATATTTCTACAAAAAGTGATTTGATGTTTGCAAGTAAACAAAGCGAAGTGGCCAAAGCCACATCGCAATTGGGTTTAAAAGAACCAGTTGTACCGCCAACAAAAATACAAGTAGACAGTTTAGCATTATATAAAAAATAATTTTTTTTGGAAAATAAAAAAAACATACTCTCTCGTACCTATTTGGTATATGTACTAATGTGCTTATTTGCTCTTGGTATTTTATATCGTATTTGCATTATACAATTTGTACAGGGTAATGAATGGCGTGCAAAAGCTGAAGCTTTTACTACTAAAGTATTTGAAATAGAGGCTGTACGCGGTAATATTTTTGATGCGAATGGCGCTTTGTTAGCTACATCATTACCCTACTACGAAATAGGAATTGATATTAACGCGCCCAGTATTGACGAAAAATTATACAAATCAAATCGCGATTCTTTGTCTTTTTTACTCAGTAAACTATTTCATGATAAAAGTCCTCGCGAATATTTAAAAATTATTAATTCTGCACGCAAAGCTAAAGATCGTTACGTTTTATTAAAACGCAATGTGGCTTATAAAGATTTACAAACTCTAAAAACATTTCCAATTTTTAGAAAAGGTAAAAAAGGGGGCTTAGTAACTTTACAAACTAATCGTAGAGAACGACCATTTCAAATGTTAGCTGGTCGTACAATTGGCATGGCACGTAATGGTATTAAACCTGTGGGTTTAGAGGGGGCATTTGATTCTGTTTTAACAGGTATTAGTGGCAAACGTTTAATGCAAAAAATTGCTGGCGATGTGTGGCGCCCCATAAATGATGAAAACGAAGTTGAACCAAAAGATGGTAATGATTTATACACAACTATTGATATTAATATCCAAGACGTTGCTCAATCCGCTTTACTAAGAGCGTTAATAAAAAATGATGCATCGCACGGTTGTGCAGTACTAATGGAAGTAAAAACAGGCGCCATAAAAGCAATTTCAAATTTAACAAAAGCCAAAGGGGATACAGCCGCTTATAACGAAAGTTTAAACTATGCTTTGGGTTATCCAACAGAGCCAGGCTCTACATTTAAATTAGCATCTATGCTTGCAACCATTGATGAGTATAATATTTCATTAGAAGAAAAAATACAAGTTGGTAATGGTGAGTGTATGTATTACGATCGTAAAATGAAAGATGCTCACGCACCAACAGAGCCTGTAATTACTGTTCAACGTGCTTTTGAAACTTCTTCAAATGTTGGTATAAGTAAAACGGTAACTAAATATTTTTCTAAAAACCCTAAAGCATTTGTAAATAAATTAAATAGCTTTCATTTAAATCAAAAATTAGGCTTATCTATTCCAGGCGAGGGTATTCCTCGCATTAAGCAGGTAAAAGATAAAGATTGGTATGGTACAACTTTGCCATGGGTAAGTATTGGTTACGAAAGTTTAGTTACGCCACTGCAAACGTTAACGCTATACAATGCTATTGCAAATAATGGTAAAATGGTAAAACCACATTTTGTTAAAGAGATTAAAAAAAATGGTGTGATTGTAAAACAATTTACTACAGAGGTAATAGATGAAAAAATTGTAAAGCAAGAAACCGTAAATAAAGCAAAACTATTAATGGAAGGTGTTGTTAAAAACGGCAGTGGCAAAGGATTAAATATTACCGCTTTTAAAGTAGGGGGTAAAACAGGTACAGCACAAATTGCTAAAGATGGCGATTATAAAAGTGGTGGTACCACATATCAAGCATCTTTTGTAGGTTATTTTCCTGCTGAAAATCCTTTATATACATGTATTGTAATTATTAATTCGCCAAGCAATGGGGTTTATTATGGCGGTGCAGTTGCTGGACCTGTGTTTAAAGAAATTGCCGAGAAAGTGTTTTCAAGTAGTGTTGATTTTATTCAGCCTATTAATACTAACAAAACTAATTTATTAACTAAAGCCCCAGATGTTATTACTACAAAATCTAGCGAATTAAATCAAGTTGCTAAATCGTTTGGTTTAGCTTCTATTAAAGCAGATACGGATAGTTATGTTTTTCGCTCAACTAAAGATTCGAGTAAAATAAATGTGATAGCAATAAATTTAGAAGGGCAATTAAAAAAAGGTATTATGCCTAACCTATCTGGCTTATCAGCTAAGGATGCCTTATTTCTTTTAGAAAATAATGGTGTGTATGTAAAACTGCAAGGTTTTGGGTGCGTTAAAAAACAAAGTATTGAGGCTGGACAAAAATTTAATAAAGGAAATAAAATAGTATTAACACTCAGCTAAAAACGTCTTCCTGATATGTCACACTGAGCCTAGTCAAAGTGTGAATTAAAGTAAAGATGCAAATAGAAGTAAAAAATAAATTAAAAAATATAAATAGATTGGCTTTGACTCCGCTCAGCCTAACAAAAAATGAAACTACTAAGCGAAATATTGTATAAAGTAAGACTAGAAGAGGTTGTGGGTTCTACGCACATGGCTATTTCTTCGGTTACTTTTGATTCGCGTAAAGTAAAAAAAGATTCATTATTTATTGCCACTAAAGGTACAGCAGTTGATGGGCATTTATACATTGATAAAGCAATAGAAGGTGGTGCTATCGCAATTATTTGCGAAACAATTCCTCAACAAAAAAACGAAACAGTAACCTATGTAAAAGTTGTTGATTCGTCATTAGCATTAGGAATAATAGCCTGTAATTTTTACGATAATCCTTCTGAAAAAATAAAATTAGTAGGCATTACAGGTACTAATGGTAAAACTACAACGGTAACCTTATTGTTTAATTTATTTAAATCGTTGGGTTATTCAGTTGGATTGTTATCTACAGTTCAAAATAAAATTAATAATACCGTAATTCCTTCTACACATACAACCCCCGATGCTTTAGCCTTAAACGAATTGTTATGTACAATGGTAGAGCAGGGTTGCGAGTACGCTTTTATGGAAGTGAGTTCTCATGCTGTTGTTCAAAATCGTATTGCAGGTATTAATTTTACCGGTGCAGTGTTTAGCAATATTACGCATGATCATTTAGATTATCACAAAACCTTTGACGAATATATAAAAGCAAAAAAACGTTTTTTTGATGTTTTACCAAACACGGCTTTTGCATTGGTAAATAAAGATGATAGAAATGGCATCATTATGTTTCAAAATACAAAAGCACAACGCCATACTTACAGCTTGCAAACCGTTGCCGATTTTAAATGTAAAATTTTAGAAAATCAATTAAATGGTTTATTTCTTAATATCGATAATCAAGAGGTATGGGTAAAATTAATAGGCACGTTTAATGCTTACAATGTTCTTTCAGTATATGCTACAGCCGTTTTATTAAAGCAAGATAAATTAAATGTATTAACGGCATTAAGCAATTTAAATTCGGTAGAAGGTCGTTTCCAATACATCAAATCTCCCAACGGAGTGATTGGTATTATTGATTATGCCCACACCCCCGATGCATTAAAAAATGTTTTAGAAACTATAAAAGATATTCGAAATGGTAACGAACAAGTTATTACGTTAATAGGTTGTGGTGGAGATAGAGATTCTGCTAAACGCCCCGTTATGGCAGCTATTGCTTGTGAGTATAGTACAAAAATTATTTTAACGTCTGATAATCCTCGAACTGAAGATCCTGAAGAAATTTTAAATCAAATGCAAAAAGGTATTAATCCTACTGATGTAAAAAAAACGTTGCGTATTACTGATAGAAGAGAAGCTATAAAAACAGCTTGCCAATTAAGTAATGCAGGCGATATTATTTTAATTGCAGGAAAAGGACACGAAAAATATCAAGAAATAAAAGGTGTAAAATACGATTTTGACGATTACGAAATTTTTAAAGAAACCATAAAACTATTAGGAATATAATGCTGTATTATTTATTTCAATATTTAGATAGAATGTTTGATTTCCCTGGTGCAGGGGCATTTCAATATATTTCCTTTCGTGCAGCATTAGCATTAATTACTTCATTAATTATTTCGTTAGTATTTGGCAAACGTATTATTGAATTTATTCGCAAAAAACAAATTGGAGAAACCATTCGTGAGTTAGGTTTAGATGGTCAAACAAAAAAAGCAGGTACACCTACAATGGGTGGTTTAATTATTTTAGCAGCAATTATTATCCCAACCTTACTATTCTCAAAAATTTTAAATGTCTATATCGTATTAATGTTAATATCTACCGTATGGCTGGGTGGTATTGGTTTTATTGATGATTACATTAAAGTATTTAAAAAAAATAAAGAGGGTTTACAAGGTAAATTTAAAATTATTGGTCAGGTGGGTATTGGTTTAATTGTAGGTTGTGTGTTTTATTTTCATCCCGATGTTGTAATTAAAGAACGCTTAACGCACAATGAAAAAATTGCTTATAGGAATGATAATCCAAATGCATCAGAAGATTTAAAAATTCCGATCTATGAAGAAAAAGCGGTGAAAAACTTAAAAACTACAATTCCGTTTATGAAAAATAACGAATTGGATTATGGCAGTTTTGTATCGTGGGCGTGTGATGATTGTTTAAAATACGGCTGGTTAATTTTTATACCCATGGTAATAATTGTGGTAACGGCTGTAAGTAATGGGGCTAATATTACAGATGGTATTGATGGTTTAGCTGCAGGTACCAGTGCTATTGTGGGAGTAGTATTGGGTATACTAGCTTATGTTTCGGGTAATACTATTTTTGCCGATTACTTAAATATTATGTACATACCTAATTCAGGCGAACTGGTAGTATTTATGGCAGCCTTTATTGGGGCTTGTGTTGGGTTTTTGTGGTACAATTCTTTTCCTGCCCAAGTATTTATGGGCGATACTGGAAGCCTTGCCATTGGCGGAATTATTGCAGTGTACGCCATTGCTATTCGTAAAGAATTGTTAATTCCTATTTTATGTGGTGTGTTTTTAGTTGAAAATATTTCGGTGATTTTACAAGTGTATTATTTTAAGTATCAAAAAAAACGTAGAGGATTAGAATACGCACAAGCTCATCGTTTATTTAAAATGGCGCCTTTACATCATCATTATCAAAAAGTGGGTTTTCACGAATCAAAAATTGTAATACGCTTTTTTATTATCGGTATTATGCTGGCAGTATTAACATTTGTAACGCTTAAATTAAGATAGTGAGTAAACGTATTGTAATATTAGGTAGTGGCGAAAGCGGTGTGGGAAGTGCAATACTGGCCAAACAAAAAGGCTTTGACGTTTTTGTAAGTGATAAAAATTTAATTAAAGAAAAATATAAAATACAATTAATAGAAGAAAATATTTTGTTTGAAGAAGGAATTCATACCGAAGAAAAAATTTTAAATGCCGATGAGGTCATTAAAAGTCCTGGTATTCCTGATAAAGCAGAGTTAGTACAAAAAATACTTGCTAAAAATATTTCTGTTATTTCCGAAATTGAATTTGCGAGCCGTTATACATCTGCAAAAAAAATATGTATTACAGGTAGTAATGGTAAAACAACTACTACACTTTTAACGTACCATATTCTTAAAAAAGCTGGTTATAATGTAGGCTTAGGCGGTAATATAGGTAAAAGTTTTGCCTATCAAGTAGCTAAAGAAAACTTTGATTATTATGTTTTAGAGTTAAGCAGTTTTCAATTAGATGGCATGTACAATTTTACTGCTGATATAGCTGTGCTTTTAAATATTACACCTGATCATTTAGATAGATACGATTATAAATTTGAAAATTATATTGCATCAAAATTCAGAATAACCAATAACCAAAGTAAAAAAGATGCTTTTGTTTACTGTGCGGATGACCTAACCATTCAGTCGTACATGCAAAAGCATCCAATTGCTGCACATCTTGTACCATTTAGCATCAAACAACCAATTGATGGCGATGGCGCATTTTTAACCAATAACCAAATAACCCTTAATTATAAACCAAACCAAAACCAACCCTTAATTATGACAATTGAACAATTAGCACTGCAAGGTAAACATAATGTTTACAACAGTATGGCAGCATCATTAGTATCGCGTATAGTAGATGTGCGTAAAGAAATTATTCGCGAAAGTTTACAAGATTTTCAAAACATTGAACATCGTTTAGAATTTGTTGCCACTATTAATGGTATCGAATTTATTAACGATAGTAAAGCAACAAATGTAAATTCTACATGGTATGCGTTAGAAAGTATGCAAAAACCAGTAGTTTGGATTTGTGGCGGACAAGATAAAGGTAATAACTACGATGAGTTAACCGAATTAGTGAAAGCTAATGTAAAAGCAATTATTTGTTTAGGCAAAGACAATAAAAAAATAATTAAAGCCTTTAAAGATATAGTTGATGTAATTGTTGAAACAGATAATGCTTCTGATGCTGTTGCTGCTTCTTATAAAATTGGTACAAAAGGCGATGTTGTTTTATTATCACCCGCTTGTGCAAGTTTTGATTTATATCAGAATTACGAAGAGCGTGGTATGCAATTTAAAGCGGCAGTTCGATCATTGTAATCTATTTTTTAATCATTAATTTTTTATTAAAATTTTATAATGAAACTATTCAACTACCTTAAAGGTGACAAAGTAATTTGGGCAATAATGTTTTTATTGTCTTTACTCTCTATTTTAGTAGTGTATAGTGCTGTTGTAACGTTAGCTCATAAATTTAAACAAGGTAATTCAGAGTATTATTTATTTAAACACTTTTTATTAATCGCAGTTGGGTTTGGTATTGCGTATGTGTTTCATAAATTAAAATACACGGTGTTTAGCAAAGTAGCACAAATTGGTTTTATAGTATGTATTCCACTTTTGGTATATACTTTATTAAAAGGTGTTAGTGCTGGTGATGCTTCTCGATGGATTGAAATACCAGGATTAAAGTTAACATTTCAATCTTCTGATTTGGCTAAACTAATGTTGATAATTTACGTTGCTCGTATTTTAACAATAAAAGCAAAAATATTAGTTGATTTTAAATCTGTATTTAAACATTTATTAATTCCTATAGGCGTAATTTGCGCATTAATACTTCCTGCTAACTTTTCTACCGCCGCTATTTTATTTTTTAACTGCCTATTATTAATGTTTTTAGGAGGTATTCATATAAAAATAATTTTAAAAATACTTGGCATTTGTATTTTAGTGGGATCATTATTTTTTACGTTAGTTTGGTTTGTTCCTAATTCTATTCCTGGTGGTCGTGGGTCAACATGGAAGGCACGTATTGAAAATTTTAGTAGTGGAGATACAAAAAGTAATTATCAAAGCGAACAAGCAAAAATTGCGATTGCTACAGGAGGTATTATTGGAAAAGGACCTGGTAATAGTACCCAGCGTGCATTTTTACCACAAGCCTCTTCTGATTTTATTTATGCTATAATTATAGAAGAGTATGGCTTACTAATTGCCTTTGTAATATTATTTTTATACATGATATTATTATACCGTGGTATAAAAATTTTACGGGATAATGATAAACCCTTTGGAGGCTTTGTGGCTATTGGTTTATCATTTAGCTTAGTATTTCAAGCATTAGTAAATATGGCGGTAGCTGTTAATTTATTTCCTGTTACAGGCCAGCCTTTACCCTTAATAAGTATGGGCGGGACTTCTATTTGGTTTACAATGATTACACTTGGTATAATTTTAAGTATTAGTAAAAGTGTTGAAGATAAAACAGAAGAGAAATTAGAAATAGTTTAAATTGAAGATCACAAGAGCAAAGTCGAAATATATTAACAGAGGGCTTTGAATCATATTAGGCTTACAAAACATAAATTAAATTGAAACAACTAAAAATAATATTAAGTGGTGGAGGTACAGGCGGACATATTTTTCCTGCCGTTGCCATTGCTAACGAAATAAAAAAAATAGTTCCTTCAGTTCAAATTTTATTTGTAGGTGCGTTAGGTAAAATGGAAATGGATAAGGTTCCTGCTGCTGGTTATAAAATTATTGGCATACCAATAGCGGGTCTTCAAAGAAAATTTACATTTCAAAATTTTAAACTACCTTTTTTAATTATTAAAAGTTTACTAAAAACCAAAAAAATAATTAATGAATTTCAACCCAATGTTGTGGTTGGTACAGGTGGCTATGCAAGTGGTCCTTTGCTAAAAGCAGCTACAAATAAAGGTATTCCAGCATTAATACAAGAACAAAATTCGTATGCTGGTATTACTAATAAAATTCTTTCAAAAAAAGTAAATAAAATTTGTGTGGCTTACGAAGGTATGGAAAAGTTTTTTCCTTCAGAGAAATTAATTTTAACGGGTAATCCGGTTCGGCAAGATGTAATTGATATTACAAATAAAAAAGATGAAGGACTTTCTTATTTTAAATTAAATGAAACTAAAAAAATAATTTTAGTAATTGGTGGTAGTTTAGGAGCTAAAGCAATTAACGAAGCAATTGGAAATGGGTTGAATGAGTTTGTAAAAAATGATATTCAATTAGTTTGGCAAACAGGTAAAATTTATTTTGATACCGCTAAAAAACAAACGGTTGATTTTGAATCTAAAAATATTAAAGCTACAGATTTTATTTCGCGAATGGATTTAGCCTATGCTGTTGCGGATGTTGTGATATCGAGGGCAGGGGCAGGGGCAATTTCTGAATTATGTATTGTTGAAAAACCTAGTATTCTTGTGCCACTTCCAAGTGCTGCAGAAGATCATCAAACAAAAAATGCATTAGCTTTGGTAAACAAACAAGCTGCCATATTAGTAAAAGATATAGAAGCAAATCAATTATTAATTAAAGAAGCAATTGCTTTAATTAATAACGAAACCAAGCAACAACAATTAAAACAAAACATTAAACAATTAGCTTTTTTAAACTCTGCAAATATTATTGCAAAAGAGGTTTTAAAATTAGCGAACTATAAATTTGATTAACCACTTAGATATAAAGATTATCAAGAAACACAAAGAAAAAATAAACCTTAGTCAAACTTCTTAATTTTTATAGCTATAAGGCAATTAATAAAAAATCTAGCACACCTTTGTGTACTTGGTAGTAAAAGAAATGAATATATTAAATTATAAACTGTATTATTTTTTGGGTGTTGGAGGCATTGGGATGAGTGCTTTAGCGCGTTTTTTTAATCATTACAAAAAAACAGTTTATGGCTACGATAAAACCCAAACCCATTTAACCAACCAATTACAACAGGAAGGCATTGGCTGTCATTTTGAAGAAAGTGAACCCAAATTAATTGAGTTGCTAAAAAGCTATAGTAAAGATGAAATTTTAATTGTGTACACACCTGCTGTCCCAAAAGAACATAAAGAATACCAATATTTACTAGATAATAATTATACAATTTTAAAACGTTCACAAGTTTTAGGCCAAATATCTAAACAATATAAAACTATTGCCATTGCGGGCACACATGGTAAAACAACAACTACAACTCTTGTTACTCATCTATTAAAAACGGCGGGCATAAATTGTTTTTCGTTTATGGGAGGCATCTCTAACAATTACAATACCAACTTATTATTGGGCAATGTAAGCGATAAAGATACCTATATGGTAGTAGAAGCTGATGAATACGACCGCTCATTTTTAACGCTACATCCACAAATAGCAGTAATTACCAGCGTTGATGCCGATCATTTAGATATTTATGGTGATGAAAGTACGGTAAAGGAAGGGTATACACTTTTTAGTGAACAGGTAAAAGAAAATGGAGTTCTAATTGTTAAAAAAAATGTTGATAACGATTTAAAGCTCACTGCAAAACGCTTAATCTACTCGTTAAATTTAGATACGGAATATTGTGCACAAAATATTACAATACAAAATGCACAATTTTTTTATGATATAAAAAGTCCTATTGAGAATATAAACGCTGTAACGCTTGGTTTACCTGGTTTACATAATATAGAAAACTCAATTGCCGCTGTTGTTATTGCCCAACAGTTAGGTATAAAAGGAGATAGTATTAAAGAAGGCCTACGTTCTTTTAGTGGTGTTAAACGCCGTTTTGATTATAGGATAAAAACTAACAATGTAGTTTATATTGATGATTATGCACATCATCCAGAAGAACTTAAAGCTACAATTGGCTCGGTTAAAAAATTATATCCTACAAAAAAAATAACAGGCATTTTTCAGCCACACTTATTTAGTAGAACAAGAGATTTTGCCGATGATTTTGCTAATAGTTTAGATTTGTTAGACGAGTGTATTTTATTGGATATTTACCCAGCACGCGAAAAACCTATTGAGGGCATTACCTCGCACATGCTAATAAATAAAATGAAATTAAAAAATAAAAAAGTACTAAGTAAAAATGAAACCTTAGAATTTTTAAAAGCAAATACACCACAAGTTCTCTTAACAATGGGTGCAGGAGATATAGATGGATTAATAGAACCGATTGAAAAAATATTATTGTCGCACGGAGCGTAGTTGATTGTGACAATATAATAGATAAACATAAAATAAAAAATCTCTAGAGATTAGCAAACGCTATGAGAAACAAAAAATAAAATTGAAAAAAATAAATTATAAAAAAATTATTATTACGTTGCTTTGGATTATTTCTTTAGCGGGTATTACTTTTTCTTTAGCTTTTGTCAGTAAAAGCGAAAGTAATACCACTATAAAAAGCGTAACCATTTCTATTCAAAATAACGATGAAAATCCTTTTATAACCGAAAGCGACATTACTAATTTTTTCGCAGAACGCAAAGATTCTCTGATAAACAATCAATATAAAAATATTAATATTCCTCAATTAGAAAAAGCGCTTAACTCTCATCCCGCTATACAAAATGCCGAAGTAGCGGGTGATGTGGATGGCGAGTTAAAAATAAATATTTTACAGCGCACCCCTGTTTTACGAATTATTAATAGCGATGGCGAAAGTTATTATATTGATTCTCAAACAAAATTAATGCCACTTAACCAAAACTATAGCGCCCGCGTAATGGTTGCAAATGGTTTTATTAACGAGTCTTACGCTCGTCGCCATCAATTTTCTGTAAATCAAATTAAACAAAATAAAACATTTAAAGAAGTAAGTGTATTAGATGATATTTTAGATGTTTCAAATTATATTTTAAATGATTCTATTTTATCACCTCTTATTCATCAAATTTATGTCAATCAAGATAGAGAAATTGAGTTGTTTCCTTGCATTGGCAATCATAAAATAGTTTTTGGTAATGCCGAGTTTGTATCCGAAAAATTCAATAAACTAAAATTATTTTATACACAAGGGCTTAACAAAACAGATGCGTGGACAAAATATGCAAGCATTAACTTAAAATTTAAAAACATAGTTGTTTGTACTAAAAAATAAATTGTATGGAAAAAATAGTAAATCAAAACAATGTAAACTTAGCTTCTGAATTAGTAGTTGGGGTAGATATTGGAACAACAAAAATTGCAGCTATTGTTGGGCGCAGAAATGAATTTGGTAAAGTAGAAATTCTAGGTATTGGTAAAACCGAATCGTTAGGCGTTAATCGTGGTGTGGTTGTAAATATCGAACAAACTGTGGCTTCTATTAAAGCTGCGGTTGCTATTGCTGCCGATAAAGCAAATGTTGATATTGGCGATGTTATTGTTGGTATTGCAGGGCAACACATAAAAAGTATACAACACCGCGGTACTTTAATGCGCAAAAGTTTAGAAGATGAAGTAAATCAAAATAATATTGATGAGTTAATCGAAAGTATGCACCGAATGGTAATGCATCCTGGCGAAGAAATTATTCACGTTATTCCACAGGAATATATTGTTGATAATGAAATTGGAATTAAAAACCCAATTGGTCATGCAGGTATTAAATTAGAAGCCAATTTTCATATTATTACTGGGCAAGTAAGTGCTGTAAAAAATATTTTTAAATGTATAAAACGCGCTGGTTTAGAAACGATTGATTTACATTTAGAGCCTTTAGCGAGTGCCGATGCAGTTTTAAGTGATGAAGAAAAAGAAGCAGGCGTTGTATTAGTTGATATTGGTGGTGGCACAACCGATGTGGCTATTTTTTACGATGGGATTATTCGCCACACGGCTGTAATTCCTTTTGGTGGTAATATTATTACCGAAGATATTAAAGAAGGTTGTAGTATTATTAAAACACAGGCCGAGCAGTTAAAAGTGCGCTTTGGCTCAGCGTTATCACAAGAAAATCAAGAAAATGAAATTATTTCTATTCCAGGTTTACGAGGTCGTCCGCACAAAGAAATTTCTGTTAAATATTTAGCACAAATCATCCAAGCACGTATGGATGAAATTTTAGAATTTGTATTATTCGAAATTAAAAGTAGTGGCTTTGAGCGTAAATTAGCTGCAGGTATTGTAGTTACTGGTGGTGGGGCTATGCTAAAACATTTACCACAATCTGTCATGCTTATTACAGGTATGGATTGCCGGATTGGTACACCAAACGAGCATTTAGCGGGTAACGACGACGAATTAAAAAACCCATTATTTGCAACCAGTGTAGGTTTAGTAATGAAAGGAATTGAGAAATTTGAACGCGATAGCAAACGTGGAAAAAATACTACCAAACTTGAAACCGAATTGTTAACTGAAGAGGTAAGTAATAAACAAAAAATGAAAGAGGATAAAAAAATAGCACAACATTCTCAAAAAAAAATAGGAACGTTTTTTACATCCATCTTAGAAAAAACTAAAGATTGGATTGCAGACGATATTGAATAATAAATAATTTTAAGTGTTTAGTTCTTAGTTTTTAATATAAAAAAACATGGATGAAAACACAGGATATTAAAAACTAATAACTAACAATTAATAACTAAAAATATGATGCAATTTGAATTACCACAAGAAGAAAACTCAATTATAAAAGTAATTGGCGTAGGCGGTGGCGGCAGTAACGCCGTTAACCACATGTACCGTTTAGGTATTAAGGGGGTTGATTTTATTGTTTGTAATACCGATAAACAGGCTTTAGAAAAAAGTCCAGTGCCACATAAAATTCAATTAGGTGCAAAATCTACAAAAGGCTTAGGCGCAGGTTCTAAGCCAGAGGTGGGCCGAGATGCTGCTTTAGAGTCGATAGAAGAAATAAAAGCGTTTTTAGGTAGCGATACCCAAATGGTATTTATTACTGCTGGTTTAGGTGGTGGTACAGGTACTGGCGCTGCACCAGTAATTGCAAGCATTGCAAAAGGCTTGGGTATTTTAACGGTAGGTATTGTTACTATTCCGTTTGCCTTTGAAGGTAAAAAACGCAGGGCACAAGCCGAGGCGGGTTTAGAGGAAATGAAAACCTATGTAGATACGTTGTTGGTTATAGGTAATGATAAATTACGCGAAATTTACGGTAATTTAAAAATGAGCGAAGCGTTTGAACATGCTGATGATGTACTTACTGGTGCTGCAAAAAGTATTGCAGAAATTATTAGTTTACACATGCACATTAATGTTGATTTTAATGATGTAAAAACAGTCATGCAAGATAGTGGTGTAGCCATTATGGGAAGTGCTATTGCAAGTGGTGAAAAACGTGCTATTAAAGCCGTTGAACAAGCTTTAAATTCTCCATTATTGAATGATAATGATATTAGTGGAGCGCGTCACGTATTATTAAACATTATGAGTGGTAGCGATGATATTGATATGGATGAGTTTGGAGAAATTACCGATTACATTCAAAATGCTGCTGGTGGAACTGCTGAGCTAATTACAGGTTATGGCACCGATCCTTCATTGGGTGATAATGTAAGTGTAACAATTATAGCAACAGGCTTTAAAGCCAAGCAAAGTACAGGTTTTGAAGCATTAACGTTTAAAGACAGAAAGGTGGTAAGCTTAGATGAGAAAGTAATTGAAACACCGGTTGTAGAAAAACAAATTACCATTATTGATGAGATACAAAATAACGAACCCTTTGTTTTTGTAAAAGAAGAAACCAAAGAAGAACTAAATCTAGAAACAATTATTACTACCACTAATAGCATTGAAGAAAAATCAGAAACTAATTTTGTTATTCATCAATTAGACGAAGAAATAAAAAATGATATTTCATCAAGCTCAGTTATAACCGAAACAACAACTACCATTACTGAATTTACCTTTAATGATATAAAAGACGATGTAAAATCAAACAGTGTTATTCTGAGCGAAGTCGAAGGGAAATCAACTGAAGATACTATTAGCCGTGAAGAGCAAATTAAATTAGCACAAGAGCGTATTCGTAAACTAAAAGAAATTACCTTAAAGATGAAAAGTCCAGAAGGCTTAGCGGCTTTAGAAAAACAAACGGCTTTTGAACGTAAGAATATTTCTTTAGAAAACAAAACACATAGTGTTGAGAGCACTGTATCGCGCTATACATTGAGCGAGGGCGAAGATAAAAAAACTGAAATTCGCCCAAACAATTCGTTTTTACACGATAATGTAGATTAGTTAAGAAACTAAAAATTTAAAAAACTCTGCAAATTATTGCAGAGTTTTTTTACGCACTTTTGCCAAAATAAATATTTAAACATTCGTTTTTTGTTAAAAAAACTTTTTTCTTATCTATATATTTCTATTCACAATTAAAAAATATGTATTTTTGAAGCAAATAAATGAAAAACAGTTCAAAAAATACGTTTATAATTCTAATATTTATTGGTTTATTTCTTTCTTGTTTTCAGTTTACTATTAATCAACTTTCAAAAGTTACAAAAGTTGTAGGTATTGAGCAATCTTCTGAAGATATTGATACTAACGAAGATGATACGGAAACAAAAAAAATTGAAATAGAAGATGATTTTTTTATTTCTGAATTTTCATACACCTTTAATCAACTTTGTAATTCTAAATTAATTTTATTTTGTAAACAGCAAAAACAAAATAAATCCCCTGTAATTACTATTAACACCCCTCCCCCAAAAGTTTAAGTAATTATTAAAGCACAATTATGTATTGTGTATTTTTTTATTAATAATTACTATTAATCTTTTATTTTATGTTCAAAAAAAATGTATTAGCCGATTTAAAATCGGGTATTGTAGTATTTTTAGTGGCGTTGCCATTATGTTTAGGTATCGCTTTAGCTTGTAAAGTGCCGTTAGTAAGTGGTATTATAGCAGGTGTTGTTGGTGGCATTGTAGTAACTGTTTTCAGCACATCAAAATATAGCGTTTCAGGCCCCGCTGCTGGTTTAACAGCAATCATTATAAGTTCAATTGCAGCACTTGGTAGCTTTGAACTATTTTTAGCAGCAGTAGTTTTTGCAGGCATTTTACAAATACTATTAGGTGTAATGAAAGCTGGTGGTGTTGGCAATTACATTCCAAATGCTGTAATAAAAGGGATGTTAGCGGGTATTGGTATTATTTTAATAATTAAACAAATACCCCATTTATTTGGCTACGATAAAGACCCCGAAGGAGATATGGAGTTTATACAGATGGATGGCGAAAATTCATTTACCGAATTAGTCCACATGATAAATTTTATAACACCAGGTTCTATAATTATTGGTTTAGTATCAATTGCTGTAATAATAATTGGTGGTAAAGCATTTTATAAAAACGATAAAATTTTATCACTTATTCCAGCGCCACTATTAGTAGTAATATTTGGAATATTACTTACTATTATATTTAATAATTATGAGTTTTTAAAAATCGATAGTCAGCACTTGGTTAATATACCTAGCATTACGTCTTTATCTGATTTAAAATCGAGTAGCATGTTCCCTAACTTTAGCAGCATAAACCAAGGTAAATTTTGGGTAATTGTAATTACAATTGCAGCTGTAGCGAGTATAGAAACACTTTTAAGTATTGAAGCTGTAGATAAACTAGATCCTGAAAAAAACAAAACAAATTCAAATAAAGAATTAATTGCACAAGGTATTGGTAATATTACTAGTGGCTTATTTGGTGGCTTGCCGCTCACATCGGTTATTGTTCGAAGCTCTGCAAACATTAATTCTGGGGCTAAATCTAAACTATCTATCATTATACATTCAGTTTTATTGCTGGTAAGTGTATTACTTTTACCAACAGTTTTAAACCTAGTACCAAATGCTAGTTTAGCAGCTATATTAATATTAACAGGTTATAAACTTACCAATGCTTCTGTTTTTAAAAAAATAATAAATGCTGGTCGCGAACAGTACTTACCTTTTTTTATTACTATCGTAGTAATGTTAAGTACTGATTTACTTAAGGGTGTCGCTGTAGGAATTATGGTTGCAATAGTATTTATTATAAAAGATAATATTAAAGCGTCCTTCGATTCTACCAACGAATTTATTAATGGTAAAATGTATTACATTGTAAAATTACCACAACACTTAACTTTTTTTAATAAAGGATTTTTAATTAATTATTTTAATAAAGTGCAAACAAATAGCACTATTACAATAGATTATACAATAAATAAAAGAATAAATTCAGATGCTAAAGATGTAATTGAAGATTTTATTCAAATAAGTTATAAAAAAAATATTACAGTAGAATTAATTAAACCTCACAATTAAAAAAATATGGAAAACAGTTATAAAAAATTAATAGATGGAAACAGACATTTTTCAATGTCTAAAAAATTTGAAGACCCTGAATATTTTAAAAATTTATCGCTAGGGCAAAAACCCGATTATTTGTGGATTGGTTGTAGCGATAGCCGAGTACCCGCAAATGAAGTTACGGGTACACATAGCGGAGAGATTTTTGTACACCGCAACATTGCAAATATGGTTGTACATACAGATGTAAATTTATTAAGCGTGTTAGAATATGCTGTAAAATATTTAGAAGTAAAGCATGTAATAGTTTGCGGCCATTATGGGTGTGGGGGCATTAAAGCCGCCATGTCTAACACCCACTTCGGTTTTTTAAATAATTGGTTACGAAATATTAAAGATGTATATTTTAAATATCAAACTGAACTTGATGCTATTGAGAATGAGGATAAACGCACCGATAGACTAACAGAACTAAATGTAATAGAACAGGTGCGCAATTTAGCAAAAACAACTATTATTCAAGAAACATGGGTACAACGCCCTCTTCAATTACATGGTTGGGTATATGGTATAAATAATGGGCTAATAACAGATTTATCAATTATTCACAACGAAAAAGATAATATAGAACCTATTTACAGGCTTAATATTTTACCGTAACACTATCTGTTTTTCTAATAATTTTTTGTTAATAACACCTTTGTTTTTAATGTGGGTTTTTAATGCTATATGATTAAATTTATGTAAAATTATGTAACATGGAAAAGGTAAAATGGAAAAATGTAACCTCTCCCAAAACTATACCCGTTTTACATCTATCATTTTACATTTTACATTATTTATATGTCTAAAAACAAAAAACCACAACGCCACTTATTTGAAGAAGTGCTTGATTTTTTAAAACACAACGCTGATAAAACGTTTAATTACAAACAATTGGGCGCCGCTATGGAACTTAATGTGGACAGCCAACGCGTTGAACTAATAGAAATTTTAACTGCGCTTAAACAACAAAATTTTGTTTTAGAAAAAGAAGTTGGTAAATTTCAAATAAAAGAAAGCAAACAATACGTTACTGGTACTATTGATTTTACTGCACAAGCAACTGCATTTGTGGTGTATAGCGATACCGAAAAAGATATTTATATACCTGCTCGTAAAACAAAAGATGCCTTTCAAGGCGATTTAGTAAAAGTATATGTTGCCCCAAAACATGGCAGCGGAAAACGTTTAGAGGGAGAAGTAGTAGATGTTATCAAACGTGCCAAAACCGATTTTGTAGGCACTATTCGCATCAATCCTAAGTTTGCATTTGTAGTGGCCGATAGTAATAAAATACATGTTGATTTTTTTATTAGAAGTAGCCATATTAATGGCGCAAAAGATGGCCAAAAAGTATTAGTAACATTTAGGGAGTGGAAGCAAGGCGAACAAAACCCTACTGCCGAAGTAAAACAAGTGTTTGGAAACCCAGGCGAACACAAAACCGAAATGAACGCCATCATGAGCGAATATGGTTTACCCGAAAAATTTCCAGATGCAATAGAATACGAAGCTAAAAAAATCCCAACCGAAATAACAGAAGAAGAAATAAAAAAACGTAGAGATTTTAGAGACATCATAACCTGTACGATTGACCCCGTTGATGCAAAAGATTTTGACGATGCCCTCTCTATCCAAAAATTAGACAATGGCTTATGGGAAGTGGGCGTTCATATTGCTGATGTGACACACTATTTAAAAGTAAATACAAATTTAGATAAAGAAGCTGTACAACGTGCTACCAGCGTTTATTTGGTAGATAGGTGCATTCCCATGTTACCCGAAGTATTAAGTAATTTTGTATGCTCGTTGCGTCCTAACGAAGAAAAATATTGTTTTGCGGCCGTTTTTCAATTAGATGATGATGCCATTATACACCACCAATGGTTTGGTAAAACGATTATAAATAGTAATCGCCGCTTTACATACGAAGAAGTACAAACCATTATTGAAACCGAACAAGGCGATTATAAAGAACAAATTTTAGTATTAGATAAACTTGCAAAAAAGTTGCGCGACGCCAGAATGAAGCACGGTTCTATTACATTTGACAGAGCCGAAGTAAAATTTAATTTAGATGAAAATGGTGCGCCGCTTGGTGTGTTTTTTAAAACCCAAAAAGATGCGCATAAACTAATTGAAGATTTTATGTTGTTAGCAAATAAAAAAGTATCTGAATATTTAAGCAATATAAATTTTAAACAAGAAGATACTGAACAAAAAAATACTAAAAAGAAAACCGACGATAAAGCCCTTTGCGTGTATCGTATACACGATGTGCCAAGCGATGAAAAAATGCAAGAACTTAGTGGGTTTGCTGCACGTTTTGGACACGAAATGCATTTAGGCAACAAACAAAAAACAGCACAAGCTATCAATAAATTATTGGTAGAAGTAAAAAATAAAAAAGAACAAAGTATGATTGAATTGTTGGCTGTACGCAGTATGCCAAAAGCAATTTATTCTACTAAAAACGTGGGGCATTATGGTTTAGGCTTTGAATATTATTCGCACTTTACCTCACCCATTCGCCGTTACCCTGATGTTTTAATTCACCGTTTATTAGATGCAAAAATAAATGGTAAAGTTTACTCCACAAAAGATGAATTAGAATTACTTTGTAAACACAGTAGCGAAATGGAGCGTATGGCTGCCGAAGCCGAACGCGCTTCAATTAAATACAAGCAAGTAGAATTTATGAGCGATAAAGTAGGCCAAAGTTTTGATGGTACTATTAGCGGTGTAACCGAATGGGGTATTTATGTTGAGATTATTGAAAATAAATGCGAAGGCATGATTAGAAGTCGTGATTTAAAAGGCGATCAATTTTATTTTGAAGAAGAGAATTACCGTTACGTAGGGCGCAACAGCGGTAAAATATATGCCTTAGGCGATACCGTAAAAATTACCGTAAAAGATGCTGACCTAGTTAAAAAACAATTAGCGTTTGAGTTTGTAGAAGCAATACCTGTAGGTGGTAAACCTAAATTTACCGAACATAAAAAACGTAGAGGACGATAAAAAAATTAATCAATCGTTGTCAGTATAGATTTTTGCCCAACTTTTTATAAAAAAAAAGTTGGAATAAAGTTTTAAGGATAAAAGTTGAATATATCATAGTAAAAAGGCAGGCTCAAATATGTACTCCATATTTACTCCACGTATTAAAGTAAAAATAAAAAATAGTTTATAAAATACACCAAATTTAAATTGCTTTAGTATTAACACAATTTATTTTAATACATTTACAATAAAAGTAACATATGAAAGTAGGAATTATAATGGGAAGTAAAAGCGATTTGCCCATCATGCAAGCCGCCGCCGATATATTAAAACAATTTGATATTACCTTTGAAATAGATATCGTATCGGCACACCGCACCCCACAAAAAATGTTTGAATACGCTACCACTGCCCATACTAAAGGCATACAGATTATAATTGCAGGAGCTGGTGGTGCGGCGCATTTACCAGGTATGATAGCCGCTTTAACCCCCTTGCCCGTAATTGGTGTACCCATTAAAAGTAGTAATAGCATTGATGGTTGGGATAGTTTATTAAGCATTGTACAAATGCCAAACGGCGTACCAGTAGCCACAGTGGCTGTTAATGCTTCACAAAACGCAGGTATTTTGGCGGCTCAAATATTAGGAAGTAGCGATAAAACCATTCTTGAAAAAATAATTGTTTTTAAAAACGAATTAAAACAAAACGTAGAAAAAGCCAGCGAAGATTTAAGAAGTACAAGCCCTAAAAAGTATTTATAAATTGTAGTACTTAGTTTTATAAAAATAAAACAAAAAGGGTTTCCGTTTAATGGAAACCCTTTTTAATTTAAAATAAAATTATGCCACCCTAAATCGCCGCACTGAGCAGAGTCGAAGTGACGGTAGAAGGTCAGTAAATGTAGGAACGCTGATGTTTCGACAAGTTCAACAACAGACAAATTTAACCTTCAGCCAAAACCAAATTCTCCATACCCACCGTCATTTTCATTAAACCGAATTTAATAAATACTTTTTCATTCTTTATTTCCTCAATAACTCCAATTTCGGTGCCGCTTAATATTTTCACTTTGCTGCCTACCTTTAATTTCGGCTTAATGCTTGCAATTTTCTTTTCAGAATAATTATCTAATTTTTTTTGTTTTTTTAATTCATACTGTTTTTTGGTTTCAGCGGTAATACCATCAATAAAACGCTTAATCACTTGTTTCCTGTCGCCTTTTTTATTCCAGTCGTCCATTAAACGCAAATATTTTTGTCCATAATCTGCAAGTCGCACCAATTCTATTTTTCGATCACGCTCGCGCACTATCTTATCCTGCCAGGTATCAAATAACGTATGGTATTTTTCTTTTGCTATTTTTTTTAGAAATTCTTCATGTTCTACTTTTTCCAATTGTTCGTCTAATTTTGTTTTTTGAGTTTGAACCTCTGCCAACAAACGGTTAAACTTTAATTTATCCTTATCTACTTTTTGCTTAGCACGTTCAATTATAAATTTTGGAAAACCAACACGTTCTGCCACTTCAAACGTATAACTGCTACCGGGCTCACCAATACTTAAAATATATTTTGGTTCTAAATGCTCAATATCAAATAACATACAACCATTAAATGTACCAGGTAATTTTTCGGCTAATAATTTTACATTACTAAAGTGCGATGTAATGATGCCTTTGGTCTTTGAGTTTTCGATGCTTTCCAATACAGCTTCTGCAATAGCGCTGCCTAATTCAGGATCTGTTCCACTACCAAACTCATCCATTAAAACAAGTGTGCTTTCGTTCATCTCGTTTAACATATAGGTCATCGATTTTAACTTTGCGCTGTAGGTACTTAATTCGTTCTCTATACTTTGTGTATCGCCAATATCAATTAATATTTTTTCAAAAAAACAATAGCTGCTATTTTCTTTTACCGGTATAAGTAAACCGCTTTGCAACATCATTTGTAAGATGCCAATGGTTTTTAAAGCAATGGTTTTGCCCCCTGCATTTGGCCCGCTAATAACCAATACCCTATTCTCAAAATTTAATTTAACGGTTAGCGGAACCGTTTTTCTGCCATTTTTTTTGTTTTGTAAAAATAGTAAAGGATGGTAAGCAGAAATAATATTCAGATCAAAGCCTTCTTTTATTTCGGGTAAATGAGCATTAAGATCTACCGCAAAAAGTGCTTTTGCTTTTAAAAAATCAATAGTGCCTAAAACATTAAAACCCTTTTTAAGTTCGGGTATATAGGGTTTTATTAATGCGCACAATTCTCGTAATATTTTGTTTATTTCTCTTTGTTCATCTATCTCCAGCTCAGCAACTTCATTATTAATAGCAATGGTAACGCCTGGCTCTATAAAAATTGTTTTGCCACTTTCACTTTTGCTATGAATAAATCCCGAAATTTCAGCTTTATAATCCACCAAAACTGCTAAGGTACGGCGTCCGTTAAAAAAACCTTCTTCATTTTCTCTTAAATAACCAAGCCGGCGCAAATCATTCACATGATTGTAAAAACGTTTATCACTTTCTTTTCTTTTTTGAATGATTTGTTTTCGAATCCTGCTTAACTCTGTTGAAGCGTTGCTTTTTACTAACGCTTCATGATCAATAATGCGATCTATTTCATCTACCACTATGCCACAGGTTTCCACATTCTCTGCCAGCTCATACAAATTTGGCATCACCGTCTTTTTACCTTTTAAAAATCGTAATAAGGTATTAATTACGCTGGTAGTTTTTAAAACTTTTAGTAGTTGTAATTCTTGCACTAATGCGCCTTCAATATTTAAAACCGTTAATTGTTCAATAATGTCTTCGTGTTCAACATCCGGAAAGAATCCATTGGCAGCTAACACCGCTTTAATTTCGTTGGTTTGCTCCAAATTAGCAATTAGCTCTTTTGAATATTGTTTTGGAAAAATCTCGTCGCACAGCAGTTTTGCTTGTTTACCACAGCAGTTTTGCTTTACAAGTTGTTTTATTTTATCAAATTGAAGAAGTTCTATATTTTTTTGATCAATCATTTATTTTTTAAATTGCTCTTCTTAATGAATTAAAATTTTAATTAAATTTTAAATTCATTAATACAAATTTATACAATAATTTTTTGCTTCGCTTCAATTTTTATCAGTTTACAGGATAATGCTGTTGATTCTTTAACAGCCTATTGGCAAAATTACCCCAACTCTCATTCGTTTAGCAGGGCTGAGCGTGTCGAAGCCACAGCAGTACCTTCGGCAGGCTCAGGGGCCAACGTAGTTATTTTAAAGTGGAACGGTACCTACAAAAACCAACCTTTGCCCACAGGCACTTATTTTTATATTGTTGAGAGTACAAC
>JANYEQ010000015.1 GCA_025363015.1 Bacteroidota bacterium
TTCTGCAATTTTAGCCTGTGTAACCTTATCTATTTTTTTATTGGTTAATAATAATATAAAAGGTAATGCACAAACAAAAAACACACTAATTAAAACAAAGCCATCTAAATACGACAATCAAAAGATAATGTAGAATTTAACAAGACACAGCTGGCAGCACAAATAGCAACTATTTATTATAGCTTTATCTATTTAAAAAATGCAATTACGGTTCAAGATTCTATATTGTCTTCGTTAAACCAAACAAAAAAACAAGCCGAAAATAAATTAAAAAATGGCGATGCACTTGAGCTAGAAGTATTAACTATTAATAGCAATATAGATGCAGAACAAAATAAAAAGGTAGAATTAGAAACTTTACTTCAAAAGCAAATAAATGTATTGTTTTATTCAACAGGAGTAGAAACTATTAATTCACTTAATACTAATTTTAGTTTTTTAGTAATCAATAATATTGCTGCAAAAGAAGAAATAGTAAAGCAAGCCGAAGAAACAAATTTAGATTTTAAATTAACAAAACAAAAAAGTGTACTTACGCTTAACGATTGGAATATTAATAAGCGAACGTATTATCCTTCGCTTAATTTAATTGGTAATGTAGGTATGCGCAATGGCTATCAACCCAATATTGATGATTTAAAATTTAATTATTTAGTGGGTGTTAGTTTAAATGCGCCATTATTTCAAGGCGGTAGGTTTAAACAGCAAAAGCAATTGTTTGAAGCTACTTCAAAACTTAATGATTTAATGCTAGTTACCTTAAAGAAAAATTATGAGAGAGATATTGCGCAAGCTACAGCGGATATTAATTCATATACTACACGATTAATGAATGTACAGGGTCAAATACATCAAGCACAAAAAGCTTTAGAATTAAGTAACGCGAGGTATAAAAATGGAATTGCGCTACAAATAGAATACATTAATGCCTTAACGACATTACAAAAAATTAAATTATCAGCACTAAATTACGAATACCAAAAATGTCTTTCTCAAATTGAACTAACCCGATTAATTGGCAACAAGTGGTGGTAAATTGTAATTATTTTTAATAATTACAATATTATTATTGCTAAAACTACCATAATTTTTTTTGTTTTATTTTTTAGATTCTAGTGGAAATGTATTGTAAATCTTTAAAAATATTTAATAAAAACATCTCAAAATTCTATAACTTTTATATCTCATTCAAAAAAAAATGTATAAACTTGTAGTAGAATTACTACTAAAAAAAATGTAGATGTTTTTTAGTTCAATAACAAAGAGGATTTAAATATCAAAGAGTTGAAATAGTTTTATTAATCACGGTGGTGTTGAAACTTACATGGACATAAATTATTATAAAGAGCAACTTCAGGCCAAAGAGGATATGCTTGCCCGTACAACTGGATTTTTAAGCGAAATTCAAAATTCTTTAACGGAAAAAAATAATTATTTAGCCAATATTCAACAAGACATTTTTGATAGCGTAAATTTTGCTAAGCTCATTCAAACATCATTGTTACCAGAGGTAGAAATTTTAAAAATTTTTTTTAAGGATGCCGCTTATAAAATTTCACAACAAATTGGCATTGGTGGCGATACCATTTTTATTAAAAGTACAAACAGTGGGGTTGTTTTTTGTTTATTAGATGCCACCGGACATGGTATTCCCGCTACAATGCTCAGTATATCTGGCTCATTAATTTTAAATGATATTACATCCTCTATAGAGATTGATAACCCTTCTGTATTGTTGAAATTATTAAATTACAGGTTGCATAAAACGTTTAATAACGATAAACGATCTATTGCACATTTTGAAGGTATTGTATTTTATTATTCTACTAAACAAAATACACTAAGCTATAGCTCAGCAAAAGGCAAAGCACTTTTGGTAAATTTAAAAGGCGATATTATTTCTTTAGAAAGCTCTAAAACTTCGGTTGGAGAAAACCCAAACACTGAATTTGAGCGGTTTGAACTTCCTATCAAAAAAGGAGAAAAACTACTACTCTTCTCTGATGGTTTAACCGACCAATTTGGTGGAGAACACGACAAAAAGTTTTCAGTTTCAAGACTCAAACAATTATTATCAGACCATCCACATAAAGATGTAAGTGAATTAAAAGAAATTATTTATCAAGAGCATAAAGCGTGGAGAGGTAATAACAAACAAACAGATGACTTATCCTATAAACTAATAGAATTTTAAATGAAAACTATACCCCAAAACCCATTTGAGTTTAAAGTAATATATAACGATAGTTATGTAACCCTAAATTATAATGAAGACTTAGCAATGGCAATTTGCAAGGCAGATTCTGAATATATTCCAATTGATGAATTCAAAAAAATATTTTTGTTTGTTTCTGAGTTTATAGAAACATCAAAAATTTGTTATTTTGTTTTTGATAAAAGTAATTTAAGAACTTTTCACCAACCTAGTATGGAATGGTATTTTGCTATTTGGAAGCCAAGCCTAAAAGCTAAGGGTTTGGTAAATCATTATAAAATTTTACCAAAGTTAGAATGGTTTGCTAAAGCTGTAGAAGCTGGCAAACACGAAATATTTCAAAAATACGGAAAAGATATTTTAAACGGGATTTACATTACGTATATAAGTTCAATAGAAGAGGTAATTGAACAAATACAAAGGGATAAAAAAAGCAATTTATAATTTATTAATATTATATTATAAAAATTTAGTTTTTCAATTACTAGTCTGCTATTTTATTTTACACAGTGTTCAGTTTCATAATTATAAAATGTAAACTAAATTATAATTGAGCTTAATAAGTATTATTGAGTTAAAAAGATATTTTTAATTAATGTCTAGTTTATTTAAACTGTCTATTTTACCTTGAGGTTGGTTTATAGGTAATGTAAAATAAAATGAAGAACCTTTGCCCTCAATACTTTCTACCCAAATTTCGCCACCGTTTTTTTCTAAAAAACCTTTTACTAAAAATAGACCAATACCAGCTCCTTTATTTTCAGTTCTTGCTTTAGAAAGCGAAGACATTTGTGGCGTAAACAACTTTTCCACTATATCTTTCGACATTCCAATGCCACTATCTTTCACTTCTATAATAAGTTTATCTTCACTTCTTTTTGCAGTAATGGAGATTTTGCCACCTGACTTAGTATGCTTTAAAGCATTTGAAACTATATTTTGTAAAATGGAAAGCAACATTTTTCCATCTGCAAAAACACTCTCGTTTTCTTCAATTTCGTGATGAAGATTAATTGCATTTACACTGGCAGTTTCATTTAATATATCAAAAACCTTTTCTACATAGTTAATAAGTTCAATTTTTGCAGGAGAGAATACCTCTGATGCATATTTTATTCTTGCCCATTCCACCAAATAGTCTAACATGTTTAACTCGTTAATGGATTCGTTATAGAGAAGTTCTAGCATCTCCTTCACTGCCTCGGGTTTCATTTTTTCAAAATTATCTTTTAGGTATTTAGCCGTTCCAATAATTGAAGATAAAGGACTTCTTAAATCGTGTGATAAAATGGCAAGTACACTTTCTTTGTGTGTATTTAATTCTTCTAACTCTTTTACATAATTTTTAATAGAATCTTCCGCTTTTTTTCTCTCGGTTAGGTTACGTAGTATTTTTACATAACCTAACATTTCCCCATCTATACCCTTAAGTGGAAATACTAAACCATAAGCATAAAATATGCTTTTATCTTTGCAAATATGCCAGCGGTTATCAACAGCTCGGCCTTCTTTTAATGCTTTATCAATTTCTTTTTGAGGAATTCCAATTTTTCGGTCCTCTTCCGTAAAAATAACATCAAAACTTTTGCCCATCATATCTTCTGGTTCATAGCCAAAAATAGCAACTGAACCAGAGCTCCAACTATTAATTTTTAATTCATTATCTAGTGTTAGGATGGAGTAATCTTGCAAACTATCTATTATTTGGCTATAAAATTCCGAAGTGGGAATATATTGGCTTTTCAATATCTTAGAGTCTTTTGGTATATCTGCCATTTTTTATGGGGTTTTATAAGAGTTTGTAGGTGTAATTTAGCGGATTCATAAAGATTATTTTTTTAAAAACTAAATGCACTTTATTTATCAAATCTATAATAAATAGTTCAATTTCTTTTAATTTATTATATATAATCCTAACTATTCAAACATAATTGTATTCTAAAAGTGAAAACAGAATGTTTTTGTAAGAATGTTTTTGTATATTTGTAATAGTGAAAAAATATCTTTTCATACTTTTAAGTTTTATTTATCTGATTGTTACATCAGGTTTTACTCTTAATTATCATTATTGCGGTGGTAAATTAAAAAAAGTTTCTTTTGTTTCAAATAACGAAAAAGGTTGTTGTGGCAATAAAATGAAAAGCAAAGGCTGTTGCAAGGATAAACACAGTTTTTTTAAAGTAAAAGATAATCATAAACTTGGCAATAGTGTAAATTTAAGTACCAATAACTTTAAAATTATTGACAGCGCATTAATTATAACTGAAATTTTTAATGTGTGTAACCAAAGTTTTAATTCACAAATAGTAAACTGTTATTCTCCTCCCGTCGTCGGCGGCAAACCCTTATATATTAAAAATAAGGTAATATTAATCTGATTTTTCTTTAATATAATAATTTCCCAACTTTAATTAGTTAGGGAATTTTTGTGCTTGTATTTAATCGAACTTAATTCTAGTATAATAATCTTAATTAACAAATAAAACAAAATTAAAATGAAAAAAATATTTATATCAATTTTCGCTATTACTTCAATTTCAGTTTCTGCTCAAATTCCAAACAATAGTTTTGAAAACTGGACAACTGTTAGCACATATTCCAATCCTACAAGTTGGGATCAATTAAACGCAATGACTTCAAGCATGAGCATTTATACAGCAACAAAAGGTACTGGTGGTGCAACAGGCGGTGGCGCATCGTATTTAAAATTAGTTTCTAAAATGGTTGGAACAATGGGTGTAGTACCCGGAGTTGCAGTTAGTGGTGTTTTAGATATGACTACTTTTAAAGCAAAATCGGGTTTTGCGTTTGCACAACAGCCTCAAAAATTAACTGGTAATTGGCAATATATGGCTTATGGAGCTGATGCTGGTTTTGTTGCTGTGTATTTAACTAAATGGAATTCTATGATGATGGTGCGTGATACAGTTGCTAAAGCAATGCAAAATTTATCGGGTATGGTAATGAGTTGGGCTAACTTTAATTTAAACTTAACTTATATGAGTTCGGCAATGCCTGATAGTGCAATTATTATACTTTCTTCAAGCGGTGCTACACCAGTTAATAACAGTTATTTGTATGTAGATAATTTATCGTTTAGCGGTACAGTAACAGGACTAAAATCCTCAGAAAATATTATTTCAAATGTTTCGGTTTTCCCTAATCCAACAACAGAAAATATTACCGTACAATTAAATGTGCAAAAAACATCCGCTGTTAAATTTCAATTAATTGATATAACTGGCAAATTAGCAAAAGAAACAAACGTTGGAGAAATAATTGGAAAATTTGAAACAACTGTTACCACAGTTGGAATAACAAAAGGCACTTATTTCTTAAAAGTAATTTCAAAGGATGCAGTTGAAATTAAAAAAATTATAATTCAATAATACTTTAACAATTAAAAACACAAAATATGAAATCAAAAATTATCACACTAACTTTAGCTGTAACTTCTTTTTTTACAGCCCAAAAAGCAAATGCTCAAACAAATGCTATGGATTTTACAATGGTAGATTGTAGTACTGTAGCAGCAACCCACAATTTATTTGCTGACCTTAACGCTGGAAAAGCAGTTATTATTGAATATTTTATGACAAGTTGTGCATCATGTCCTGCCGCAGGTTCAAAATTAGAAGCTATGAAATCAAATTTATTGGCGCAATATCCGGGTAAAATAAAATCGTATGCTTTTGCATTTAATAATTCCTACTCGTGTTCAACAGTAAATAATTGGGTTACATCAAACGGCTTTACTTCTATTCCGTCTGATAGTGGTGCTACGCAAGTTGCTTATTATGGTGGAATGGGTATGCCAACTATTATAATTGCAGCGGGTACAAATCATAAACTATTAGGTTCGCCTTACGTTGGTTTTAGTGCGTCTGATACAAGTATTATGGCTAATGATATTCGTACGTTTTTAAATTCTCCTACAAGTATAAACGAATATAAAAACAACATTACCAAATTAAATGTTTATCCTAACCCAACAAGTAGCGAATTAAAAATAAGTTTTAATTTAAACAAAACGTCAACTGCTTTAATTGAAGTAATGGATATTACAGGTAGAATTGTAAAAACCTTATTAAACGAAAAAGTTAATGCAGGTATTTCTACTAAAACATTTAACGTATCAAGTTTAGAAAGTGGTAATTATTTTATAATAATAAATGCTAATGGACAAATGACACAAAAAAAATTAAACATTATTCATTAATATAATAGTATTTACAAATGCAAAAATTACTCTTAAAAAATAAATTTACTGCTATGGTTTTTGCCATAGCAGTATTTAATTCATTTGGTCAAAACGCATTATTTATTCCCGATACGTTAAGCGGTACTGTTTTTAACTTAAACGTTCAAAACGGTACTAAGCAATTTTACGGTACAAATAATACGCCCACTTATGGCTATAATGGAAATTTTTTAGGACCAACGCTTCTAATCAAAAATAATGATAGCATAACCTTAAATGTTACAAATAATTTAACACAAAAAACTACGGTGCATTGGCATGGTTTTCATGTTGCCCCTCAAAATGACGGTGGTCCGCACCAAATAATTAATGCAGGCGCAACGTGGAGTCCAAAATTTAAAATGCGTAATGAAGCTGCAACATTTTGGTATCATCCGCATGGCGATACAAAAACCGAAATTCAAATTTCTAAAGGTTTGGCAGGTATGATTATAGTAAGAGATAATATCGAAGCTACTTACACTTTGCCTCGCAGATATAAAATTGATGACTTTCCTTTAATCGTTCAATCGAAAGCATTTGATATTTTATATCAATTCGCAACTGCAACGCACGAAGACAGTATTATGATGGTAAATGGTACTATAAAACCATTTTTACAAGTACCTAAACAAGTAGTACGTTTGCGACTTGTAAATGCTTCGGCAGATAGAACATATTATTTTGGCTTATCCGATAATTCTAATTTTAATTTAATTGCAAGCGATGGTGGTTTATTATCGCAACCCTATTTAACTAACCGAGTTAGGTTATCAACTGGCGAAAGAGCCGAAATATTAGTAAATTTTAATAACTACACTCTTGGACAACAAATTTATTTAAAAAGCTATGCATCGCAATTACCAAAAGGAATTATAGGTGCTGATTCTGTTGGAACACCTGCAATTTTAATGGCAGAGGGGTATTATTCAAATTCTTTAAACGGTGCAGATTTTAATGTGTTACGTTTTGATGTGGTTGCACAAACGGCAAATCCTGTTTTAACTATTCCCACTACTTTTGCGCCTAAAATACCTTTATTAGAAAGTTCTGCAAATGTTCATAGGAACTTCAATTTTTCGCCTGATACTTTATTTAGCGGACAGCAAGGTAAAGTAGATGGTCCTTTTTTTATAAATAACAAATCGTTTAATATGGATAGCATTAGTATTAAAACCTATCTTAATAATACTGAAGTATGGAAATTAAGCAACAACACAATGGTAGCACATCCTTTTCATATTCACGACATTCAGTTTTATGTGTTAGATATTAATGGCTTACCACCACCGCCCCAATATCAAGGTTTAAAAGATGTTATTTTAGTTCAACCAAAAGATACCATACGCTTTATAACCAAGTTTACAAATTTTGCCGATGCTACTGTTCCCTATATGTACCATTGCCATTTATTACACCACGAAGATGAGGGTATGATGGGTAGTTTTTTAGTGTTAGACCCTAATGCAATCGGAATTAAAGAGCTAAATAATAATCAAAATGATATTTCAATTTATCCAAATCCAGCAACAGATTTAGTAACCATAAATTTAAAAGAGTTAAAAATTACACAGCAACTTGATATGATTGTTTACGATGTATTTGGAAAAATAATTTATTCATCAAAAATAAATTCAAATTTTTTTAATATTAATACTAAGAATTGGCAAAGGGGAATTTATAATATTTCTATAACGCAAAATAACATTAGCACTCATAAAAAATTAATACTTAATTAATATGAAAATTTTAAAGTACATAGCAATTATATATTTAGCATTAACATTAACATTTTGCGGAAATAAAACTGAAAATGCAAGCACCATAAGTAAAACCGAAATTGTAAATGGTATAGCTACATCAACTTTTAAAGTATGGGGCAATTGCGAAATGTGCAAGGAAACAATTGAAAATTCACTTAAAGTAGATGGTATAAACAAAGCTGATTGGAGTACTGAAACTAAAATAATAAACGTTTCTTATGATACTGCAAAAATTAACCTCGACCATATTCAAAAAAATATTGCAGTGGTAGGTTACGATAATGAAAAGTATAAAGGTGATGATAAAGCATATAGGGGCTTACCTGATTGTTGCCAATACGATAGAAAATAATTTTAAATAGCATAAAATGAAAAATATAAATACAACTAAAACCTTGCTGATTATTGTAACTGCAATTACATTATTTTCGTGTAAAAAAGATACAATTGTTGAACAAACACCAGCAATTACAGAGCCAACAACCACTAATGTAAAATTAAATTTTACAAACGTTGTAGATAACTCTGTTCTAAAAATTTCTTCGGATGATGCCTATACTATAACAACGCCCAAATACCTTAATGCGTTTGGCGATACATTTGCGGTATCGAGTTTTAAATATTACATATCAAATATTAAACTAAAAAAAAGCAATGGTACTTATTTTGTTGAACCCGAAAGTTATCATTTAATTGATGCAGGCGATACCAACACCACTTGTAAAATAAATATTGCAAATGTGCCAATTGATAATTATGTAAGCATAGAATTTTTATTAGGTATAGATAGTACAAGAAATGTTAGTGGCTCACAAACAGGCGATTTAGACCCTGCCCATGGAATGTATTGGGCTTGGAATCAAGGTTATATATTTATGCGTTTTTTTGGTTATAGTTCTTCTGCGCCACAAAATACAAGTCATAATATTACTTACGAAATTGGCGAATATACTTCTGCTTGTAAAATTAGTTTGCCGTTTGCTTCAACTAATTTTAATTCAAAAAACAACGGTAATTCTATAATATATTTAAAATCCAACTTGGCAGAAGTATTTAAAAGCCCCAACACTATTAGTTTTAATCAATTAAACATTGCTATGGTTCCACGCCATTTCCGCCCATTAGTTGAAAATTATGGTGATATGTTTAGTATTGTATCAATTAAATAAATTTAAAAAAAGAATAACAAAACTAAACCACTATGGACTGAAAGTCTATAGGTTTTGAGAACGAAGGAATAAAATTCCTTCTTCTAGACAGACAGCAAAATGTAACGAGTATAAAAATATTTGTAGAACCTGAAAGCCTTGCACTAAAAGTACATAGATTCAACTAACGAATGAGACCAATGAAACCTACATCAAAAATAATTTCGACAATAATCGCTATACTTTTTTATACTACCAGTACAGCACAAATTAAAAACTCAAAAACAGAAACCATAAAAGTTTATGGTAATTGTGGAATGTGTAAAGCAACTATTGAAAAAGCAGGAAACTTAAAAAAAACCGCTAAAGTAGTTTGGAGCGAAGAAAGTAAAATGGCAACATTAACTTACGATTCAAAAAAAACAAATCAAGATGAAATACTAAAACGTATTGCTTTAGCCGGTTACGATAGCGATAATTTTTTAGCTCCCGATATTGCATATGCTAAACTCCCCGAATGTTGCAAATATGAAAGAGTAAAAAAGGTCGTTTCAAAAAAGGAAACGATAAAAGAAAATAGTATAAATACTAACACAGCAATAACAAATACTCAACATAATTCATTTAAAACAATTTTTGATAAATATTTTTTAGTAAAAGATGCTTTAGTAAAAACAGACGCTAACACAACTTCTATTAAGGCAATAGATTTATTAGCAGCCATAAATTCTATAAAAATGGAAACATTAAAAGCAGAAGAACATAGCGTATGGATGAATGTGTTAAATCCCTTAAAAGAAAATAGCAAGCTAATAAATGAAACAAAAGATATTGAAAAACAAAGAATGGCTTTTATTACGTTATCTAATAATATCTACGATTTACTTAAAGTATCTAAACAACTCGAAACAATTTACTACCAGCATTGCCCAATGTATAACGATGGCAAAGGTGCTGATTGGTTGAGCAAGGAAAGTGTAATTAAAAACCCTTACTATGGCTCGCAAATGATGACCTGTGGTAAAACTATGGAAACAATTAAGTAATTATGGTATTACTTAAAAGTTGGTTTAAAAAAATCATTTCAAAAAAGCAGTTATCAATATTACTATTATTAATAACTAAAATTTTATTTGCCCAAAAAACAGTTCGTTACGATTTATACATTCGTGATACCATTGTAAATTTTACAGGAAAAGACAAAAGAGCCATTGCCGTAAACGGACAAATACCCATGCCTACACTTACGTTTACAGAGGGCGACATCGCAGAAATATGGGTACATAATGAGTTAAACGAAAGCACATCATTACATTGGCACGGTTTATTTCTTCCTAATAAAGAAGATGGTGTGCCTTATCTTACACAATTACCAATTAAACCACATACAACACATTTGTATAAATTTCCTATTATTCAAAGTGGTACGCATTGGTATCACAGCCATTCGGGTTTACAAGAACAAATTGGAATGTACGGTTCGTTTATTATGAATAAGCGTAAGGATGATAAAACTTTTAGAAAGGAAATTGATAATATCCCTTCTATTCCAATTGTATTAAGCGAGTGGACAAATTACAACCCAAAAAATGTACACCGTATGTTACATAACGCTACCGATTGGTTTGCCATTAAAAAAGGCACAACTCAAAGTTATGCCGAAGCAATAAAACACAAACATTTTAAAACAAAACTTAAAAACGAATGGAAACGAATGTTAGCAATGGATGTAAGCGATGTTTATTATGATAAATTTTTAATGAATGGGAAAAACGCACAACAACTTTCTCAATTTAAAGGTGGAGATAAAGTGCGTTTACGCATTTCAAACGGGGGAGCTTCCTCTTATTTTTGGCTGACTTACGCTGGTGGAAAAATGACTGTGGTTGCTAATGATGGCAACGATGTTGAGCCTATTGAAGTAGATAGATTAATTATTGCAGTATCTGAAACCTACGATGTAATTGTTACTATACCAAATGATAGTACATCCTACGAATTTTTAGCAACCTCCGAAGACCGTATTAATTCAGCCTCATTGTATTTAGGTGGTGGCATAAAACAATTAACCGCTCCTTTACCTAAATTAAAATATTTTGAAGGAATGAAGATGATGAATGGCATGATGAAAATGAACGGCAATTTAGACGATATGAATATGCAAATGAGCCTTAATCAAATGGATATGAATGTGGTAATGTATCCCGAAATTACTGGCGAGGAATATAAAAAAAGTGTTGAGCAAATACCAATGCAGATGGATAGCAGTGATACAAAAATGAATCATGATATGAAAGGAATGAATCATAGCAATATGAATATGTATAACTCAAATGAACTTAGTGATATTACTACTTTAAATTATTCTATGCTTAAATCTCCAACTAAAACAAGTCTTCCAAAAAATGCCCCAATAAAAGAATTGCACTTTGAACTTACAGGCAATATGAACCGATATGTGTGGAGTTTAGATAACAAAGTAGTTTCCGAAGCTGATAAAATTTTAATAAAAAAAGGCGAAAACATTAAAATAATAATTTATAATGGTTCTATGATGCGCCACCCTATGCATTTACATGGACACGATTTTAGGTTGCTTAACGGACAAGGCGAATACGCACCACTAAAAAACATAGTAGATATTATGCCAATGGAAACCGATACCTTAGAATTTAATGCTAATGTAGATGGCGATTGGTTTTTTCATTGTCATATTTTATACCACATGATGAGTGGAATGGGTAGGGTTTTTAATTATGAAAATCAACCCAAAAATCCACTTATTCTAAATCCAAAATATGCTTATAGAAAATTGAAAAGCGATGATAGAAAATTTCATTTTATGGGCGAAAACGATATTGCTACTAATGGAAACGATGGAATGGCTATGTTGCAAAACACACGTTGGAGTTTAATGTCTGAATGGCGATTAGGCTATATGGATGAACATGGATATGAAGTAGAAACACATCTTGGTCGTTACATTGGTAAAATGCAATGGTTTATGCCTTTCATTGGATATGATTACCGTTATAGAAAAAGAGAGGGACAATTAAATTATCAAGAAAGCAATCTATTCAACCAATCAGATACTAAAGATACGCGACAAGCCTTTTCCGTTGGTTTTTCTTTTACACTCCCTATGTTAGTACATTTTGAAGCAGAAATTTTTACAGACAGAACAGTTCTTTTGCAATTGAAACGAGAAGATATACCGATTACGAAACGCTTAAGATTTGGATTCATGCTGAATTCAGATAAAGAATACATGGTTGATTTTCGTTACATCTTGAACAAAAACATGGGTATCAGAACCCATTATGATAGCGACATGGGGTTTGGGGTTGGACTTAGTTTGAATTATTAAGCCAAATGCTGTATATTTATATACTTGAAAAAAGCGTTTCACATATTATTCTGTATTTATTTTATTGCACTGGTAATAGTACCGTGCGGAGATAAAGACGATTGCAATGAAATAAATCATTCAGAAATTTCTCAAACAACCAATCACAAAGAGCATTCAGGAGAAGTTTGTACTCCTTTTTGTAGTTGCGCTTGTTGTGCTGCCCATTTTTTAAGTAATGAATTAGAACCAACGCTTAATATCGTTGCCATAATAAATACTCTTCAAACAGTACACAAAGAATCAAAAATTTCCTCTGCGGTTATTGCCATTTGGCAACCTCCTAAACTCGCTTAATTATAAGCTTCAATTTTATTTTAATACGCATTGTGGTATAGCAATGTTTAATTGATGATTTTTGGCGTTTTCGCCTGTCTTAATACAAAAATAAAGATGCAGTGGTGGGCTATCATTTTACAAAAGTTGAAATTAAAGTAGGAATAAGTGACGGAAAATATACTGAAATAAGACCATAACTATAATTACAGAAGGTGCTACCATTGTTACCTCTGGTGCTTTCTTCTTATTATCACAAAGTAAAATGGGTGGGGCAATGGATGCTTGCGGACAATAAATAAAATTACACAACCAAAAAATGTTTAAAGTAAAAAAAATAAAATTTTAGACTTTAGTTAACCAATAAAAATATAAACTATGATAAATACAAACCCTAATCACAAACATACTTACGATGCAAAAGGCAAAATGACTTGCTGCTCTTTGGTTGAAAAAATTGATGCTAAAACAGGTAAGCCACACGCCCATTCGGAAAATGATGGACACGACCATGAGCATTCACATGATACCGAAAATAATTCTTTTTTTAAAACGTATTTACCTGCAATAATTAGTTTTATCTTTTTAATGTTAGGTCTTGTATTTGATTATTTTATTAAACCGAATTTCTTTCAAAATTACTTTAGGCTTGGTTGGTATATCGTTGCCTACATTCCTGTTGGTATACCAGTAATGAAAGACGCTGTAAAATCAATTTCAAAAGGTGCTTTCTTTTCGGAATTCTTTTTAATGTCTATCGCCACATTAGGTGCATTTTTTATTGGCGAATATTCCGAAGGCGTGGCAGTAATGTTGTTTTATGCTGTGGGAGAATTGTTCCAAACAGCAGCAGTTAACCGTGCTAAAAAAAGTATTAAGGCGTTGTTAGATATTCGCCCAGATACAGTTAATGTCAATAGAAATGGAAAACTACAAACAATTTCTCCTAACGAAATACAAATTGGAGAAACCATACAGGTAAAAGCAGGAGAAAAAGTGGCTTTGGATGGAGAATTAATTTCAGAATCAGCCACTTTTAATACAGCAGCTTTAACAGGCGAAAGCAAACCCGATACAAAGAAAAAAGGTGAACAAGTATTGGCAGGAATGATAAACCTTAATTCTGTTTCCGATATAAAAGTTACTACACTATTTAAAGACAGTAAACTTTCTAAAATTCTGGAAATGGTTCAGGATGCAACCGCTCGTAAATCGCCCACACAATTATTCATTTCAAAATTCGCAAAAGTTTACACGCCAATAGTTGTGTTTTTAGCTATTGGTATTTGCTTGTTGCCTTATTTATTTGTTTCCAATTATGTGTTTAACGATTGGCTGTATAAATCTTTGGTATTCCTTGTTATCTCTTGTCCTTGTGCATTAGTAATCTCAATTCCATTAGGCTATTTTGGCGGTATAGGTTTAGCATCTCGTAATGGTATTTTATTTAAAGGTTCTAATTACTTAGATGTGATGACAAAAATAGATACCGTTGTGATGGACAAAACAGGCACATTAACAAAAGGTGTATTTAAGGTTCAAGAAATTAAAGAAGTTGGTATTGATGAAAAAGAATTGTTGAAATTAACAGCAGCTATCGAAAGTAAATCAACGCACCCCATTGCATTAGCAATTGTGCAACACGCAGGCGATGTAATAAATAATGTTAGTATTAATGATGTAGAAGAAATTTCGGGACATGGACTAAAAGGTAAAATTGATGGCAAAGAAGTATTAGCAGGAAATTTAAAACTACTACAAAAATTTAATATTGAGTATGATAAAGAAATTGAAACTATTGTTGAAACCATCGTTGTTGTTGCTGTAAATAATAAATATGTAGGCTACATAACAATTGCAGATGAAATAAAGGAAGATGCAGTACAAGCTATTAAGGATTTGCACAGCCTTAACATTAAAACAGTAATGCTATCAGGCGATAAACAAACCGTTGTAGATAAAGCATCACAAATACTAAAAATTGATAATGCTTTTGGTAATCTATTGCCCGAAAATAAAGTAGAAAAAGTACAAGCCTTAAAAAATGAAAATAAAATTATAGCATTTGTTGGAGATGGTGTAAATGATGCCCCCGTAGTTGCATTAGCTGATGCAGGAATAGCAATGGGAGGGTTAGGAAGCGATGCTACCATTGAAACAGCAGACATTGTTATTCAAAACGACCAACCTTCAAAAATTGTTACAGCCATTAAAATTGGTAAAGTCACAAAAAAAATAGTTTGGCAAAATATTATTTTAGCAATGGCTGTAAAAGTAATTGTTTTAATAGTAGGTGCTATTGGTATTGCTACATTGTGGGAAGCTGTGTTTGCAGATGTCGGCGTAGCTTTATTAGCAATATTAAATGCGGTTAGAATTCAAAAAATTAAATTTTGATTTAATTGTAAATGAAACTGTATTTAAAAATAACTAAAGGACTAAAAATAGAATTTGATAAAGAGCTTACTTTAGCTAAGCAAACTTTTATACAAGTCGACTTATAAAATTCATGGCTACAACTCAAGCGTGCGTACATTCTGGGACAGACTCATCCTATTCAACATTTGCAAGCGTATGAGCAGATATTATTATTTGCCTTTAGGATAAAAAATACCAAAGAAATTATTGGACAAATACCTCGTTTATTGGTGGGTGGAGTAAAATCTTTTGTTAGAGAAATTCCGATAGGAAATACAACCAATGAAAGTATTTTTAAAATGCGATAAATGTGGCAGGTCTTTAAGTGGCTATATTGTTAAGAAAAAACAAATTTGGTATTACAAATGCAAAACTAAAGGTTGCTGTGTAAATAAATCAGCCGATAAATTACACAGTACTTTTACCGAGCTTTTAAAGTCATTTACCTTAAACGATAAATATATTCCATTACTAAAAGAACAGATGTATAAAACAATAAGTGGTTTAACAAAAGAAACAACCGAAAATATAAACATTTAAAAAACTAATCTTAAAGATACAGAAACTAAATTAGCTCGTTTGGAAGAGCGTTATGTTGTTGAGGAATTATCGCAGGAACTTTATTTAAAGTATGGCGAGAAGTATAAGTGCGAAAGATTAAAAATTTTGCAGGAATTGCAAAAATTACAAGCTGATAGTTCGAACCACGAAACCATCGTTGAAATGGCTTTAGAAAACGCTAAAAACTTCAGCAAAATATGGACTTCTGGAGGCTATGAGCAAAAACGCAAAGTGCAAGATTGGGTCTTTCCTGAAGGTATTAGGTATAATAAGGAAAATGACACAGTTCGAACCGATAAATTTAATATGGCATTTCTTTGGATGGCTTGCCAGCAGCAGACTTTAAGCCAAATAAAAAGCGGAATACCCATTTTAAATTTAGGATATTCCGCTTTGGTGGTGCCCACTGGGATCGAACCAGTGACACAAGGATTTTCAGTCCTTTGCTCTACCGACTGAGCTAGGGCACCCTCTTTTTTAATTTAAGAGGTGCAAAAATACGTATTTTATTTGTATTGCAAAATTTTTTGTAAAAATATATTAATAAAGCCTTTGTTTTAGCCATTTTGAACTACCTTTATGCCTTAATGAATTTAGTATTAGATTTTGGTAATACACGTATTAAAGCTGGCATTTTTAAAGATAATGAACTGCTGAATAATTATGTTTTTTATTTAGAAGACGAGTTAGTAAAATTTATAAAAATCCAGCCAATAATTACAAATTGCCTCATTGCATCGGTTACCAGTAATCATGTTACTGTTTTCGAAAGTATAAAAACAAAAATAAATACTTTAATTTATACCCCACAGTTATTAATTCCATTAAAAAATTTATACAAAAGTGCTGCTACATTAGGTTCAGATAGGATGGCGGCCTCTGTTGGTGCTTATACTTTTTTTCCAAATAAAAATGTACTAACTATTGATGCTGGTACGTGTATAAAGTATAATTTTGTAAATGCTAATAACGACTATATGGGTGGTGCTATCTCCGCCGGAATAAATATGCGTTTAAAAGCCCTAAATCATTTTACACACGCTTTACCTTTGGTTGAATTTGACAAAAATTATGAAAAATTAACGGGGCAAACAACTAATGAATCTATTTTAAGTGGAGCATTGCTAGGAGCTGTATGCGAGGTAGAATGTATGATTGAGCGCTATAAAGCTCAATATAATGATATAGAAATTGTGGTTACTGGCGGTAATGCCGATTATTTGTGCAAGCAACTTAAAAATCGTTTCTTTACCAATCAAAATATTTTATTATACGGCTTAAATACAATTTTAAATTATAACCTTTGAACTTAAAATTAAAATACTTACTCCTTTTTTTATTACCATTATTTGGTGTTGCACAAACAAATACGTTTAGCCCTTATTCGCGCTACGCATTGGGCGAATTAAACCAGCCTACCTTTGCGCATAATGTGGGTATGGGCGGGGCTTACATTGCTTTAAAACCCGATAGTACAATGCCTATTTTTATTAATGCGGGTAATCCTGCCGCTTATGCTTTAATAAAATTAACATCGTTAGAGGTGGGGGGTAATTTTTTGTATTCGCAATTTAAAGGTACTAATTCATCACTTACTAAATATTCTGCAAATTTTGCTTATGGTGCTTTGGGCTTTCCAATAAGAAGTAGAGGTGGTGCTTGTTTTGGTTTAATGCCTTATACAAATGTTGGGTATGATTTAAAATCGACTGCCACATCCATTGATGTAAATGCTAGTGGCGATATTACTTATTTATACAATGGTAACGGCGGTTTAAATAAAGTATTTGCAGGCTATGGGGTAATGCCATTTGCAGATGTGTTACGAAAATTTAGAAAAAACAATTTGAATGTACCCGACAGTATAAAAGTGCTATCAAAAACAAAATTTAAACAACATGAATTTATAAATAAATTATTAAGTGATTTTAGTGTGGGCTTTAATGTAAATTATATTTTTGGGCATATCGAAAATACATCGCGGGTGGTGTATCCTAACTCATTGTTGTATAATAATACCTACCGCCAAAGAAGCCTATCAATGGGCGATTTTACAGGTAACTTTGGTATGCAAACTGCCATTAGTATTGATAGCGTAAAATCCAAAACAAAAGCTGGACGTCGCCTTTTAAAAGAAAAAGTAAAATTTACTTTCGGGTATTTTATAGCTTTAAACAATGCACTTAAAGTAAGTTACGATAATACCGTTTACAATTATGTTTTAAATGGTTTTGGACAAGAAATTATTAGAGATACTGTACTTTATAAAGTAAATCAAAAAAGCACAATAAGTTTACCGCTTGAACAAGGTATTGGTATTGGCTTTAAAAAAGCAGAGCGCATAAGTGCTGTTGCCGATTTTGCAATTACCAATTGGAAAAATTTTAAATTTTTAGAAAATACAAGCTTGCTAAAAAACAATTATCGATTGGCAGCAGGTGTAAATTTTGTGCCACAAAAATATGCCGCGGGTAATGGTGCTTTTTTTAAAAAAGTAAATTATCGCTTTGGGCTTAGTTATCAAACAGGTTACATTGAGTTAAAAAACTCTACCCTTGCAAATTATGCTGCTACCATTGGCTTTGGTTTACCTGTGGGCATTGGGCGTTTATCATCAATGGTAAATATTGGCTTACAAGTTGGGCAAATGACTACAACTAATAGTGCGTTAATTAAAGAAAATTATTTTAGAATAAACTTTGGCTTCACCTTTAGCGATCGCTGGTTTCAAAAATTTAAATACGATTAATTTTGCTTAAACACCTTAGTATAATTATAAGCGTGTTTTGTATGTGCCAAGCTTGTACCAACGATTTAAAAGATGTCATGGCCTTGCCATCTAATAAATTAACACCATCGCAAGTGGGTGATAGCGTTACGATGCTTTATACCGATAGTGCCTCCCTTAAAATTGTATTAACGGCTAGTAGAATGTTACTGTTTAATAAAAACGTAAGCGAACCCTTTACTGTTTTACCAAAAGGTTTTTTTATTACATTTTTTGACGAAGAAGAAAAAATATCGTCAACCTTAAAAGCAAATTATGGTGTGCGTTATGATATTACTAAACGCATGGAAGCAAAATATGCGGTACAAGTAGTAAATAAAAAAGGCGAAAAATTAGAAACTGAACGTTTAGTGTGGGACGAAGCTAATAAAAAAATTTATACCGATGCTCCTATTAAAATTACCACCCCCACACAAGTTATAAGTGGCAAGGGTTTAAACAGTAATCAAGATTTTACAAAGTATGAAATTAAAGAAGTAACTGGAATTATAAAACTAAAAAACAATGAACTCTAACACTCAAAGTAAATTATTTATTTTTTTAGAACGCCTATGGCTTGTTGGCGTTGCTGTGGGTTTAATAACCTGCGTTTATTTTTTAATACAAAAAGATAACGATAGCGCACTTTTCTTTTTTGGTTTTTTTATATTATCATCAATTATTTATTTAATGCGTAAACGCCAACGTGTGCGCCACGAAGAAACAGTAGCATTTAATGAGAAACAAGGCTTAGGTAAAAAAAAATAAACGTATTATCGCTCAATTAATTTTGTAGACAATACAACATTGCTTTTATTTGTTTGTTTGCCATTAATAACATCTAAAATTAATAAGGATGAGTTTTTACCAATATCCTCTATAGGTTGCGATACCGATATTATTTTTCTATCAATAATGTTAAACAAATCAATATCGTCAAAACTGGCAATTTTTATTTTTGAGGCTAATTTTTCAAATTCCTTTTTTCGTAAAGCAATTAATAAAGCCGTAGTAATATTATTATTTAAACAATAAATAGCATCAATAGCTGTTGTACTTTTTAGTAATTCGTTTAAACTTTGTTCTACATCTTTTTGTATGGTATCAAATCGTATTTGCTTTATTAAACTTTCATCAACTTTTAATTTATTTTTAATAATAGCGTCTTTATAGCCATTAATCCTATCTTCAATAGTACTAATGTATGAAGGAGTAATGCTAAAGCATGCTACCGTTTTACAATTTTGTTTAATTAAATGATTTACAATCTCTATCGAACCGCCATAATTATCAATTACTACATAATTAGCATTAAATAAGGGCAATACTCTATCAATAAAAACAAATGGTGTATTTGCGTAACGCGAATTAGTATAAAAATCTGCATTTTTAAAAGTTGAAGCCACAATTAAACCATCAACACCTTGTTGGTTTACCATCATTTCTACTAAACGTTTTTCATGCTCTTCGTTTTCGCCAGTACTGCACACCATTAAGTTGTAGCCTTGTTCAAACAACACAGCTTCAATATTTTTTGCAATAGTACTATAAAAAGGATTACTAATATCGGCCACAATTAAGCCCACAAAAAAACTTTTACCAGTTCGTAGGGCTCTAGCAAATTTATTGGGTGTGTAATCCAGTTCGGCTACGGCTTTTAAAACCGCTTCTTGTGTTTTTTTACTAATGCCATATTGGTTACCTTTGCCATTTAAAACCATTGAAATTAAGGTTTTTGAGTACCCTAATTGTTTCGAAATATCTTCTAACTGTAATCGCTTCATAACAATTTTTTTAATGGTTAATCAAATTTAAACTATTTATTTATAAATCTAAACTATTTTTAGATAAATTTAAAAGGTTTTAGATTTTTGGTAATAAATCAATGATAAACGGTTATTTTTAGTCGATAAATGAAATAATTATAAACAACAGGCTTAAAGTTTTAAATTACATAACGCTTATTTCAAAAATAAAATTAGGTTTGTAATATTAACTTAACGTATAAAATGATAGTCTCTAAATTAGCACAAAACATTATTGGTTCTGAAATTATAAAATTATCAGCCGAGGTAAACGAAAAAATAAAACAAGGCGAGAGAATTTTCAATCTTACCATTGGCGATTTCAATCCCAATGAATTTCCTATCCCTACTGAATTAAAACAATACATTGTTGATGCTTATTTTGCTAACCTAACAAATTATCCCACAGCTGATGGTATGTTGGAGCTACGTCAAGCAGTAAGTAATTTATTAAAACAACGTGGCGGTTTAGATTATAAACCTGACGAAATTTTAATTGCGGGTGGTGCTCGCCCCATTATATATAGTATTTTTAAGGCTTTGGTAGATGAAGGTGATTCAGTCATTTTTGCAGTGCCATCGTGGAACAACAATCATTATACCTATTTAAATGGCGCAAGGCCCATTATTATTGAGGCTACGCCTGAACAAAATTTTATGCCTCAAGCTAAAGATATTGCTCCACATATTGGTAAAGCAACCTTGGTAGCCTTATGTTCGCCACAAAACCCAACAGGTACAGTATTTACAAAACAAGGTTTAGAAGAAATTTGCAATTTAATTTTAGTAGAAAATAAACGTAGAGATGCTTCGCAAAAACCAGTGTATTTAATGTACGACCAAATTTATTGGGCTTTAACGCAAGGCGATATCAAGCATTTTGACCCTGTTAGTTTACGACCCGAAATGAAAAACTATACCATTTTTGTTGATGGTATTTCTAAATCCTTAGCAGCCACAGGTGTAAGAGTAGGATGGAGCATGGGACCAAAATTTATTATTGATAAAATGAAAGCTATTTTAACTCACGTTGGAGCTTGGGCACCAAAGGCGGAGCAAATAGCCACTGCAAATTATTTAAACCAATTAGATAAATATGATGCTTTTTTAATAGAACAAAAACATAAAATAAATTTACGCCTACAAGGTTTTTATAATGGGTTTCAGCAGTTGAAAAATAAAGGTTATAAGGTTGATGCCATTGTGCCACAAGCTGCCCTTTATTTAACAGTGCAATTTGGTTTACACAATCAAAAAACAGCTCAAGGAAAAGTTTTAAAAACTACAAAAGATATAACAAGTTATTTATTAGATGAAGCTAAGTTAGCAATAGTGCCATTTAGTGCTTTTGGTGCCACCGAAAATAATAATTGGTACAGGCTTAGCGTTGGTACTTGTACTATGCAGGATGTAAGTGATGTTTTGGTTAAGTTAGAAGAAGCTTTAAAAAAATTATCGTAATGTAATTTTATTAAGAAAAATATAATAGGCTAATTACAAATAAAATTATGAATAACCAGATTTTTTATTTTATTAAGAAAAAATAGTGAGGACTCAATTTTTTATATTTTTAATTTTAATGACTTTAAATTCTATTTCACAAAAAGAATTTGAGAAGTATGGTCCATCGGGTTGCGAAACATACACCGATTTGAAATTGGCTTTAAAAATCGAAAAAAAAATTTATAAACTAGATTTAAGTTACCGAAAAATTGAATCAAAATTATACGAAAAAATATACAAGTTAAGCGATTTACAAGCTCTAAAACTAAGTACTAATGAAGTTACTGAATATCCAAAAAATATGGATGCACTAATAAATTTAATTTATTTTGCTTCCTATAATAATAAATTCTCTGCATTTCCATCAAACTTAAAACCTTTTTTTAATTTACAATATTTAGAATTACAACATACCAAAATTGATAGCATACCCGCACAAATTGCCTACTTAAATAAATTACAATCGTTTAAATTTGGTAATACAGACGATACATTAAAATTGCCAATAACATTAAAGTTTTTAAAAAATTTAAAAGATATAAGTATCGAAAATTGTATGTTGGATAGTTTACCCAAGCAATTGTTTAAAGTAACAAGTGTAACTTTTTTAAGTTTATCAAACACAAACACACATTATTTAACCAAACATTTTGAACGTTTACAAAATTTAGAAGTATTAATTATTGAAAACAATCCTATTGAAAAAATACCCTTTGATATTTATAAGGCACACAAATTGCGTTTAATTTCGCTTAGAGGAAATAAATTAACAAATATACCCGAAAGCATTTCGCAATTAGAGAACCTTACTCTGCTGGATTTAAGAGGTAACTTTATAGACAAAGAGCGCATAGATGAATTAAAAATTTTGTTGCCAGGATGTGAGATTTTATTTTAAAAAGTTTACGAACAAAACTTAAGCGAAGGTAAAAACGAAATAAGTACAGAGCAACTTGCAAAAGGAATTTATACTGCTATTTATAAAAACAATAAAAAAGCCGTAGTTGTAAAATAATAAAAAACTAAACTAGTATTGCATTCTAAAAAGCCACCCTATAAATTTTATAGGGTGGCTTTTTAATTTAGTAATTTGTGTGTAATGCTAAAATTAATTAAGTGTTACTTTTAGCTACAATAAATCATTAGCTAAATTAGCTAATGCGCTTCGTTCACCTTTTTCTAAAGTAATATGTGCGTAAATCTCTTGTCCTTTTACTTTTTCAATTAAGTAGCTTAATCCGTTACTTTGTGCATCTAAATAAGGGGTATCTATTTGGTGAATATCGCCGGTAAAAATAATTTTTGTGTTTTCGCCTGCACGTGTAATAATAGTTTTTACTTCGTGTGGTGTAAGGTTTTGCGCTTCATCTACAATAAAAAATACATTGCTTAAACTTCTACCACGTATATAGGCTAAAGGACAAACAACTAATTTTTGTGATTCTACCATTTCGGCAATTTGTTTATGTTCTTTATCTTTTTCGCTAAATTGGCTTCTAATAAATTTTAAATTATCCCAAAGTGGCTCCATATAAGGGTTTAGTTTACTATTCACATCGCCAGGTAAATAGCCAATATCCTTATTACTTAAAGGTACAATTGGTCGTGCTAAATAAATTTGATGATAGTTACGACGCAATTCTAAAGCACCCGCTAATGATAATAATGTTTTGCCTGTACCTGCTACACCTTGAATAGATACTAACTTAATATCAGGATTCATAATAGCATCAAGGGCAAAGGCTTGCTCAGCATTTTTTGGAATAACACCAAAGGCAGATGTTTTAATTACACGTTTTAAAGAATCATCTTCTTTATTATAACGTGATAATACACTTTGAGAACCATTTTTTAAAACATAATAGTGATTAGGGTGCGATTTAGATTTTTTTAAAATACTTGTAGCTTTACACGACCCTTGATTGTATATAGTTGCAATACTTTCTGCACTTACTTTTTCTATTTCGGTACGGCCAGTATAAAGCTCGTCAATAGTTTTAATTTTACCCGTTTCGTAATCTTCGGCAATTAAATTTAGGCTTTTTGCCTTAATGCGTAAGTTTATATCTTTTGTAACTAATATAACTTTTCGGCCGGGGTTTTGTTCGGCGGTGTATAAAGCAGTATTTAATATTTTATGATCGGCTTTTCTATCATCAAAAATACGCTCGGCATTAACTTTGCTTGAGGTATTCATTTCTATTTTAAATTTACCTCTATTAGGCCCATTAATAGCAGCCCAATCTACCAGTGTGTTTTTGCCACTAAGCTTATCAATAAAGCGTATAAATTCGCGTGCCGAATAATTTTTAGTATCGTTGCCTTTTTTAAAATTATCTAACTCTTCTAATACGGTAATAGGAATTACCACATCGTGTTCTGCAAAGTTTTTAATAGCAGTGTGGTCGTAGATAATAACAGAGGTATCTAATACAAATATTTTTTTAGTACCGATACTTGCTTTTGTTTTTTTTATGGGCATACACAATTTTTTAAATAATGTTAGGTTAAATTTATAAATACAAAAAACATCTTTAGCAGAGCTTAAAAATTGATTTGAACAATAGGATGTTAAATGGCTTAATTACCAAATACTTTTTTTAGTAAATCGCTTACACGTGCTACAGGGTTTTTACGAATATTTATTTCTTCATCTGCAATCATTAGCATTAAGCCGTTAATAGCTTTGTTGGTAACATATTCGTCTAAATTAGGATTTTGTTTTTTTACGTTTGGTAATTTGTTGTAGGTTGTAACCAAGGGAGTCCAGTAACTAGCAACTTTAGCAGTAGCAATGGCCTCTTTTACAACAGGCATAAATTTATCTTTTAATGGGTTATAGGTAGTTTTGCGCAAATAATTTGTAGCTGCAGTATCAACGCCTCTTAAAATAGCAAATCCGTCTTGTACACTCATATTGGTAATAGCATCTACAAATACTGTAGCTGATTTTTTTGAAGCTTCTTCAGCGGCGCGGTTTAGGCTCATCTCAAAATCGTTTACTTTTTTAGTTAAGCCCATTTTTATTAATTTGGTTTTCATTTCTGCAGCCTCTTCAGGCCAAGGAATGTATATTTTAGGATTTTTATAAAAACCATCAGCTTTAGCGGCCAACGTGCTTGAATTATTTGTACCAACCGTTAAGGCTTCTTTTAAGCCTTTAATTACTTCTTCGTTAGTTAATTTTGGAGCCGTGGTGCCTGTTAAAATAGCACTTGCCTTTTCTTTAGCTACTTTTTCCAAAGAATCTTTTTCGTGTTTTAAGTGGTTTAAAAAACCTTGTGCGCTTGTGTGTAGAGAAATAAAAATACTTGCTACTATTAAAATTTTTTTCATTTGTTATTTATATTATTTTTTAATTTTATTAAAAATACGTTTGTTATATGGATTAAAAAAATGGAATTTTCTATAAAAGATTAACAAGTTTTTTTTTGAAAACTATTTAGTGTTTAATTTTTTTGTTAATTCATTTATTTTATCATTAAGTTTTGGTAAACTTCTAAATAAAACATAGCTACGCTTATAATCGCCAATACTAAAGGATGGTGAGCCTTGCACAATTTCGTTTTCTTTTTCAATACTACCACCAACACCACTTTGCCCTGCAATTTTTACACCATTGGCAATTGTAATATGGCCTACAATGCCTACTTGAGCGGCAATCATACAGTTTTTTCCTACTTTAGTACTGCCTGCTACCCCTGTTAAACCAGCAATTACAGTATTTTCGCCCACTTCTACATTATGAGCAATTTGTACCAAATTATCTAATTTAACACCTTGTCGTAATATGGTGCTACCCATAGTTGCTCTATCAATTGAGGTATTAGAGCCAACTTCTACATAATCTTCTAAAATTACATTGCCAATTTGTGGTACTTTAGTAAATATTTCACCATTGGTATTTGGGGCAAAGCCAAAGCCATCAGCACCAATAACGGTACTAGCATGTATAGTGCAATGTTTACCAATAATACATTCGTGATACACTTTTACGCCAGAGAATAGCGTTGTACTATCACCAATGCTACAATTATCGCCCACATATACGTGTGGATATATTTTTACATTATTACCTATAGTTACATTATTACCAATGTAAGCAAAAGCGCCAATATAACAATCTTTACCTATTTTAGCATTTTGACTAATAAAACTAGGTTGTTCAACGCCAGTTTTTGAACCTTTAATTTCGTTATATAATTGTAGTAATTTTGCAAATGCTTCGTAGGCGTTTTCAACTCTAATTAATGTACAGGTTTCTTTTATGGGTTTATCTAATACTAAAGTTGTATTAACAATTACAATACTTGCGTTGGTAGTGTATATGTAATGAGTGTATTTTGGGTTTGATAAAAAGGATAATGTTTTAGGTAAACCCTCTTCAATTTTTGAAAGATTATTTACGGTAGCATTTTCGTTTCCCTCTACGGTACCATTTAAAAGTTGTGCTATTTGTTGCGCTGTAAATTCCATAGTTTTATAAATTATAAATATACAAATGTTATTGTGCTTGTTTAATTACTTCTATTAATTTTAATTTTTCGTTTTGCCAATTTAGTTCGTTAGTAACGTTTAAGGTATTATTTCGATATTCGGCATAAGTATTTGAGTTTAAAAGTTCATTTATTTTTTGTGCAATATGTTGCGGGTTATGGTTATCAATAAACGTTCCAATATTATAGCGTAAAATTATATTTTCAATTTCGGGTAAACGGCTAGCAAGTATTGGTAATTGAGCATGTATGTAATCAAAAATTTTATTAGGTAAGCTATAATAGTAATTCAAATTAGTGTTTTTATCAATAGATATGCCTAAATCAGCATTAAAGGTGTAATGCATTAGTTCGGCTTTCGGTAGTTTTTCAATTAATAAAATTTTGGGTTGTAGTTTTTTATTTTTTATTTTTAGTTTTAAAATATCCCACACATCTCCACTTCCTATGATTAATAAAAGGGCATTTTCTATAAATTCCATAGCCTCTACTAATTCTTCAGCACCTCTATCAATATTAATACCAGCACCTTGTAATAAAATTATTTTTTTATTTAAAGGTAAATTTAATTGTTGTTTAGTTTTTGCAATAAAATTTTTAGGAGTATCGGGTATATTTCTTACGGCTTTAAAATTTACATTATATTTTTTTTCAAAAATTTTGGCAATACTATAATTTACGGTAATGCAATTTTTTAATTTTGGCACAATACGCTTTTCTATACTTAGCCAAATTTTCTTTTTTATAGGTGAGTGTATTAGCTCTGGCACCTCGCAAAATAACTCATGACTATCATATACTAAGGGGATACGTTTTAATTTAGATACCAGGTAATTGGGCAAAAGTGTATCTAAATCGTTTGCAAATAATAAGCTACTTTTTACAAAAAGTAGCTTAAAAAATAATCTAATATTAAAAAATAAATAAAATAAAAATCCTTTTTTAAATAACAAAACCATCCTTACTGTTTTAAAATTCCAGTGAGGTAAGGGAAGTGAATTTGGTAACTTTCGACCAATTAATACAACAGTATAACCACATTCAATTAGGGTTAAACATGTTTTATTTACACGATTATCAGTAACTAAATCGTTAATTACACTTACAGTTGCTATTTTTTTTGTTGTAAACAAATAGGTTGTTGATATTGGTTTAAATATAGAGATTTTATGGCGAATTATTTACTTATTTTTGTTTACTATGTTACAAATTAAACAACACTTTAATTTAAAGCCTTATAACACTTTTGGTATTGAGGCGTTATGCACATACTTTACGGAAATCTATTCAGAAACCGATTTTTTAGAATTAATACAAAACACCATTTATAAAACCAATCAAAAATTAATTTTAGGTGGAGGAAGTAATATTTTATTTACTAAAAATTTTGATGGTATAGTAATTAAAAATAATTTAAAAGGAATAAGTGTAATTAGTCAAACTCAAACCGAAGTGATAGTAAAAGCTAATGCAGGAGAGGTTTGGCACGATTTAGTATTGTGGTGTATCAGTAATAATTATTGTGGTTTAGAGAATTTATCGCTAATACCCGGCTGCGTGGGCGCTAGTCCTATGCAAAATATTGGGGCCTATGGTGTAGAAATTAAAGATGTTTTTTACGAACTAGAAGCCTTTGATGTTGAAACCGGTGATAAAAGAAGCTTTAATTTATTAGAATGTAAGTTTGGTTATAGAGAAAGTGTATTTAAAAATGAGTTTAAGAATAAATATTTAATTGCGTCGGTTAGTTTTAAATTAAAAAAACAGGCTCATTTAAATACAACCTATGGAGCCATTAATACGGAGTTAGAGCATATGAAAATTACAAATCCTAGTATTAAAGATGTTTCAAACGCAGTAATAAGTATTAGAGAAAGTAAACTCCCTAACCCAAAAAATATGGGTAATGCAGGTAGTTTTTTTAAAAACCCTGAAGTAACTGAAAGTATATATTTAAATTTAAAATTAAAGTATCCAAACTTGGTTGCATATCTATTAGATAATGGCAATTATAAATTAGCAGCTGGTTGGTTAATTGAACAGTGTGATTTAAAAGGTTTTGCGCATAATGGTGCTGCCGTTCATACAAAACAAGCTTTGGTTTTAATTAATAAAAATAATTGTACGGGTGATGATGTATATCAACTATCAACTTATGTATTGCAAAAAGTATTTAATACATTTGGTGTAACACTTGAAAGAGAAGTAAATATAATTTAATGCTAGCGCTAATAATAGATATAGGTATTTTTTTGAATTTGTTTTTTACAAGTTATGTTTTTTTTAAAGACCCTTTCGAATTTTACCTTTCTTATATTCCAATTTTAGCTTTACTCCCTATTTTTATTTTAAAGTATAAATTTTATGCACAAAATTTATACATACTTATTCCATTACTTATTGTAGGTATATTTAATATTGCGGTAGATAATAATACGATAGCTAACTTCTTAAAGATATATTTAAATATTGCTATAAGTTTAATTTTTTATCAATATGTGATGCAGTATTACGAATTTGATGTAAAACGCATTTTTAAAATGTATCTAAATGTTTCTTTTTTTGTATGTTTGATAGGCTTGTTCCAATTAGTATCTTATTGGATTGGATTTAAATATGGTTATAATTTAAAATTAATATATATAGTAAATAAGTGGAGTTTAACTTCAGGTGGTTTAGGAATTAGGATTAACAGTTTATTTAGCGAACCCTCCTATTTAGGTGCAGTTATAGGCCCAGCTTTTTTTATTTCTATATATCAAATAATTACCAGAACAAGCAACTTTCTTTCTTTAAAAAAATGTTTGGTAGTAATTACGTGCTATGTACTTTCTTTTTCAAGCGTTGCATATCTTGGTATTTTCTTTGCCGTTGTACTGTTAACCATAAATTACGGCGCCGTTAGATATTTTTTAATAGCCATACCACTGGTTATTTTTTTATTTTTTATTGCTTATAACAATACTAAGGAATTTAAAGAACGGGTAGATGGAATAAATGAATTATTTTTTGAAAACATTTTAGACAATGATATTAGTAAAACTGAAACTAAATCAGGTAAGGTAAAGCGAATAAGAAACTTTTTAAAAAGAGTACATGGTTCCTCGTTTGTATTTTATAATAATTATAATGCTGCTAAGCAAAATTTTAAAGAAAATCCTTTATTTGGTACCGGCTTAGGGTCTCACGAATTTGCGTATGAAAAATATAATTTAAGTGAAAAAATTGGAGGTATTTATCAATTTAATACTACAGATGCTAACTCTATGTTTTTGAGAGTAGTATCTGAAGCAGGTTTAATTGGTATACTTTTTTTAATACTTTTTATATTTAAATATTTTGTGTCACGCGATTTAAATAATAATGAGATTGATGATTACTGGCTCATTGGTAATGCTCTTTTAGTATTAATATTACTACAATATGCAAGGCAAGGTAACTACACGTATAATGGCTTTTTTCTTTACGGGTGGATGTATTATTATAATAAAATGGCTTATAATAAATACGCTGAATCATTAAATGTCGATTCTAAATGACAGTATTATTTTTATATACCGAAATTGCCGATTACTTTTTAAATTGCTGTAAACAATTGTCCGCTTCTGCAAATGTTCATATTATTAGATGGGCAGTAAATAAAGAAGCACCTTTTCAATTTGATATTCCAAAAAATATAAATGTTTATGAAAAAAGTAATTATACTTATATCCAATTACAACAATTAATTGAAATCATTAACCCAAGTATAATTGTATGCAGTGGTTGGATTGATAAAGATTATCTAAAATTAACAAAACCATATTTTAATAAAATACCCACCATTATAACTTGCGATACACATTATACAGGTTCTATAAAACAAAAAATAGCAATTATTTTAAGTCGACTTTATTTATTAAAAATATTTTCTAACGCTTGGGTGCCGGGTAATTCGCAATTTAGTTATGTCCAAAAATTAGGGTTTAAGTCTCATAAAATAAAAACAGGTTTTTATTGTGCCGATTTAAATAAATTTAATTTAGTTTATTCAAACTCTATTCAAATTAAAAAAAATAATTTCCCTAAACGTTTTTTATATGTTGGAAGATATTATGATTTTAAAGGTATTAAAGAATTATGGAATGCTTTTATTGAGTTACAAAACCAACATCCAAATGAATGGGAACTCTGGTGTTTGGGCACAGGAAATATCGAGCCTATTCAACATCCTAAAATAAAACATTTTGGGTTTGTGCAACCAAAAGATTTAGAACCTATTTTATTACAATGTGGCGTATTTATTTTGCCTAGTAAATTTGAGCCTTGGGGGGTAGTTGTACAAGAGTATGCAGCTTCTGGTTTTCCATTAATTTTAAGTAACAACGTAGGGGCAAAACAAATTTTTTTAGAAGAAAATAAAAACGGATATTTATTTAATCATATTAACACTAATAGTGAATTAAAAAATAATTTAAAAAAAATAACAGAACTATCTGCAGAACAATTAAATACAATGGCAGAATATGGCCACGCTTTAGCTCAAAATATTACCGTTGAAAAATGGTGCAATACACTTTTAGAATTTAAAAATGATTTCAGGAAAAAATAAAATATTAGTAACGGGTGGCGCAGGCAATGTGGGTAGTGCATTGGTTAAAAAATTATTGCTTAACCCCAATAATTATGTTGTAATAGTTGATAATTTATCAACGGGCTATATTTCTAAACTCCCTGCAGAAGATAATTTAAATTGGAAATTTATAAATGCAGATGTAAATACCTATGCCGATATTTCTTCTATTATGCATTCGTATAATTTTCATTATGTATTTCATTATGCTGCTGTAGTTGGCGTTCAGCGTACACAAAATAATCCTATTTCGGTTTTAAATGATATAGATGGAATTAAAAATATTTTAAATCTTTCAAAAAACTCATCAGTAAAACACGTTTATTTTGCTTCAAGTAGCGAAGTATATGGCGAACCCGTAGAATTACCACAACATGAATTTAGTACTCCACTCAATTCTCGTGTGCCTTATGCTGTAGTTAAAAATGTAGGCGAATGTTTTTTTAGAAGCTATTCACAAGCATATAATTTACCCTATACTATTTTTAGATTTTTTAATACTTATGGCCCAAATCAAAGTATCGATTTTGTAATTTCTCGTTTTTTAGAAGCGGCTTTAAAAAATAAAGATATAACAATTTATGGCGACGGCTCCCAAACCCGTACATTTACGTATGTTGATGATAATGTTGACGTGTGTAATACAATTTTTGAAAATAAATTATTAATAAACGATGTTATAAATATTGGTAACGACGAAATTCTAACTATAAAACAATTAGCGCAACTAATTATTAGAATAACTAATTCCTCATCTCAAATTTGTTATTTGCCACCATTAAAAGATGGCGATATGACCCGCCGACAGCCTGAAAATAGTAAAATGAAAGAGATCCTAAATAAAAAATTAATTACGGTTGAAGAGGGTTTACGATTAATGATTAACAACAAACAATTTTTAAAATCAATTGATTTATAATTTTTTATGTGTGGTATAAACGGATTTATTTCTCAATCATTTTCTCAAGAACAAAAAAAACAACTTGTTCAAAAAATGAATACCCGTTTGGCACATCGTGGGCCGGATAATGATTCGGTTTGGAGTAATGACTTAATTAGTTTAGGGCATCGCCGCTTATCAATTATTGATTTAAGCGTTGAAAGTAATCAACCTTTTCTATCAAACGATAAACGCTACGTAATTATTTATAATGGCGAATTATATAACTATAAAGATTTAAAATTAGAATTACAACGTACAGCACAAGGTTCAGCAAAAGCACCTTATTTTTTTAAAACGAATAGTGATACCGAAGTTATTTTAGCTGCTTACATTCGTTGGGGAAGTCAATGTTTGCAATACTTTAACGGTATGTTTGCGTTTGCAATTTTTGATACTGAATTAAATAAATTATTTATAGCACGGGATAGGGTAGGGGTAAAACCTTTGTATTATTATTATGGTGATGAGGGTTTTTTGTTTTCGAGCGAAGTACGCCCTATCATTCATTCAGGTATAAAACAATTTGGCATTAACAAAAATGTATTGGCAGAATATGTGATGTATCAAACTGTTTTTGCACCTCAAACAATTGTAAAAGGTGTTAAAATGTTAATGCCTGGGCATTATTTGGAGTACGAAGAATCAAAAGCGACCATTACACATTATTATGATATTAATAAAATTTCTAAGGCGAGTAATGATTTAAGCTATGCTCAAATTTGTAATAAAGTAAATGAACTACTAACACATTCCGTTCAACAACGTTTAGTTGCGGATGTACCTTTTGGTGCTTTTTTGTCAGGTGGAATTGATTCGAGTGCTGTTGTAGGGTTAATGAGTAAAGTTACTTCTCAGAAAATTCAAACTTTTAATATTAGTTTTGATGAAAGTCAATTTTCTGAAAGTAAATACGCACAATTAATCGCAAAAAAATTTAATACCCAACATCACGAAATTAAATTAACGCCCAGTGATTTTTTAAAACAACTACCCGAAGCGCTAAGTGCTATTGATCACCCCACCGGCGACGGCCCAAACACCTACATTGTTAGTAAAGCAACTAAGCAAGCTGGTGTTACCATGGCTTTGAGTGGTATTGGAGGCGATGAATTATTTGCTGGTTACGATGTATTTAAGCGGATGTATCAATTGCAAAAAAAAACTTGGTTAAATGTAATTCCAAAAATTGGCAGACAATTTGGCGGAGCACTTATTCAACAACAAAAAAAATCAATTAGCGGCAATAAAATTGCAGAGTTGTTAAGCGAAAATAATATTAATTTTAACTCTGCTTATCCTTTAAGTAGAAGCATTTTTACTAAAAAAGAGCTAAGTAGTTTATTAAAAAATACAACTGCATTTTATGAAATGGAGAAAATAATTTCCTCTATACCTCAATACAAAAATCAATTATTAAGTGCCGTTAGTTTGGCAGAAATTAATACTTATTTACAAAATGTATTATTACGTGATACCGATCAAATGAGTATGGCTGTTGCTTTAGAAGTGCGGGAACCTTTTTTAGATTATAAATTAATTGATTTTGTGCTAAGCTTGAATGATGAACATAAATACCCACATACGCCAAAAAAACTATTAACCGATAGTTTAGGCGATTTATTACCTATTGAAATTGTAAACCGCCCAAAAATGGGATTTACTTTACCTTGGCAACATTGGTTAAAAAATGATTTAAAAATATTTTGCGAAAAAAATATTATAGAATTTAGTAATTATGATTTTTGTATAAAACAAAATATACAAAATTTATGGCAACGTTTTTTAGCTAATGATAAAACCGTAACTTGGAGTAGAATTTGGCACTTAGTAGTTTTAAATAATTGGTTAAAACAAAATAACTTAGAAAATTAAATTTTGAACAAACCAAAAATAGCCATATTAATTGATTGGTATTTGCCAGGGACAAAGGCAGGAGGACCTGTTCGTTCAATTTACTCGTTAGTAAACTTACTTAAAAACGATTTTAATTTTTATATCATCACTACTAATAAAGATTTACGATCAAAACAAGAGTACACTAATATTAAACCTAACGAGTTATTTACCGAAGATGGAATTAATTATTTTTATTTTGATGCTAAATTTTTAACCTCAAATAACATGTTTAATTTATTAAATCAAATTAGTCCTAATTTAATTTATTTAAACAGTTTTTGGTCATTTAATTTTTCGGTTAATATTATTAAACTTCGGCGTAATATATTTAAAAAAACACCCATTTTATTAGCGCCACGAGGTATGCTAAGTAAAGGTGCCATGAGTTTAAAGTCGTTTAAAAAAAATGTCTTTATTAATTTATCACGTATTTTAGGCTGGCATAAAAATATTATTTTTCATGCAACAAACGAACAAGAAAAAAATGATATTTTACTGCGATTTAAAACAGAAAAAGTAAAAATTGCACCAAATGTCAATGTTGCAGTTCCATTATTAATTACTAAAATTAAAGAATCAAATCGCTTAAATTTATTTTTTTTATCTCGCATTTCTCCTGTAAAAAATTTACATTTTGCCTTACAAATATTACAATCTATACCCTCTTCTTATAATATCAATTATGACATTTTTGGCAATATTGAAGATGAAAATTATTGGAGCGAATGTTTAAAAATTATTAATCAATTACCTAAAAATATTACCGTAACCTATAAAGGTGAGTTACAATTTAATGAAGTTCAAAATACAATTTGTAATTATCATTTTTTATTTTTACCAACCTTAAATGAAAATTTTGGACACTCAATTGTTGAGAGTTTATTAAGTGGCTGCCCTGTTATTATTAGTAACCAAACCCCTTGGAACGATTGCGAACAAAATCATGCTGGCTTTGCATTAAGCTTAGATGATAAGCAGGCCTTTATTGATAAAATTATTATTTGCATAGAACTAACGCAACAACAATATGATGCAACAAGCAAATTGGCTATTAATTATATAACAAATAAAACAAATTTAACTGAAAATATTAACACCTATAAAAACTTATTTATGAGTTCACATACAACCGATTTATCTACCTTTAATAATGATTGGTATAAGCCCGGGGGCACATTACTTAAACGTGCCATGTGGTATATTGTTAGTAAATTTTATTTTAAATCCTCGTTTCCATTTTATGGTTTTAAGCGTTTTTTATTACGATTATTTGGTGCAAAAATTGGTAAAGGTTTTATTATAAAGCCACATGTATCTATTAAATACCCATGGAAATTAGTTGTTGGAGACGATGTTTGGATTGGCGAAAATGTATGGATAGATAATTTAGCTTTGGTAACAATAAAAAGTAATGCCTGCATCTCGCAAGGCGCAATGTTACTGTGTGGTAATCATAATTACAAACGTAGTACTTTTGATTTAATGGTGGGTACAATTACCATTGATGAAGGAGCATGGGTAGGCGCACAAACCGTTATTTGCCCAGGCGTCAGAATGGGAAGTCATAGTTTATTAACTGTTGGAAGTATTGCTACTACAAGTTTAGAAGAATTTTGGATTTATCAGGGTAATCCAGCACAAAAATTAAAAAAACGAGTTATAAAAAGTTAAGTAGTAATGATTGCATTTCAAATGAGCTAATTAAAAATTATTATTATTAATAAAAAATCTATTATGGCAAATGTATTCGAATTCAATGGTTATAAACCTGTAATCGATAAAACGGCTTTTATTCATCCAAATGCAACTGTTACAGGTAATGTAATAATTGGTAAAGATGTTTATATTGGCCCAGGTGCTGCTATTAGGGGCGATTGGGGACAAATTATTATTGAAGATGGTTGTAATGTACAAGAAAATTGTACTATACATATGTTTCCTGGCACAACAGTCTTATTAAAGCAAGGTGCACATGTGGGGCATGGTGCTATTATTCATGGTGCTACCTTGGGTAAAAACTGTTTAATTGGTATGAATAGTGTTATTATGGATGATGTGGAGATTGGCGACGAGTGCATAGTTGGTGCTTTATGTTTTGTACCTGCCGAAACAAAAATTGAAAAGCGAAAAGTTGTGGTTGGTAATCCCGCAAAAATTGTAAAAGATGTAAGTCACGAAATGATTGCATGGAAAACAAAAGGAACAGCCTTGTATCAAAAACTTCCTGCAGATTGTTATGCCTCGTTAAAGCCCTGTGAACCTTTACGCAGAGCGCCTGCCTTTAAACCCGAACAACAAAATGAATATAAAATTTGGAAGAAAACAAAAGAAAAATAACCTTTTACAATACTAATTGCCTATAAAATTCGGCAGTAATTATTGATGTAGCCATGGCTGCGTTTAACGATTCGGTTCCATTACTTGTGTGGCAGGGTATGGTAGTGAGTTGATTTATTAATTTTAAGTTATCGCTGCTAATGCCATTTGCTTCGTTTCCAATTACAATTAAACCATTTTTTAAACTTTGCTTATATATATTTTTGCCATTTAATACTGCACCATAAATATGTGCAATATTTTTTGTTTTAATTAATTCGGCTAAATCAACATATACGCAGTTTATTCGTAAAAATGCACCCATTGTAGCTTGTATCACCTTTGGGTTATAAAAATCGCAACTAGTTGCAGAGCAATAAATAGTACTAATTCCAAACCAATTAGCCAATCGTAAAATGGTACCAAAATTACCTGGGTCGCGAATATCATCTAAATACAAACTAAAATTTTTATCAAAATTAATAGTATCTTCTTCTGCATTAAAATAATTACATACCGCTAACGCCTTATTGGGTGTGTTTTGCAAACTTATTTTACTTAATTCAATATCACTTACAAGTGTATAATTTACGTTATTAAACGTTAATTTTTGTAAATTGAAGGTAATAAAGTCTTCTGTAGCAAAAATTTGTACAATAAGGTTTGGCCTGTAATTTAGCAGTTCTTCAACGGTTTTAATACCCTCAACTAAAAATAGTTTACGTAAATCTCTATTTTTTTTTAAATGTAAACTTTGTATGTTATTTATTTGATTTTTACTAATCATATTTTATCCTAAATTAGTACAATTTATTTGTTGCAGTGCATTTATTTTTAAAAATATTTTTTAATAAAAGTATCAAAAATTGGCTTTTAATAGTTAGCTTTTTTTGGTTGGCTTTAGCTTGTAATCCAACTAAAAAATTATTGCCAAATCAGTATTTAGTAGATAAAGTAGAAGTACTTAATACCAAAGAAACCAATTTACCTAAAGAAAGTTTTGAAGCTTTTATACGCCAAAAACCAAACCGAAAATTATTTAGGCTTTTTCATTTTTATGTGTGGTGGTATAATTTGTGGGATCAAGAAAAAATTAACACAATTAAACAAAAACGAAATAATAGATACGATACGATAAATGCTCAAAGAATTATAAAAACAGATTTAAAAAATATTGAACGTGAAAAAAAAGGCAAAAAATTAAAAACACCTAAATTAAAAGATAAAGATGACCCCATTCTTCGCGAAAGTATAAGAGATATTGGTGAGCCAGCCGTAGTACTTGACTCTGCAATTACCGAACAAACACGTATGCAACTTAGTAGGTATTTATTTAGCAAAGGTTTTTTTAATAATTTTGTTACCGATACGATAGTATTTGAAAAAGATAAAAAACGTGCTATTGTGGAGTATAAAATACATCCAAAATTTCCCTACAAAATAAATAATATTACTTATAAAATGGACGATGAAAAATTAGGAGCTCTAATTTTAGATGATACCATTAAAACCCTTTTAAAACGAGGTATGATTTATGATATTGAAAAATTTCAAGCCGAACGCCAACGTATTACTGATTTTGCTTTAAATAACGGATACTATTATTTTGAAAATGCATACATAAGTTTTAATATAGATTCTAATGCCACCAAACATACAATAGACGTACAACTCCATTTAAAAAAGTTTTCAAAAGCGTATAGTACCACAAATGATTCGTTGGTATTTGCATATCATACTAAATACAAAATTCAAAATATTTATATTATTACTGAGCCAGTAGTTGGTAATTTACGCGAAGCTTTTTTTAAAGATACCATAAGAGTTAAAAATAAAAGCATGGTGTATTTATTAAATAAACCATTACCCTACCGACAAATATTAATTGCTAATTACATTGATATTCATAGTGGCCAACCCTTTAGAAAAGATACTGCAGAAATTACATACAGGCAATTATTAGGTTTAGGTATTTTTAAAAACGTATCTATTCAATTTTTTAAAAATACAGATTTTAGTAATCGGCTAGATTGTTATGTTATATGTAACCCCTTGGTAAAACAATCTATTACTGCCGAAACCGAAGGCACTAATACTTCGGGTAACTTAGGTATTGATGGTAGTTTGCTCTATCAAAATAAAAATTTATTTAAAGGTGGAGAATTTATTGAACTTAAACTGCAGGGCTCTGTAGCTGCCCAAAAACAATTTAATACACAACAAGAAAATGCGAATATTAGCGAATTTAAAAAAACGTTTAATACGGTTCAATTCGGTCCTGAATTTTCATTTTCTGTTCCGCGCGCATTTTTCCCTTTTTCATTATTACCGTTTACAAAAGAAATGTCGCCACGTACATTCATAAAATCATCCTTAAACTACCAATCTAGCCAATTATTTAGCCGTGTAATTACAAATATTAGCTATGGTTTTAATTTTAAAACAAGCAAAAATAGACTACGTCACGAAATTACACCTTTTGAAGTTTATTTAGTGAGGGCAAATTTATTTGGTGATTATAAACAGCAATTAATAAAAACAAACGATGCTTTTTTATTAAACTCTTTTCAAGATCATATTACCACCCTTAGTAGATATGGTTTCACATATACCTCTAAAGAAAATTCAAATACAAGCCGAAAAGCAGTAAGTTTTTTTAAATTTAATTTACAATCGTCGGGTAGTATTTTACGAAAATATTTTGAAGCTTCGGGGGCAAAACCCGATTCATTAAACCGTTATTTAATTTTTAATATACCTTTTGCACAATTTTTGCGTGCTGATATTGATTACCGTATTTATATCCCTATTCGTAAGCGTAGCCGTGTAGTTTATCGCATAGCTGGAGGTATTGGCAAACCTTTAACCAACTTAAATGTATTGCCTTACGAACAAAGTTTTTTTACAGGCGGACCAAATAGTAATCGTGCTTGGCGAGCACGTACTTTAGGTCCTGGGGGTTACGACCCTACAAATAGCACAACACGTTTTGATAAAATTGGTGATATTTTATTAGAAGGAAATATTGAATACCGGTTTCATATTTTAAAATCTTTTAATGGCGCATTGTTTGTGGATGCAGGTAATATTTGGCGTTTAAATAAAGACGTTGTAAAACCCAATGGTGAATTTATTCCCACTACTTTTTATAAGCAAATTGCCATTGGAGGAGGTATTGGAATACGTTGGGATTTAGATTTTTTTGTATTGCGTTTAGATATTGCCACACCTTTACGTGATCCAAAATATGCCGAAAACAATCGTTGGACATATGATAAAAAACCATGGACAACTATTGTTGCTAATTTTGGCATTGGTTATCCATTTTAAAAAGTATAGAATTAAAAAATGAAAGTTGCAGGTTTTACAATTATTAGAAATGCTATAAACTACGATTATCCTGTAATTGAAGCCATAACGTCTATTTTGCCAATTTGTGATATATTTTATGTTGGTGTAGGAAAAAGCGAAGACGAAACTCGTAAATTAATTGAATCAATTGCTTCTGATAAAATAAAAATTATAGATACTATATGGGATGATAGCTTGCGCCAAGGAGGGAGAGTATTAGCCGAAGAAACTAATAAAGTGTTTGATACAATACCCAAAGAATACGATTGGTGTTTTTATATACAAAGTGATGAATGTGTGCACGAGCAAGATTTATCTACTATTAAAAACGCTATGTACCAATTTAAAGATAATACTAAGGTAGATGGATTGTTATTTAAGTACAAACACTTTTATGGGCATTATAATTATATAGGTGCGGGGGGACGTTGGTATAAAAATGAAATTAGAATTATTAAAAATAATAAAATCATTCGTTCGTATAAAGATGCACAAGGTTTTAGAACCATTGATAATAAAAAATTAAATGTAAAAAAAATTAATGCATTCATCTATCATTATGGTTGGGTAAAGCCACCAAAAGCACAACAAGCAAAGCAGCAAAGCTTTCATAAAATGTGGCATACAGATGAGTGGGTTCAAAAAAATATTGCTTTAGCCGATGAATTTGATTATAATATAATTGATATTTTACAAGAATACAAAGGCACACACCCTGCCGTTTTTACCAACCGTATACATAATGCAAATTGGAATTATGCGTATGATAAAACAAAAGTTAAGTTAAACACTAAATACAAATTTTTATTTTTTATTGAACAACTAACGGGGTGGCGCATTGGCGAAAATAAAAATTATAAACTTTTAAAATAAATTTTTACTTTACTAAAGCTTGATTGTTTTATTAAACACTTTATCTATAGCTAAAGCTAGTGTGCGATCTTTATTAGTTATAATATTTCCAGCGTCGTGCGTAGATAAATAAATATTAACCTTATTATATTCGTTTGTCCACAAAGGATGATGTTTTTGCTTTTCTGAAAGTCGAGCTACTTTTGTCATAAAGGTAAAAGCAGTTTTAAAATCTTTAAATAAAAAAACACGTTTTAATTGGTTATTTTCTTCTGTCCACATAAAAGTAAAGGTCTAAATTTCTATTCAATTTTAATTAGTCAATGCTAAATTATATTCTAACAGCGTTTCAATTTCGGTTAACGAATTATAAAGTTGTTTAAACGAATCGATAATAAAATACTTTTCTTGAAGTATATCTGTTTTATACTCAGTATTAAAAATGGTTTGCACGTTAAATGGTTGATGAATAACTTTATTACTTAAACAGTGCTCAGTTTCTTCTTTAGATGATAAAATACCAGCTCCATAAATTTTTAATTGATTGTTTTCTTTAATTAATCCAAACTCTATGGTAAACCAGTATATTTTACCCAGTAATTCAATAGCCATTGGATTATTAATATGTCGCAATGCAATATGACTAATACCTTTAAAAAAATTTACATAGGTTTGGTTGCTCAATAAAGGCACATGTGCAAACACATCATGAAACATATCTGGTTCTTCTAAATAATCTAGTTGCTGTATACTTCGTAACCAACAAGTGGCTGTAAATTTTTGTTGTGAAAGAAAATTAAAAAATTCCTTTTGAGGGCTAATGTTTGGAACCACCTCTAAACTCCAACCCGTTAGCCCGTTTAAAAGTATATTAACTTCGTTAAAATTAGGAATTTTATTTGCCGAAAATTTTATAATTTCTAAAGCCTTTAAATATTCAACCGAAACTACTGGAGTTAAAATTTTCATTTGCCGATTAAATAATGTTTCCCAAACTAAAAAATCTTGTTGGGTGTAATTTTTATATACTTGTGTAGTTGGTCTCATGTTCATTTTATTTATTTTTTAAGTTAATATAGTGCATAAAAAAAGCCTGTTCGTTATGGAACAGGCTTTATATATTGTTTTAAGGTTATTTGATTATGAACAATACTTTGCTATTCCATGGTTATACCTTGGATAGTAATAATAAAAAGTATTGCTTATTTTTTGCATGATGTAAATATATAGTTTTTTTAACTTACAAATAATTATTTTTTACAAACGATAACTAATAATTAAATAGTGTTATAAAGTTTTAGATTCTACAGCCCCAATAAAACCTCTTCGGGTAATTTACCGCCAAATAAAATACGTGTAGGGTTTTCTAACATTTCTTTTACTTTAACTAAAAAACCTACGCTTTCACGCCCATCAATAATGCGGTGGTCGTAACTTAACGCAACATACATCATTGGACGAATAACCACTTGTCCGCTAACTGCCATTGGGCGTTCAACTACGTTATGCATTCCTAAAATAGCACTTTGTGGTGGGTTAATAATAGGAGTACTCATCATACTGCCAAATACGCCACCGTTAGTAATTGTAAAAGTTCCGCCTTCCATATCGGGTATTGATAGTTTACCGTCGCGGGCTTTTAATGCTAATTCTTTAATACCTTTTTCAATCTCTGCAAGGCTCATTAATTCGGCATTACGTAATACGGGCACCATTAAACCTTTTGGCGCACTAACAGCAATACCAATATCACAATATTTATTATACACTAATTCTTCGCCATCAATCATGCCATTTACGGCTGGGAAATGGTACAATGCCTCGGTTACTGCTTTTGTAAAAAAGCTCATAAAGCCAACGTTAGTGCCATATACTTCTTTAAATTTATCTTTGTAACGTGCGCGTATATCGTAAATAGCGCTCATGTCTATTTCGTTAAAGGTAGTTAACATGGCGGTTTCGTTTTTAACGGCGACTAAACGTTTGGCTACTGTTTTACGAAGCGATGTCATTTTTGCACGGTCTTTTTCTCTGCCACCTTTCCAAGTATTACTTAATACTTGTTGTACGTTTGGTAAGCCATTTGATAAGGCGGCTAATACATCTTGTTTAGTAATACGCCCATCTTTACCACTCCCGTTTAATTGATTGCCAGAAATATTATTTTCGGCCATTATTTTAGCGGCTGCAATGCTGGGTGTGCCTGTAGCATAAGTAGATTTTCCTTCGACTCCGCTCAGGATTACAGAATTGGCGGTTGAGCTTGTCGAGACCTCTTTTTTTATTTCAACTTTAGGTTCAGTTTTTGTACTAACGGTTTCTGCCTTTGCTTCTGGTTTAAACGAGGTATCTACTTTTACAACAACTTGTCCTACTTTAACGGTATCGCCTTCGGCAGCTAATATTTCTATTTTACCGCTTTCTTCTGCGTTTAAAGTAAGGGTTGCTTTATCGGAATCAATCTCAGCCAGCACTTCGTCTTTTTCAACAACGTCACCGGTGTTTTTTATCCACTTTGCAATTACTACTTCTGTAATTGATTCGCCCGGGCTTGGTACTTTTAATTCTACTATTGCCATAAATAAATTTTAAATGTTAAATTATATTTTTTTAATATTATTTTACCAGTACTTTGGTAAATATAGTTGCCATTATTGCTTCATTTTCGGCATTATGGCGCTTGCTAAAGCCAGTTGCTGGGCTTGCGGCTTCATCTCTACCAATGTATTTTAAGTTTAATTTACGTAAGTTATGATCTACAAAACGCCAAGCGCCCATGTTTTCACTTTCCTCTTGAACATATAAAAACTGGGTTGCATTTTTGTATTTATCTAAAACTAATTGTAATTGTTTGTGTGGAAAAGGGTATAATTGTTCTAAACGAATAAAGGCAATATCAGTAACTCCTTCTTTTTCGCGTTGTTCAATTAAATCGTAATAAATCTTTCCGCTACACAAGGCAATGCGTTTTATATCTTTTGCATTTGCTTTTGGATCGTCTAATACTTCTTTAAAATTTAATTTTGTGAAATCATCAACCGTTGATACACAGGTTGGATAACGCAATAATTTTTTAGGTGTAAAACAAATTAAAGGTTTTCTAAATTCTCGTTTTAATTGACGACGCAATACATGAAATTGTTGAGCTGGAGTAGTTGTGTTTACAATTTGCATATTATTTTCGGCACACATTTGTAAAAAACGCTCTAAACGCGCACTGCTATGTTCTGGGCCTTGCCCTTCGTAACCGTGAGGTAATAGCACAACCAAGCCATTCATACGGCGCCACTTGTATTCTGACGAAGATAAATATTGGTCGATAATAATTTGAGCACCATTAAAAAAGTCGCCAAACTGTGCTTCCCAAATTGTTAAAGCATTTGGTGCGGCATAGGCATAACCGTATTCAAAACCTAACACGCCATATTCTGAAAGTAAGGAGTTATAAATTTCTATTTTGCCAGTTGTGCCTAAATTATTTAAGGGCGTGTATTCTTCTTCACTGTCTTCTACTTTAATAACTGCATGGCGGTGTGAGAAAGTGCCACGCTCTACATCTTGTCCGCTAAAACGTACGTGATGCCCCTCATGCATTAAACTAGCATATGCCAACAATTCGCCCATTGCCCAATCGTAATTATTATTGGTAATCATGTTTTGGCGATCGTTAAATAGTTTTTCTATTTTATTAAAAAACTTTTTATTTTTTGGTAATTGGCTTGATTTTGTAGCTAGTTCTAAAAATAATTTTGCATCAATAGCCGTTTTTGGCGATTCGTCAAAATCAGTTGCTGTAGCCATTTTAATGTTATTCCAACTGCCTTGTAAAAACGAAGTCATTTTTGCTTTTTCGGTTTTGCGGGCTTCGTCTAAATTTTGTTCTAACTCGTTTTTAAATTGTGTTTCAATTGTTTTTATTTCATCAATAGTAAACGATTTTTCGTCAATTAATTTTTGAGCATAAATTTCTTTTGGGTTAGGATGTTTTGCAATTTCTTTATACAACAGGGGTTGTGTAAAGCGAGGCTCATCTCCTTCGTTATGTCCGTATTTACGATAACATAACACATCAATAAACACATCTTTACCGAAAGTTTGACGGTAATCCATAGCTAATTTTGCAACTAATGCTAAGGCCTCTACATCATCACCATTTACGTGAAATACGGGCGAAAGCACTACTTTAGCCACATCAGTACAATAAATAGAAGAGCGGGCATCAATAAAATTAGTTGTAAAACTTACTTGATTATTGATAATGAAATGTACAGTACCACCAGTTTTGTAGCCATCTAACTGGCTCATTTGTATTACTTCGTAAACAATGCCTTGTGCAGCAATGGCTCCATCGCCATGAATGGAAATAGAACAGGCTTTTTTATTATCGCCTTTGTGGCGAATATCAATTTTAGCACGTGTAATACCGCCTACAACGGGGGCAACGGTTTCTAAATGTGAAGGGTTTGGCGTTAATGAAATATGAACTTGTTTACCTGAATCGCTTTTAATATCGCTACTATAGCCCATGTGATATTTTACGTCACCATCAAACACACTGTCTTCGCTAGGGCGGCCTTCAAATTCGGTAAAAATATCTTTAGTGGGTTTGTTCATAATGTTTGCCAATACGTTTAAACGCCCACGATGCGCCATACCAATAACATAATCCTCAATCCCTAATTTAACGCCATGCTCCATTAAGGTATTTAAAGCTGGTAAAAACGATTCGCCACCCTCTAATGAAAAACGTTTTTGCCCCACAAATTTGGTAGCTAAAAAATTTTCGAAGGTAACGGCTTGTATTAATTTATTAAGAATTACTTTTTTTTCGTCTTTGTTAAAGTTTGGAATATTTTTTGATTTTTCAATACGGTCTTGTAACCATTTTGTTTCTTCGGGGTTTCGTAAAAAGGCATATTCAACCCCAATACTAGCACAATAGGTAGTTTCTAAATGAACAATAATATCTTTTAGTTTTGCAGCGCCAATACCAATTTGGTTACCTGCCTGAAAAACGGTTTCTAAATCTTTATGCGATAATTCGAAATTTTCTAGCGCTAAAGTTGGTGTATATGTTCGGCGTTGACGAACAGGGTTGGTGCGTGTAAATAGATGTCCGCGTGAACGGTAACCGTTTATTAGGTTTATTACTTTAAATTCTTTAGTAACATTTTCGGGTATGGCGCCGTTTGAGGATGAGTAATCTTTTTGAGCAAATTCAAATCCTTTAAAAAAATCTTGCCAAGTTTTATCAACCGAATTGTTATCGTTTGTGTATTGTGTAAAAAGCTGTTCAATAGCGTTTACATCGCTGGTGCCTAAGTATGAAAATTTATCCATTTTTGGGTTTAAAATAGAATGTAAATTTAACAAAAAATACGTTAATTGTTAATTTTTTAAACCTTAAAACTAACAGGTTAAATACATTATACTTTTTATTTTACAGCGCTTAAAAACGCATAATCAAATAATTGTTTAACCCAACAATACTTTTTTTACATCGGCTAAAATATCAAATGTAATTTCTTTAGTGGCTGCTTCGGCGTATGTGCGAAGTACTGGCTCTGTTCCACTCGCTCTAATCATTAACCAAGTGTTATCATCAAAAAAGAATTTGTAACCATCTAAATTATCAATGCGCTGTACTTTGTATTTACCAAACTCTTTGTATGAATTACTTTTACAAAGTTCTAATACTTTATTTTTTGTGGCTTCGTCAATATATAAATCATTACGCTCAAACCAAAAAGTGCCTGTAATATCATACACTTCTTGTATTAATTGTTTAAGCGTTTTATTTGTTTTAGCCATAAATTCCCAAATGGTTAAGCCCATCCAAATACCGTCGCGCTCGGGTATATGCCCTTTAATAGCAATGCCTCCACTTTCTTCGCCTCCAACTAAAACATCTTCGGCTACCATAATACTACAAATATATTTAAAGCCAATTTTTACAACATCTAAAGGTAAATTGTAATGCTTACACATATTATTAATTTTAACAGTGGTGCTAAATGCCGTTGCCACTTTGCCAGTTTGGTTTTTATATTTAACCAAGTAATGAATTAATAATAAAATAATGTGGTGCGAATCTACAAAATTACCTTCGTTATCGTAAAGTCCTATTCTATCGGCATCGCCATCGGTTGCTAAACCACAACTAATGTTTTTCTTATTTTTAATAAAATTACTAAACTCTAATAAATTTTTATGAATTGGCTCAGGTGCTTGCCCATGAAAACCCGGATTATCATCGCTATGTAAATGATAAATTTCAGGAAACAATCGTTTCATTACCTTTTTACCAGCGCCAAACATACTATCGTATGCCAATACAAGGTTTGAGTTTTTAATAGCGTTTAAATCAAAACTTTCTTCAACATGTTTTACGTAAATATCTTCTAAAGGGGCTATTTCTAAAAGTCCTTTTGTGCTTGCCTCGTTAAAATTTATAGCGTTGTAATTTGCATTTGCTTTTTCAGGAATAATATCTTCTATTTCTTGTACCAATTCAGGCCCTAAAGGCCCACCGTAACTTCCTTTTATTTTATAACCATTATACGTTGGTGGGTTGTGGCTTGCTGTAATAATAATGCCTAAACTTGTTTTATACTTTACGGCTCCTAAGGATATCATAGGTGTGCTCACATAATCTTTTGCTAAAAAAACTTTAATGCCATTGGCTATAAAAACTTTTGCTACAGTTTCGGCAAATAATTCTCCTGCAAAACGGCAATCGTGGCCTACTACAACCGTAGGATTTTTGTGGTTTTTTAATAACCATTTACTGGTAGCTTCAGTTACACGCGCTACATTTTCTACTGTAAAATCTTGAGCTATAATTGCTCGCCAACCATCGGTTCCAAATTTTATTTTTGTCATACTGTTTGTATTATATTTTTTGAAATTTGTTTTGCAATATCGTTAAACTCTTGTGTTGTAAAAGTTATTTTTTGGTTATTAAAATTACAATCGTTTAGACTATTTATGGGTATTAAATGGATATGTGCATGCGGTACTTCTAACCCTATTACTTGCATACTGACTCTATTACAAGGAAACGTTTTTTTTATAGCCTCAGCAATTGGTTTTGCAAAAGCCATTAGGCCTGTATACGTTTGTGTATCTAAATTAAATAAATCGGCTACTTCTTTTTTTGGAATAACTAAGGTATGTCCTTTTTTTAGTGGAGCAATATCTAAAAAAGCAAAAAATTGGTCGTTTTCGGCAATTTTGTAGCAAGGTATTTGCCCTGCAATTATTTTACTAAAAATGCTTGGCATTAAAGGGTGATTTCAGATATTTCGAAGGTTACTACACCTGCAGGAATTGTAACATCTACTTTTTCTCCTACCTTTTTTCCCAATAGAGCTTTACCTATAGGAGAGTCAACAGAAATTTTACCTGCTTTTAAATCAGCTTCACTTTCGGCAACCAAAGTATATTTCATAGCCGCTTTATTTTTTGTATTAATAATTTTAACACTGGTTAAAATGCTTACTTTACTGAGATCTAGTAATGTTTCATCTACAATACGTGCGTTTGCAATTATATCGTCTAACTTTTTAATTTTTATTTCTAATAGAACTTGGGCTTCGCGGGCGGCATCATATTCGGCATTTTCGCTTAAATCACCTTTATCACGAGCTTCGGCTACGGCTGCGGTTGCATTTTTACGTTCCACTGTTTTTAAATGATGCAATTCTTTTCTTAGTTTGGTTAAACTTTCTTCGGTATAATATCCAATTTGTGCCATAATGTGTGTTGGGTTAAAAAACAAAGAATCCCGATTTTGTCGGGACTCTTAAATTTAAAGTAAAGATACTAATTTTTTTATAGGTTTAAACGTAAGCCAAAAGTATGTGTACCACCAAACGGATTTGTAAAGCGGTACGAATAATCTAAAGCGATGGTAGATTTTTTTTCGTTAAAGGGTACTTCAAACGTTAAACCTGCAGCAGGACCTGTAAATACGGTTCTACGACCTAAATCAAACGATTTATTAATGTTTTTTTCGTACATATAGCCCGCTCTAAACATTAGCATATCTTTCCAAGCATATTCTGCACCAAATAAAAAGTTATCGTAAGTAAATGAATTGGATGTGTAAGTACTATTCATTGTTAAACGGTGTTTTTTTGATAAGCCAGTACTATCTTTAGTTAAGTAAAAATCGTAGCTTAAACCTATGTTTACTAACGATGGCAATTCAAAAGCGCCTGAGCGATTGTTAACCGTTAACTCATAATTACTACCATAATTTACTTTGGTTTGACGGCTTAAACCATCGCCTTTATAACTCATTTTAGGACCTAAGTTTTTAATAGATATACCAATGTGTATTTGGTCGTATTTACCTGTGTGGTACTGAATACCTGCATCAATTGCAACACCACGTGCGGCTACGTTTGGTATTTGCTCATTAATAACTTTTAGGTTTATACCTCCAAAAATATTATCCGAAAACATTTTGGCATAACTTAAATTTATGTTATAAAATGTTGGGGTATAAGTACCCAAGTTACCTTCGGGTTGATCTTCAGTAGTAATATCAATTTTTCCAGCGTTAATGGCAGTTACACCAAAGCCAATGGTACCAGTTTCGCCAACTCCTTGAGTTAAACCAAAACTGTTTACAAAAATATTAGTGCCTTGTAACCAGTTACTACGGTTAAAAATAAATTCGGTTTTACGAGTATAAGCGGTACCTGCAACATTTAAAAATTGAGCTTCTAAACCGCGTACTTTAGCAGAGTTACTCCCTACCATACCTGTATTACGAGCGTAAGGGTTTATAAGTAATTGCCCTGCACCAGCTTGACCAGCACGCTCGGGGTTACCAGCACGAACGGCAGAGGCTAACATTACGGCCGATAAACTAAGATATTTTATATTTTTTATCATAATATTTTTTCTTTTTTAGATTAATAGCTTTGCACGTCTAATGGGCGCATTACTCCAAACCATTTTACTATTTTTTCGCCAAAACCTGGAGCATCTATATAAAATATATATAAACCACTGGCTACGGTAATGTTATCTTGGTTTTTTAAATCCCAATCTTGGTAAGAAATACGTTTAGATTGTTTAATGTTTGAACCGCTTCCTGTTGTACCGTTGTATAAATCTTCTTGTCCTTCTACATCACGTTTAATGGTGCGTACTAAGGTACCATTCATGGTAAATATTTTTATACTGCATTTATTAGGTAAGTTGGTAATTCTAACACGGTTATCAATTCTATTTGTTTCGTATGACGATGAGCCGTAGTAAGGATTAGGAACAATCTTAATTAAATCTAAAGCACTTTTAGCCGTACTACTTTGCTGCAATAATGTAGCTATATCGCTAGTATTAAAGCTATACAGTGGAAAATTGTTATTTGCAGGAGATGCTTTAATGCTTGTGGTAAGCATAGATGGACTTGTTAC
>JANYEQ010000019.1 GCA_025363015.1 Bacteroidota bacterium
AAAGCGGTTTTTTTTTTATTTTTTTTAATCATAGTCCATAGAAGGAGATAAAATCAAAGTGATTAATTTCCCACCGTATACAACAATCAATAATAATAACTAAATTTATTAAAAAATATTAGTAATTATTAATGCTTAAAATTCCAAGATTGTTTTAAATATATACGCCCAAAGATATATAATTGATTAAATTTAAAATAAAATGAGTAATAAAAACAACGAAAAAACTTTATTCTATATTCAAAATATTGAAAAAGAATTGGAAGAGTTAAAGAAAAAAAACAAGCAGTTAGAAGGGGAACTTAAAATTTCAAATTCTCTGTTTTCAGATACATTTAATTTTAATCCGGTGGCAATTACCCTTTCTGATTTTGAGACTGGGAGTCATATTTTTGTTAATAAAGCATATTTAGAATTAGTTGGGTATTCAATAGAAGAAGTAATTGGTAAAAAAACGAGCGATTTTAATATTATTAGTATTGAGGATAGGCAAAAAATATTACAACAAGTACAAGAAAAGCGAGAAAAATTAAAACAGGTAGAAGTTAAGGTTAAATCTCGTTTAGGCCAATTTAAAAACATATTGTGTTCATTTGGGCCAGTTTTAATTGGGGCAAAAAAAGGAATTATTAGCACAATGGTTGAAATTTCTGATTTAAAAAAAACAGAAAATGAATTAAGAGAAAGTCAGAGTTTATTTAAATTAATGTTTGAAAAAAGCCCCACCGCAATATTAATATCAGAAGTAGAATCTGGACGTTTTATTCGGGTTAACGAACTATTTTTAAAAACATTTGGTTATTTAGAAGAAGAGGTTATAGGAAAATCTTCAATTGAACTAAACTTTCATAGTAAAGAGGAAAGAGAATTAATTGCGGCAAAATTTAAAGCCCAAGGATATTTAAGGAATCAAGAAATTGAATTTCTTTCAAAAGATGGTAAAGCACTGATTTTTATTTTTTCTTCAGAAATTATAGAAATTTCTGGTAAAAAATGCGCTTTAACTACTTTATACAATATCACCGACTTTAAGGACGTTTTGCGCAAACTCAACGAGGCTGAAAAAATATTTCATAAAATTTTTGAAAATTTTCCAAGTGGAATGGTATTATCCGAATTAGAAACTGGTAAAATAATTGACACAAATATATTTTTTGTAAAAATGTTAGGGTTTGATAAACTGGAAGAATTAATAGGATATAATTTAATTGAACTGGGATGTATTAATCCTGTTTATCGAATTGAGGCGTTTGAGCAATTAAAGATGCATAACTATACTCGAGATTTAGAGATAAATTTAATTCGAAAAGATGGAAAAAAATTAGAGGTATTGATTTCAACTCAATTGATGGAATTCCAATCAAAACAACTGATTCTTGCAAATATTTATAATATAAGCGAACGTAAAGAAATAGAAAGGCAATTGTTAATTGCTAAAGAAAGTGCTGAAAAATCTCAGCGCTTTCAAGAGCAATTTCTTGCAAATATGAGCCACGAAATGCGAACCCCAATGAATGCAATTGTTGGTTTTGCAGATGTGCTTGCTAAAAGAAATTTAAAGACCGAGGAATTGGGTTTTGTTGAAACAATAAGAACCTCAAGTCAAAATTTGATAAGCTTGATAAACGACATTCTTGATGTTTCAAAAATCGAAGCGGGCATGATGTATTTTGAAAAATTACCTATAAATATTAGAGAATTGTTTGATTCTATCAAAGTCATGTTCCAACCAAAAGTGGCTAAAAAACAACTTTCCCTACAATTTATATGTGAGAAAATTATCCCTAAATTACTTTTAGGCGATTCTGTTCGCCTCACTCAAATTATAATAAATTTAGTTAGCAATGCTATTAAATTTTCGGCTAAAGGTTCAATATTAGTAGAGGCAAAACTTATTGACGACGATGTGGAATTTTGTTCAATTAAATTTACAATAAAAGATACTGGAATAGGAATTGCAAAAGAAAAACTAAAAACTATTTTTGACCGCTTTGAGCAGGCTGATTTGCAAACATCAAGAAATTATGGCGGTACAGGGCTTGGGTTAAATATATTTAAGCAGTTAGTAGAATTACAAGGTGGTAGTGTTGGGGTAAAGAGTGTTGTTAATCGTGGCTCAGAATTTTTCTTTACATTATCATTTGGAAAAGTAACTGAATTGGATAGAATTGTTTCTTCAGATTCAACTGTAAATGTGAATTTCAAGAAAATGAAGAATTTAAAAATTTTAATGGCTGAAGATAATCTGGTAAATAGTAGTTTGATTCGTACATTGTTTAAAGAAAATAATCTTAAAATACAAATTGTTGAAAATGGTAAACTTGCTGTAGAAAAGATAAAAAATAATCATTATGATCTTCTTCTACTAGATATGGAAATGCCTGAAATAAACGGATACGAAGCTACAAGGCTTATTAGAGAAGAATTAAAAAATCATATTCCTATTATTGCAATGACAGCAAATGCAATGGCGGGAGAAAGAGAGAAATGTTTAGCATTAGGAATGAATAATTTTATTTCTAAACCTATACATGCTGACTTACTTTTTAAAATGATATACACTACCCTCTATCCTCAACTCAAAAAAATGAATGCAGTAAAGGAACCTGAAAAGAAAAAAATTCTGAAAAAAAAGTATTTAGATGTAAAGAAAATAGATAGTATTTATAACTTTTCCTATTTGAAAAAAAATATGCAAGGTAATGTGGCGCTAATTAGCGAAATTATTGATTTAAGCATAAAAAATATTTCAATTGATTTACCCATTTTAAAACAAGCTGTTGAAAAGAAAGATTATGATAATATTAAAAGTTATTGTCATAAATTAAAATCAACTTGTTCGGTACTTGGCATGAAAGAAGGGGTGTTTTTATTAAACGAAATGGAAAGCCTGGCAGTTTTAGCTACTAATATTGAAAAAATAAGGTCTTTAAATCAACAATTTGGGAGAATATGTACTCAAATGATTAAGGATATAAATGCAGAAATGAATAAGTAATTTATTTAAATTACACTTAAACACATATTCAGTTCAAAAAAATAAAACAATTTTAGTGCAGAGTATACATGTGCTTACTCTAAAACAACAGCTATATTGTTAAAATATAATTCATAACACACAAACGGATTTGAATACCGTTAAGTAAATAAAAGTTGAAAAACTGAAATTATTTTAATGAGTTAAAAACATTAAATACATAGTTTAGTTGCCAATGAATTTGATTTAGCAAATGAACCATTTTTTTATTAAAGTATTAAGCTTCTTTTTTAGGTTTTTTAGTTTTTGGCTTGCTATGGCTAATTACAATCTCATCTTTTTCTTTATTATAATCCACTTCAATTTCGTCGCCTTCGGTTAAATTATTTTTAATTATTTCTTCTGCCATTGGATCTTCTAAATACTTTTGTATGGCGCGTTTTAAAGGGCGGGCACCATAGTTAACATCGTAACCTTTTTCTACAATATAATCTTTAGCCGCGTTGGTAATTTTTATACTGTAACCTAAGCCACTAATTCTACCAAACAAACTGGCTAATTCAATATCAATAATTTTATGTATATCGTCTTTAGATAAAGAGTTAAACATTACCACATCATCAATACGATTTAAAAATTCTGGGGCAAATGCTTTTTTTAAGGCACTTTCTATTACTCCTTTTGTTGTATCTTCTTCGCTTTCTTTTCTGGCAGTAGTGCCAAAACCTACGCCTGTACCAAAATCTTTTAACTGGCGTGCACCAATATTAGAAGTCATGATGATAATGGTATTTTTAAAATCGATTTTGCGTCCTAAACTATCGGTTAACATACCGTCATCTAATACTTGTAACAACATATTAAATACATCAGGATGTGCTTTTTCAATTTCGTCAAGCAACACAACGGCATAAGGGCGACGGCGAACTTTTTCGGTTAACTGTCCGCCTTCTTCGTAACCCACATAGCCTGGAGGTGCGCCAATTAAACGGGTTACAGCAAATTTTTCCATATACTCACTCATATCTATACGAATAAGTGCATCATCATTATCAAATAAATGTTTGGCTAAAACTTTTGCTAATTGCGTTTTACCAACACCTGTAGGACCTAAAAATATAAACGAACCAATGGGTTTGTTTGGGTCTTTTAAACCTGCACGGTTACGCTGTATGGCTTTTACTACTTTTAATAAGGCGTTATCTTGCCCAATAACTTTGCCTTTAAGCAAGTCGTTCATCTTAACTAACTTTTCGCTTTCGTTTTGGTTTACACGTTGTACGGGCACACCACTCATCATACTTACTACTTGTGCAACGTCTTCGTCGGATACTGTAACACGGTTTTGTTTTGTTTCTTCTTCCCAGGATTTTTTAGCCGCTTCTAATTGCGCTTGTAATTGTTTTTCTGTATCACGTAACTTTGCCGCTTCTTCGTATTTTTGTGAACGAACGACTTGATTTTTTAGTTCTTTAATATCTTCCATTTTTTTCTCAAGTTCTAAAACATTTTCAGGAACGTTGATATTTGTAATGTGCACTCTGCTTCCAGCTTCATCTAAGGCGTCAATAGCTTTATCTGGCAAATGTCTATCAGTAATATAACGTGCGGTAAGTTGTACGCAAGCTTTAATAGCTTCATCGGTATAGGTTACATTATGATGTTCTTCGTACTTGGCTTTAATATTATTTAATATTTCGAGAGATTCTTCTTGAGTAGCTGGTTCAATAATTACTTTTTGAAAGCGACGCTCTAAAGCACCATCTTTTTCAATATACTGGCGATATTCATCTAAAGTAGTTGCACCAATACATTGTATTTCGCCACGCGCTAAAGCAGGTTTAAACATATTGCTGGCATCTAAACTTCCGCTTGCCCCACCTGCACCTATAATAGTATGTATTTCATCAATAAATAAAATTACATCTGGGCTTTTCTCTAACTCGTTCATAACGGCTTTCATACGCTCTTCAAACTGACCGCGGTATTTTGTCCCAGCTACTAAACTCGCTAAATCTAAGGTAACAACGCGTTTACCAAATAATACACGGCTAACTTTACGTTGTACTATTCTTAAGGCTAAACCCTCTGCAATACTGCTTTTACCAACACCTGGCTCACCAATTAATATTGGATTATTTTTTTTACGACGGCTTAAAATTTGCGATACGCGTTCAATTTCTTTTTCACGACCAACCACTGGATCTAACTTTCCATCTTCGGCCATTTTGGTTAAATCTCTACCAAAATTATCTAATACTGGCGTTTTACTTTTGCTTTCTCCTGGTTTTTTTTGTGCGCCTGGGTTGTTAGCATTTGCAAAGCTATCTTCTGCATCATCTTCACCATCGCTTGGTGTAGCGTTTTCTATTTTATGTGGGTTTTCTAAAAAGCCTTCTAATTCGGCACGAACCGCATCATAATCTACTCCATTTTTTAATAACGATTTTGTTACAATATTATCGTTATCTTTTAAAATACATAACAACAAATGCTCTGTACCTATTTGAATGGATTTAAATGTTTTTGCTTCTAAGTAGGTTAGTTTAAGGGTTTTTTCAGCTTGTTTAACTAAAGGGATGTTGGCCAAGTTATTTGTTTTACGCAAACCTGGTGTTAAATTGTATTCAATTGTTTTTCTAAATTCGGCTACATCAATGCCTAAATTTTTTAATAAACGCATGCCCACACCATCTCCATCGCGTATCATACCTAACATTAAATGCTCAATACCAATATAATCGTGCCCTAAACGTAATGCCTCTTCACGGCTATAGGTTATTACTTCTTTTACTCTGGGCGAAAATTTTGCTTCCATAAAACAGTTCCTTTAAATTTATAATTAGTGAAATTACATATATAATGCCAAACTCAAAAATAAATTAAATTAAATGTAAAGTTAAATATTACTAATACTTTTTTTAACATTGTTTTTGTTAATAAGTTTTACTTGTAATTGCTTATTTTTCGGTACTTTCAATACCTAATTTAAAAATAAAAATGGATAGTTTTTTTATACTATTGTTAAATTAAATTAATGACAAAAAAGCACTAAATACAAGCAATTTAAGACATAATTACAAAACTAAAAAGAAAAGAATATGGCAGATGGAGAAAAAATAATTCAAATTAATATTGAAGACGAAATGAAAACAGCTTACATTGATTATTCAATGTCGGTAATTGTTAGTCGTGCTTTGCCCGATGTGCGTGATGGTTTAAAGCCAGTACACCGTAGGGTGTTGTATGGCATGTTAGATTTAGGTGTGTTACACAATCGCCCGTACAAAAAATCGGCACGTATTGTAGGTGAGGTGTTAGGAAAGTATCACCCACATGGTGATTCATCTGTATATGACACCATGGTACGTATGGCGCAAGATTGGAGTTTACGTTATATGTTAGTTGATGGACAAGGTAATTTTGGTAGTGTAGATGGCGATCCACCAGCAGCTATGCGTTATACCGAGGTTCGCTTTCGTAAAATTGCCGAAGAAATGATTGCCGATCTTGAAAAAGAAACGGTAGATTTTCGTCCAAATTTTGATGATAGTTTAACAGAACCAACTGTTCTTCCTACAAAAATACCAAACTTAATTATTAATGGTGCAAGCGGTATTGCCGTTGGTATGGCTACCAATATGGCACCACACAATTTAAGCGAAACGATTGATGCCACATTGGCTTATATTGATAATCGTGAAATTGATATTGATGGTTTAATGAAGTATATTAAAGCACCCGATTTTCCTACTGGCGCAACTATATACGGTTACGAAGGCGTAAAAGAAGCGATGCACACTGGGCGTGGACGAATAATGATGCGTGCTAAAACTAACATTGAAATGGTGGGCGATAGAGAGCGTATTATTGTTACCGAAATACCTTACCAAGTTAATAAGGCGGAAATGATTAAACAACAAGCCGAATTAATTAACGAAAAAAAAATTGAAGGTGTACGTGATATACGTGATGAAAGTAATCGCGAAGGTATGCGCATTGTTTACGAATTAAGTAAAGATGCTATTAGCAATGTGGTATTAAATAATTTGTATAAATACTCTGCACTACAAACTTCATTCTCAATTAACAATGTAGCTCTAGTGGGTGGCCGACCAGAAATGCTGAACATAAAAGATATGATTCATCATTTTGTAGAACATCGCCACGAAGTAGTTATTCGCCGTACTAAATATGAATTGGGACAAGCTGAAAAACGCGCTCACATTTTAGAAGGTTTAATTATTGCACAAAAAAATATTGAAGAGGTTATTAAAATTATTCGCGAAAGCGAAAGTCCAGATGCCGCTAGAGATCAATTAATGACTCGTTTTACATTATCTGAAATACAAGCACGTGCCATTTTAGATATGCGTTTACGCACATTAACCGGATTAGAAGTTGATAAATTAAACGCAGAGTTTACCGAGTTAATGAAAACGATTGAAAATTTAAAAGATATTTTAACAAACGAACCTCTACGCTTTACCATTATTAAAAACGAATTACTTGAAATAAAAGAAAAATATGGCGATGCGCGCCGTAGCGAAATTGTTTATGTAGGCGATGAGTTTAAAGTTGAGGATATGATACCAGACGAAAGTGTAGTTATTACTATTTCGCACATGGGTTATATGAAACGTACTAATTTAGATGAGTACCGCTCGCAAGCACGTGGTGGTAAAGGAAGTAAGGGTTCGAGTACCCGAGATGAAGATTTTATTGAACACATGTTTATTGCAAGTACACACAATTATTTATTGTTGTTTACCGAAAAAGGTCAGTGTTTTTGGATACGTGCTTACGAAGTACCCGAAGGCAACAAGCAAAGCAAAGGCCGTGCCATTCAAAATTTAGTTAATATACCGCCAGGCGATAAAGTAAAAGCCTTTATTAATATTAAAAATTTAAATGATGATGAATACATTAAAAATAACTTTATTATTTTATGTACTAAAGATGGTATCATTAAAAAAACATCAGTAGAAGCTTATTCTCGTCCACGTTCTAATGGAATTAGTGCCATTACTATTCGCGAAGGCGATGTTTTATTAGAAGCTGCTTTAACTAACGGTAAAAACGAAATAATGTTGGCTACCAAATTAGGCAAGGTGTGTCGTTTTCCTGAAGCGAAAGTTAGACCAATGGGTAGAAATGCTAGCGGCGTAATTGGAATTGATTTAAACGATGAAGAAGGCGATAAAAATGAAGTAATTGGTATGATTTGTATTGATGATATGCTGGCCAATGTTTTAGTTGTTTCTGAAAAAGGTTATGGTAAACGTAGCGATATTGATGAATACCGTATTACTAACCGCGGTGGTAAAGGTGTAAAAACCATTAATATTACCGAAAAAACAGGCAATTTAGTTGCAATTAAATTAGTTACTGATGCGAACGATTTAATGATTATTACCAAAAACGGAATTACCATTCGTTTAAGCGTAAATACCTTACGCGTTATGGGCCGCGCCACACAAGGTGTTAAGTTAATAAATATTAGCGATACCGACGAAATTGCAGCCGTTACTAAAGTTGACCACGAGGAAGATATTGAAGAGACAACTGGTATTGAAGGAACTACAGGGGCTGATGGGATAGAAGGTACAAAAGAGACTGGTGATACAGATGAATCTCCAAAAACCGAAGGAACGGATGATAAACCTGTAGCGTAATTATAAATTAAAGATTATAAATTAAAAAATATAATCTTTAATTTATATGCAATTTGTTTTAAAAACGTCTAAATAATATATTATAAAATAGGGTGAGTTTATTTGTTAAATAGCCAAAAAAATAAAAGGAAACTAATTATGAAAAAAATAGCAATTTTAAGTATAGCTTTGTTACCACTAATAGGCTTATCGCAAAAAACAAAAGTACAAACCGCTTGGCGTGCCTTAAACGATTATGAAAGCTCCGTTAAAGATGGTAAACCCGATTTATCTTATCTTAATAAAGCTAAAGAATCCATTGATTTGGCCTTAGCCAATGAAGATACTAAAAGCCAAGGCAAAACACACGCTTACAAAGCACGTATTAGTTATGCCTTTTTTCAGAGCGAATTAAATACCGAATTAAAAAAGTTAGAACCTACCGTAGCCGATAAAAATGAGCGCGCTATGTTAGCCTATGGTAATACGCCTTTAGCAAACTTTGAAAACGCCAGCGATGAGTTAAATAAAATGAAAGACCTTGACCCAAAATACATGCAAACTATTATTGAAGGTTTAACAAAAGGCACAAGTATGTTAGGCGAAGACGATTTAAAATTTGCTTTAGTGGCTCAGCAAATAAAAATGGAATCGGGTAACATTGCACAAGGTAAATACAAAGCCAAAAAATTTGACGAAGCTGCCGATTATTTTTACAAAACGGGTTACACAAACATGTCCTTAACCATGAAAAAAGATACATCTAATTTTTACAATGCGTGTGTATCGGCCAATAAATCTAAAAATCCTGCTAAAATTTTAGAGTACAACAAAAAAATGATTGATTTAAAAATAGCATCGCCTTATAATTACGAAAGTATGTACTCTGCAAACTTAAGCAAAGCTGATACTACCGCTGCTATGGAAATTTTAAGAAAAGGCAGAGTAGCGTACCCTAACGATATGAACTTAATGAATAAGGAAACTGATTACTTTTTAGCAAAAGGCAAGCAGCAAGAAGCCTTAAATAACATTAACTTATCTATTAAAAACGACCCAAAAAATGCGGTATTTTATTTAGTAGCAGGCCAAATTAACGACCAAATTGCTAACCCAAAAGATAAAGTAACAGGTAAAGAACTTACAAAACCCGCTAATTTTGAAGAAATTATAAAAACTGCCGAAACCAATTACTTAAAAGCCATTGAGTTAAAACCCGAAAATAAAGATATTTTATACAACTCGTATTATAATTTAGGAGCAATGTATAACAACTATGGTGGCTATTACCAAGGCGGTAAAGGTGGCACAATTACCGATATGGCTAAAAACCAAAAGGCAAACGAAGCTATAGCCCAAGAAAATTTTAAAAAAGCAATACCTTATTTAGAACAAGCCCTAACCATAAAAGCTGATGATAAACCTACTATGAGCGCCTTACGTAAATTGTATTTAATGACGGGCAACGAGGCTAAAGGTAAAGAAATGAATGATAGAATTAAAGGTTTAAAATAGGTTATAATTTTATAAACTATTTTTTTATTTCTTTACTACCCTAACTGAGTGCATATGAATAATAATTATCTAAGCTCAGATTTTATTTTGTAGATTTAAATTACAAAACAAAAACATTTTAATAGTATGAAAAAAACAATACTCTTTTTGCTTACAATGGCTGCTACGCTGTGCCAGTTAAATTTAAAAGCACAAACATCATTATATGGCATGACCACCGTTGGCGGCAGCGGTGGCTTTGGCACCATTTTTAAAACCGACGCTAATGGTAATAGCCAGCAAGTGTTAAGTGATTTTGCAACCAACACTATTGGAGCAAATCCTAACGGCTCACTTATGCAGGCAAGCAACGGCAAATTGTATGGGATGACCCAAGCTGGTGGGTCGAATAATTTTGGTGTATTATTTGAATACGACCCTATAACGGCTACCTATACCAAAAAATTAGATTTTAACGGTACAGCAAATGGCGCAAGCCCGCGAGGTTCACTTTTGCAGGCAAGCAACGGCAAACTGTATGGGATGACGTGGCAAGGTGGGGGGTATAATGTCGGAGTATTATTTGAATACGATCCTGCTGCGGCTACCTATACTAAAAAATTAGATTTTAACGGTGCAGCAAATGGCGAAGGTTCTCAAGGCTCACTCATACAGGCAAGCAACGGCAAATTGTATGGGATGACAAGTTATGGTGGTGTGAATACCTTCGGTGTATTATTCGAATACGACCCAATAACGGCTACCTATACCAAAAAATTAGATTTTAACGGTGCAAATGGCGCACATCCTTTTGGCTCACTCCTGCAGGCAAGCAACGGCATATTGTATGGGGTGACGTACCAAGGTGGGGTGAATAATTTTGGTGTATTATTTGAATACGACCCTATAACGGCTACTTATACCAAAAAATTAGATTTTAACGGCGCAGCAAATGGCTCATATTCGTACGGCTCACTTATGCAGGCGAGCAACGGTAAATTTTATGGGATGACCTATAAAGGTGGGGTGAATAATCAAGGTGTACTATTTGAATACGACCCTGTTACCGCTACCTGTACCAATAAGTTAGATTTTAACGGTGCAGCAAATGGCCAATGGCCTCTTTACACGAATCTTATTGAGGTATCTAATACTTTAGGTATAAATGAAATTGAAAATAAAAGCAACATTTTAATTTTCCCAAATCCTTCTTCAAATGCAATTTTTATTTCTTCTGAAACGAATGAAATTGTAGGAATGACGATTGAAATATATACTGTTATGGGTCAAAAAATACTTAATGCTGTTGTGCAGAGTAATAGCCAGGCTTTAAACATAAGCACACTAAATGAGGGTGTTTATTTTGTTAGAGTGCTTAAACAAAACCAAATGATTTATCAAACTAAAATAAGTAAGCAATAAATTTTGTTTAAAAAAATGTATCTCGTCCTAAAAAAAAATTGACACGAGATTGGATTGTAAAATCACGATAAATTAAACCTCGGAAGCTACAACTTTCGAGGTTTTTTCGTAATTATCTATATGACCATCTGGGTGCTGACCATAGGTATTGCATAAGCGAATGCTTAACAGCAGGCCTAAATGTAATATTTTATTGGTAAAAATGTAAAAATGATTCACTAGCTCTTTAATACAGCATTTCGAATTTTTGAAGAAATCTTCTCCTTATTCAATTTCAGTTTTTTTTTAACTATTTATAGAAAAAAACAGAGAATATGAAAAAAGAAGAATTAGAAAGAGTACTTTCGATGAAAGAAAAATTCAAAGAGGCAATAAATAAAATTATTGATGAAGAATTTGACCTATTGCTAAAACAAGTTGAATCTGGCCGCTATAAAATTACTGAACGGGACATTAATGAAATTTTGGTCGGTTTGTTCTCCGCATCTCATAGTGCTGAATAAAGCATATGAACAATCTAAAATTAACAATCAGTCTACAATATCCAATTATTCGACGCTAGCTTGCTAAGGCAGGAGCGGGTCCAAAATCGTCAAATGATTGTTAAAGATTATGGTGCAAAAAATAATCTTAGAGTCTTCTCAGAGAGTCTAGTGAACTCTTATTCCAATGAAATCAACCTTTCCTTTGGATTCAAAGAAAACAATGAATAATTTCAAATGATTATTTAATAGCTCAAAAAACTTAAATTACGGCATAAAAACACTTGAATCCTATTGTTTACAAGACTTGTAAGCAAAAATGGATGTCTGCGGAGTTAGGGTACTAAAAATAAAAAAGCGTCTCTAATAATATTGAGACGCTTTTTTAATAGCTATAAAACTGGTTTTATTGAGATAAGAGAAAGTTACTTGGCCTTTGTAATAATCATAAAATTACTATTCTTATCCCGGTAATTATAACCTAAGCCAAAGCCTAATTTTTTTGTACCAAATTTTGTGTACAACGAATCTAATTTTTTTTGGTAATGTTGCACAAACATATTTATGGGCTTTAAGTATTTACCGTAAAAAGAATAGGCCCATTTGTTATTATCTTTTTCAAAATAGCTTAAGGCAATGCCGCTATCATCTTGCACCACCTGGCTAGTATTTTTTAAAATTAAGTTACGAATAGCATTAAAACTTGCCTTATGCAAAAGGTAAGATGCCCCTTTTAAGTAGGTAATATTAAAATTTAACCCATCTAAATAACGGTTTAAGCCTATATTTTTTTTAAAGGCAGCGTCGCTTAAATCGGTGCTAGTATAAGTAATAGTTTTTACTTGGTTTGCTTGAGTTAAATAATTAATTTCTACACTTTTATTTTTTGCAAATATAGACTTAAGTGCATTAAAATCAGATAGATATTGCTTTTTTCCTAAAGTGTCAATATAAAAAGGCTTTACATTAATAATGCTGTTATTAGTTTTATTTAAAAACAATAAAATTAAGTGTAAAGTACCGTCCACTTCGGGGTTGCGTAAATCTTCTTTCATACTTGCCGTTCTAAAAAAACTAAAGTTTAAAATAGCGTTTAAAGCACTGTTTATTTTATTAAAGTAATTGTTAATAGAATCGGGTATAATTGTTTTATCATCTATAATTGGTAATGTTCCAACGGGCTCTAAACCAATTAAGGTAAAATGTTTAATATTTGGAAATAGGGTAGAGGAGTATAAAATATCAGGGCCAGAAAACGGATAAAATAAATTTTCGGTTGGCGTGAGCTCTTTAATAAGAGTACTATCTGCAAAATTTTTAATAATGTTTAAGCGGGTTGAATCGAATTTTTTCCAACGTTTACTAAAGTCGTTTGAAAAATGAACGAAGCTATTTTCGTTAGTAAATTTTTTAAAAGTAGTAAATGTAAACTCTTTATTTCCTGAAATTAAATTTGCTAATTCATTTAACGTGTCATTTAACTTAGGCAGTGTAACTTCTTTAATTTCAGTTTGTAATGTATCTTTAAACTGAATGTGAACAGTATCTTTTAGTACTATTTTATTAGTCTCTTTTTCAGCCTTATTTTCATCACAACTAAATAAACCAACTGTTAATAGTAGAACAATTACTTTTTTTAACGAACTAAATTTCAGTATTTGCATTTTTGTTTTTTTGTAAATAAGTAGTTAAATAATAAAAGCCTAATCCTAATACAACTGTGCCCAAGCCAAATAAAGACTCTAAAGGTTTACTCATCATTACATTGTATAATATCCAACCAATAACTACTAAAAATAAAATAGGAGGCAAGGGATATAAAGGTATTTTAAAAGGGCGAGGGATATTTTTATGTTTATAACGCAGAATAAAAACACTAAACACCGTTAAAAAAGTAAATAAATTTAAAGTAAATCCTATATAATTAATTAACGACTCAAACGAAGACGTTAATACCAAAATAAGTGCAATAACCGATTGAAAAATAATAGCAACAAACGGAATATTATTTTTGTTAGTAATAGCAAAAAAAGTTAGTGGTGTAATTTCTTTACCCATACTTTGCATAACGCGTGGTCCAGCTAAAATCATGGCACTAATGGTGGAAATTAAAAGTACCGCAATTACCAAACTCATAAATTGCCCTAATTGTACGCCAAAAATTTTATTAGCACTTAAATAACCTACCTCTACAACCCCTTTTAATTCAGAAATAGGAACCGAATACAAAAATACATAATTTAAAATAGTATAAACGGCCATTACTACTAAGGTGCCAATAAATAAAGCGCGGGGCAAATTACGTTTGGGTTTTTCCATTTCGCCAGCAACATAAGCCGCTGCATTCCAGCCACTATAGGCATAGGTTACATAAATTAAAGAGGTAGCAAATGCTCCTGAAAAAATATCTTTCCAGGCAACTTTATCTGCCACAAAACTTACAGTATGTTGTGGGATGTGAAACAAACCAAAGCCTACAAACATTACAATACAAATAATTTTTACCAATGTAAATACCCTTTGAAAAGCTGCGCCAACACGTAAGGTTAAACTATGAATAAGGGTAATACAAATAATTACAACAAAGGCCAAAATTACAGCATTTACGTTAGGATAAATTTTAGAAACATATTTACCCAAAGCAATTGAGGCACCTGCAATGGGTGCTGCAAAACCAACGGTAACACTTACCCAACCACTTAAAAAACCAACTGCCGGATGATATAATTTTGATAAATAATTATATTCGCCACCGTTGTTTGGGAATGCAGCGCCAATTTCGCCATAGGTTAAAGCGCCACATAGCGCTATAATGCCCCCAGTTACCCACAACATTATTATAGCAAATCCACTTTCAATACCTAATACCTGAAACCCCAAACTGGTAAATACCCCTGTGCCAATCATGTTGGCAATAACAATGGCCACGGCCGTATTAAAGCTAATTTTAGTTGATTTCATATACTCTTAATCAAACGATTGGGTAGATTTTTTTGAAAGCTCAACCATTTGTTGGTACTGTTGCGGCGATAAATCGTTATAATAATAATTTATTGGATTTGTTTTTTCGCCATTTTTAATTACTTCGTAATGCACGTGTGGCGCAGTACTTAAACCAGTGC
>JANYEQ010000036.1 GCA_025363015.1 Bacteroidota bacterium
TATTTTAACAAGGCCAATTCCTTAGCCCAATTAGAGCGCTATGAAGAAGCTATTGAAGTGTATAAAGAAACCTTTAAACACGAAGACATTGACCCCACCACGTATTACTACATTGGCGAGTGCTACGAAAACTTAAACCGTTTTGAAGAAGCCTTAGTTAATTATAATAAATGTGTAAAGTTAGATCCCGCTAATGCCGATGCTTGGCTAGGTATAGGCGTTGTATTAGATGCCATGAATAGAGTTACCGAAGGTATTCATTACGTAAAAAAAGCCATTGAAATTAACCCCAACGAACCCGAATACTGGTACGTTTTTGCCGAAGTACAACAAAAACTAGGCTTTATTGAAGAAGCCGCCACAGCCTACCAACGTGTAATTGAATTAGAATATACCGAGTACGATTTGTGGTTAGATTACAGCACCCTATTACACCAAAACGGTTACTATAACGATGCCATTGAAGCCCTTGCAAAAGGTATAAAAATTCATCCTAACGTGGCCGAATTACAATATCGTATGGGCGTATTACTTATTTATAAAGAAAACCGAAAGGAAGCTTTAGAATATTTTGTGAGAGGTTTAGAACTTAACTATAACTTACACCAAGATATTTTTGATTTTGAACCCATTTTACAAAATGATAAAGAACTGTTACATTTGATTGCTAATTATAAAAACTAAAACTATGCCCAACCATTATAATTTTAACCTTTCGCACATACCAAACCGCACCTTTAAACCGCGTGCAAATGGCGTTACAATGGTAATGGATAAAGGCATTAGCCTTCGCCAAGCAGAGGATATGATGAGCTCAAGTGCCGATTATATTGATTTTGTAAAATTAGGTTTTGGTACCTCTATCATTTCTAAAAACGTAAAAGAAAAAGTAAAATTGTACCAACAAGCAGGTATAAAAGTTTACGTAGGCGGTACTTTATTTGAAGCTTTTATTGTACGTAATAAATTTGACGATTATGTAAAATACATTACTGATTTAGGCGTAGATAGCGCTGAAGTAAGCGATGGAAGTGTAGAATTGAATCACGATAAAAAATGCGAATACATTTCTACATTAGCTAAAAACTTTACAGTATTAAGCGAGGTAGGTAGTAAAGAAGAGGGTGTTATCATTCATCCAGCACGTTGGATAAAAATGATGCAATCCGAATTAGATGCGGGCGCTTTTAAAGTAATTGCCGAAGCCCGCGAAAGTGGTACAGTAGGCATTTTTCATAAAAATGGAAGTGCTCACTCCTTATTAATTAACCGCATTGTAAATAAAGTAAAAATAGAAAATATTATTTGGGAAACTCCTCAAAAAAGCCAACAAGTATATTTTTTAAAACTATTTGGTTGTAATGTAAACGTTGGTAATATTAGTGTAGATGATGTTATACCTTTAGAAACCTTACGCATAGGCTTACGTGGCGACACCTTTTTTAGCTTTTTACCCGAAGATATGAAAAACGAATTAAATTAATCCTTCTAACTATTCCCATTAATTAAAAAAAACATGAAAGAAATTACCCCTGCCGAACTAAAAACCTTAAAAGATACAAACGCTAATTTTCAATTAATTGATGTGCGCGAAGAATACGAATTTGACGAAGCCAACCTTAATGGCGAATTAATACCCATGGGCGAAATAATGGATAATGTTGATAAAATCAGCAAAGATAAACAAGTAGTCGTTCATTGCCGTAGCGGCAAACGCAGTGCCACAGTTATTAGCGCTTTAGAAAGCCAACACGGCTTTACAAATTTATACAATCTAAAAGGTGGCATTTTAGCTTATTTAGCTGAATTTTCAAATTAATTTAATCCCCCATTAACTAACCTCTATTAATTCCAACATGGTCGAACTTTTTAAACACATTTTACATTTAGATTTTGAATGGCTTTTTGCTAATTACAACACCGCCATTTATGTGGTTTTGTTTTTAGTAATTTTTATTGAAACAGGTTTAGTTGCTATGCCCTTTTTACCTGGCGATTCTCTTTTATTTACCGCTGGTTTATTTGCCCGCAGTGGCATGTTAAACATGAGTTACCTTCTAATTTTGTTATTTATTGCTGCCGTTTTGGGCGATAATTGTAACTATTGGGTTGGACGAAAAATTGGCATTAAAATTTTTGATATTAAATTTAGAAACAAAGCCTTGGTTAGAAAAGAATATTTAGATAAAACCCACCTGTTTTTCGAAAAACATGGCACAAAAGCCATTATTATGGCGCGCTTTGTGCCTTTTGTGCGCACCTTTGCCCCTTTTGCGGCAGGTGTAGGCAAAATGAACTATAAACGGTTTTTTAGCTTCGATGTATTAGGCGGCGCCTTATGGATTGGTAGTTTAACCACCGCAGGCTACCTTTTAGGCGAAGTTGAAATTATTCGCAAACGTATAGATTTAGTATGTATTGGCATTATTTTAATTTCTGTTTTGCCAATAATTATCAGCTATTTTAAAAATAAATCTTCTAAGTAAGTTTGCTTAAAAGCTCGCAATAATAGGCTATCGCACCTACTAACGCTATCGCAATTAATTATTTATGTTTTTAAAACATTTGTAGTTTTTTTTTCTAAAAAATTTAACGGCAATTATTTGCAAAAATATTTCGATTAAATTCAATTTTTTAACGACCAAAATTTTATTATTTAGAATCGTTATAAATTAACAAATTCGTTAAAAATATTTAAAATTTCGTACTTTGTTTATTCATATTCTGTTAAATTTGCCATCGTTTTGTGTCATTAATTTGTCATAAAAACATTCATACACCGCGTAATTTCTCATTTTAATATGAAAAAACACATATCTCGTACTTCAGCAAAAGCCCTAATACTAATGGTCTTCACGGTTTTTGCGTTTACCTCTAACATCAAAGCACAAAGTGCCGACGAAGGGGCAAAAATATTTAAACAAAATTGTGCCGTTTGTCACGCTTCACACTCCGACCAAATGGGTACTGGCCCTGGGTTAAAAGGTTTATTCGACCGTATTCCTAAAGGCGATTGGATTAATAAATGGGTAATTAATAACGAAGCCCTAATTAAAGCTGGCGACCCTTACGCTAAAAAAATTAAAGCGCAGTACGGTGCAGCAATGACTGTATTTGAAGGGCAAATTGATGAAAAAGGAGTTGCCTCTATTGTTGCATTTTTAAAAGGACCAGACCCAGCTTTAAAACAAGTTGCATCAGGTGGTACAGGCACAACTGCCGGACCTGCTGCTGAAGAGCAAAAAGGTGGCATCGAACCATTATACTTAATTTTAGGTATTATTGTTATTTTAGCTATTTTAATTGGCGCTTTCCGCAGTGTTCGCACATCTATGCAAAATGCCGCTAATCGCGCAGAGGGTAAAGCCGAAAATCCTGATATTACGTTTGGACAAGAAGTTAGAAATTGGATGGCTGGCCATCGTCGTTTAGTAGGAGTATTTATCATTATTATTGCTTTTGGTGGGATGAAATCGTGTTGGGATGCCTGTTACAACATTGGTGTGTACTACGATTGGAAAACCCAAAAAGGCTACAAGCCAGAGCAACCTATTAAATTTTCTCATAAATTACATGCTGGCGAAAACGAAATTGCTTGTCAATATTGTCACTCTTCAGTTGAAAAATCACGTCACGCAGGTATTCCATCTGTAAATATTTGTATGAATTGCCACAAAGGCATTCAAAAAGGCCCACAATATGGCGAAAAAGAAATTGGTAAAATATACGCTGCTAATGGTTTCGATCCTAAAACAGGTAAATACGATACATCAAAAGAAAACCCTTTAAAATGGATAAAAGTTCACAATTTACCTGATCACGTTTATTTTAATCACTCACAGCACGTTGTAGTGGGGCAAATAAAATGCGAGCAATGCCATGGCAATGTTAAAGAAATGACAGTGGCTGAACAAAAAGCACCTTTAACCATGAAATGGTGTATTGAATGTCATCGCAAAACTGAAGTTGTAATGGAAGGTAACGCTTATTACGACCGCCTACACAAAGCATTAAAAGAAAAATATGCTGGTCAATACGATGTTAAGTTTACGGTTGAAAAAATTGGTGGATTAGAGTGTGGCAAATGTCACTATTAAGAATTAAAATTTAGAAATTATAAAATAATGTCTATGTCAAAAAAATACTGGAAAGGCTTACCCGAACTACATAATAGCCCTGAGTTTCAAGAGCAAGCAAAAAATGAATTTGCTCAACCTCTGCCAATGGATGAGTTTTTAGGTAGCGATGAAGCTGAGCAATCAGGCACTTCTCGTCGCGATTTTTTAAAAGTAATGGGTTTTAGTACTGCCGCAGTTGCATTAGCAGCTTGCGAAACGCCTGTTATTAAATCAATTCCATACATTGTTAAGCCTGAAGAGGTTACCCCAGGTGTAGCTAATTTTTATGCCTCTACTTTTTATGATGGACACGATTATTCTTCTATTTTAGTAAAAACACGCGAAGGTCGTCCTATTAAAATTGAAGGAAATGATTTATCAAAAATAACACACGGTGGCACTACTGCTCGTGTACAGGCTTCTGTTTTAGGTTTATACGATGGCGCCCGTTTACGTGGCCCACTATTAAAAGGTAAAGATGCAAGTTGGAAAAATGTAGATGAGGCTGTGGCAGCTTCTTTAGCTGGAGGCACGGTTCGTATTTTAACCTCTACCATTATTTCTCCTTCTACAAAAGCGGTTATTACTGAATTTACAGCAAAATATCCTAATACAAAACATGTTACTTACGATGCTATTTCTTACAACGCTTTAACAAAAGCTAATAAAAATGTATTTGGTACGTCTGTTGTTTCTTCATACGATTTTAGCAAAGCAAAAACAATAGTTGGTTTAGCTTGTGATTTTTTAGGAAACTGGTTAAACCCAACCGAATTTGCAAAACAATACGCTCAAACGCGTAAGGTTACTAAAGATAAACCCGAAATGAGTAAACATTACCATTTCGAATCTAATTTGTCATTAACGGGTGCTAATGCCGATGAGCGTTACATGGTTAAGGGCTCTGAATTAGGCTCGGTGGCAATCACTTTATTTAACGAAGTAGCCAGCGCTACAGGTAATGCAAAAGTAAGCGGTAACGAAAAAATTTCAAATGCTGATGCCGTAAAAGCCATTAAAAAAGCAGCAAACGCATTAGTAAAACATAAAGGACAGTCGGTTGTTGTATCGGGTGTTAATGATGAAGGTGTTCAAACTTTAGTGAATGGTATTAATAAAATGTTAGATAACTATGGTAAAACCGTAGATGTTGAAAATCATTTTAACTTAAAACAAGGCGATGATAAAGAATTTGCTGATTTAGTAGCCGATATGGCTGCTGGTAAAGTAAATGTTTTAATGACCTATGCGTGTAACCCTGTTTACACAGCACCCGCAAGTTTAAAATTTGCCGATGCTTATAAAAAAGTAGCCACAAAAGTATCATTTGCTAACGTGTTAGATGAAACTGCACAAATGGCTGATGTTGTTTGTCCAGATCATCACTGGTTAGAAAGTTGGAACGATGCTAACCCAAAACGTGGTCACTATTCATTACAACAACCTACCATTAACCCAATATTTACTTCCCCTCGTCACGAAGGTACACGTCAGTTTCAAGATAGTATCTTGGGTTGGAGTGGTGTAAAAACAGATTATTTAACCTATTTACAGGGTGTTTGGAATAACAGTATTTTCCCTAATCAAGGTAAACATGCTGATTTCCCTTCGTTTTGGGCAAATGCTTTACACGATGGTGTTGTAAAAACTTACGTTCATAAAGATATTGTACTTGCGCCAATGGCAAAAGACAGCACTGGTAAGCCTATTTTAGCAGGTATTGCAACCGTTATTAACGAATTAGTTAACGATTCAATTATTAAACCAGAGGTTGAAAAAACTCCAGTTACTGTAACAGAAACACTTCCAACCCCAGATTATAATAAAGCTGCTACAATGGCAACTGCCATAAAAGGTGGTGCTTTTGATTTAGTGGTGTACGAAAAAATTGGTTTAGGTAACGGTAATCATTCAAACAACCCATGGTTAATGGAGTTACCTGATCCTATCTCTAAAGTAACTTGGGATAATTACATTACCATGAGCCCTATTGATGTAAAAGCAATGGGTTTAAATGAAATGTTGCGCCAAGACACACAAGGCTCAATAGTAGATGTAACGTTTAATGGCGTTAAAATTACAGCACCTTTATTTTCTCAACCAGGGCAAGCGCCTGGCACTATTGGTTTAGCATTAGGCTATGGCCGCACTGCCGAAACTATGAAAGTAGCCAATGGCGTAGGTGTTAATGCTTTTCAATTTTTAAATATTGTTAACGATACGATACAAAACGTAGCAGGTAATGTTACCGTTACTAAAGCCGAAGGTAAACACGATTTTGCAGCCACTCAAATTCAACACACCATTATGGGCCGTGAAGAATATTTGTTGCGCGAAGTATCGTTACCTGAATATGCCGCTTTAGGTAAAGAAGAGTGGAATCCAGCCACTGAACTTCCGGTTCATGGTGGTGGTAAAAAACACGTAAACGATATTGATTTATGGGATGCTCATCCACGCTTAAATCACAAATGGGGATTAACCATTGATATGAATTCATGTATTGGCTGTTCGGCCTGTGTTGTAGCTTGTACAAGTGAGAACAATGTGGCTGTAGTAGGTAAAAAAGAGGTAGCGAAAACACGTGATATGTTTTGGTTACGTATTGACCGTTACTACAGTTCAGATATGAACAAAGCCAAAGCGGCAGAAGAGCATAAAGGCACTAAAGAAATGTACATTGAAATGGAAAATCCTTCGGCTAACCCAAAGGTTACTTTCCAACCCATGATGTGCCAACACTGTAACCACGCACCTTGCGAAACAGTTTGTCCAGTACTAGCCACCTCTCACAGCACCGAAGGTTTAAATATGATGACCTATAACCGCTGTATTGGTACGCGTTATTGCGCTAATAACTGTCCGTTTAAAGTACGTCGTTTTAACTGGTTTAATTATAATTCAAACGATTGGTTTGCCGATGTTAACCCAGCCCAACAAGAATTAGGACGTATGGTATTAAACCCAGATGTTGTAGTTCGTAGCCGTGGTGTAATGGAAAAATGCTCAATGTGTGCACAACGTTTACAAGCTGGTAAATTAGTAGCTAAAAAAGCAGGTATGCCAATTGTAGATGGTGCTATTAAAACGGCTTGTCAGCAAGCTTGCCCTACAAACGCCATTATGTTTGGTGATGTAAACGACGAAAATGCTGAAGTTGTAAAGTGGCGCGACGATGAACGTAATTATTTATTGTTAGAAGATGTAGGTGTTAAACCAACAGTTTCTTATCTATTAAAAGTTCGTAATCAAGAAGAAACTATTTTAGAGAAAAAAGAAGTAGTAAACGCAAAACACGAAGAAGCACACACAGAAGAAAAACATTCATAATATAAATTAAGAATTAATTAATAAGATACTATGCACGCAGAATCAGACATAAGGATACCACTAATATTAGGTAGCAAAAGTTACCGCCAAATATCTGACGATATCATTGCCCCAATTGAAGGTAAAGCCGCTAAAGGTTGGTACACATTAATTACCCTTTGTGCCCTAAGTTTTTTATGGGGTATAGGTTGCTTAGCTTACACTATTGGTGTAGGTATTGGTGCTTGGGGCTCTAGTAACGGTGTTGACTGGGCTTGGGATATTACTAACTTTGTTTGGTGGATTGGTATAGGCCATGCTGGTACATTAATCTCAGCAGTATTATTATTATTTCGTCAAAAATGGCGTATGGCTATTAATCGTTCGGCAGAAGCCATGACGATTTTTGCAGTACTTTGTGCGGCTATATTTGTAACCTTACACACTGGTCGCCCTTGGTTAGATTATATGTTATTCCCTTTACCAAATCAATTTGGTAGTTTGTGGCCTAACTTTAACTCACCATTATTGTGGGATGTGTTTGCGGTATCAACATACGCAACGGTATCTATTGTATTTTGGTACATTGGTTTAATACCCGATTTTGGTATGATTCGCGACCGCGTAATTAAACCTTGGCAAAAGAAAATGTACAGCACTTTATCTTTTGGTTGGGGCGGAAGTGCTCGCCACTGGAGTCGTTTTGAAGAAGTATCATTAGTATTAGCAGGTTTATCAACTCCTTTAGTATTTTCGGTTCACTCTATTGTATCGTTTGACTTTGCTACGTCGGTAGTACCAGGTTGGCACACCACTATTTTCCCTCCTTATTTCGTATCGGGTGCAGTATTCTCTGGGTTTGCAATGGTATTAACCTTAATGTTAGTAGTTCGTAAAATTTATAAATTAGAACATTATGTAACTATCAAGCATATTGAATATATGAACATTGTAATTATTGTTACAGGTTCTATTGTAGGAGTTGCTTATTTAACCGAGTTATTTGTGGCTTGGTATAGTGGAGTTGAATGGGAACAATACGCATTTTTAAATCGAGCTACGGGCCCAATGGCTTGGAGTTATTGGATTATGATGAGTTGTAACGTGTTATCACCTCAATTATTTTGGTTCAAAAAAATTAGAACATCTATTATAGCAACCTTTATACTATCAATTGTAGTAAATATTGGTATGTGGTTTGAGCGTTTTGTAATTATCGTTCCCACTTTATGCCGCACCTATTTACCCTCAACGTGGAATACGTACACCCCATCATTTATTGATATAGGGATTTTTGTAGGAACAATAGGAATGTTTGGAACATTCTTCTTATTATTCTCTCGTTATTTCCCTGTAATTGCTCAGGCAGAATTAAAAACAATTTTAAAATCGAGTGGCGAACAACAAAAGAAAGATGCAGCAACGCATACCCACCACTAAACTTTTAAATTTATCACGTTGATAGAAGTCGAAATGAGAAATTAAAATAAAAAATTGAAACTAAAAATATGTCAGGATCAGCAGTAGCAACAAACAAACACATTATACATGGTGTTTTTAACGATGAGGTTCCATTGTTAGAAGCCTGTAAAAAATTAAGAGCATCTGGTATTCGTATTAAAGATGTATTTACACCTATGCCTATTCATGGTATTGATGGCTTAATTGGCGTACCTCGTACCCGAATTGCAATTTGTGCTTTTATATATGGCATTACAGGTACATCTTTAGCCACATTAATGATGTGGTATATGATGGTACACGATTGGCCAAACGATATTGGTGGTAAACCAAATTGGGCGTATTACTTTAACATTCCTGCCTTTATACCCATTACTTTTGAAGCCACTGTATTTTGTGCAGCTCATGGCATGGCATTAACCTATTTTTTACGTTGTTGGTTAGTACCTGGCGCTAAAGCAAAAAACCCTGACCCTCGTACAACCGATGATAAGTTTTTAATTTATTTAGAGTTAAACGATGAGCAAAGTAAAAAAGCCGAAGAGATTTTAAAATCAAATGGTGCCGAAGAAGTAAATCACAAAGGTACTTTTGTTGTTGAACCAGCTTACGTTTTAGACGAAACACATTAATTTTTAAAAATGAAAAAACACTATAAAATAGTAAAATTTGTTGTTTGCAGTGCCTTAACAGGCTTGCTATTAGCAGGTTTTTCATCTTGCGGAAAAAGAGATGCAAACAGCCCAGGTGTAGAGTTTATGCCGGATATGTACCGATCGCCTTCATTAGAATACTACCAAATTCATACCGTAGACGGAGATACAGTATATAACGCTATGAAACCCGTAAAAGGTACAGTAGCACGTGGCTATATGCCGTATGCATATGCAAATACAACAGAAGGTTACGAAGCTGCGGGTTTAAATTTAAAAAATCCTTTAACTGCAAAATCGCGTGAAGAATATGAAAAAGAAGGCGAAGTACTTTACGGTAAATTTTGCGTGCACTGCCATGGCGAAGCAGGTATGGGAGATGGTAAAGTGGGGGGTAAATTACCTGGCCCGCCGCCAGCATACAGCGGTACTTTAAAAAACTTACCAGAAGGAAAAATGTTTCATACCTTAACGTATGGTAAAGGCACAATGGGGTCGCATGCTAGCCAGCTAACACAAGAAGAGCGTTGGAAATTAGTTTATTTTGTGCAAAAATTACAAGGCCCTAAAGTAGTAGTTAGTGATAGCGCAAAAGTTGAAGTGGCTAAGCCAAAAATAAAATAATATTAATAAGATTTAAGAGATACTAAATATATGAACACAGAAGAAAAACTACAGTTTACGTTCCCATCAAAAGCTAAAATGGCTTCGTTTATTTTAATGGGTATTGGTTTGCTATCTATTATTTTAATGTTTGTAATGGATAAAGGTAACGAAGAAGAGCATTATCACGCTGGTACCCGCGCTTGGAGCAACGTATTTGCTGGTTCGTTCTTTTTTATGGCTTTGTCATTAGCTGCAGCTTTCTTTTTAGGCTTACAATACGCTGCAGAAGCAGGTTGGAGTACCACCATTAAACGTGTTATTGAAGCCGTAACCATGTATTTACCGTACGGTTTAAGTTTTATGATGTTGTTATTTATTTTAGGTCAGTTTCAAGTGCATCATATTTACCATTGGATGACACCAGGTATTGCTGATACAACAAGCCCTAACTATGATGAAGCCATTGCAGCTAAAATTGGTTACTTTGGCGTTTTTTGGTGGATTAGAACCATACTATATATGGTTGGTTGGGGTTGGTTTACAATGAAATTACGTAAAAACTCTTTAGATGCCGATAAGTTAGATATTGATGTAAACAATAGTTTCCATTGGAAAAATATTAAGTTAGGCGCTTGGTTTATGGTATTATTTGCCGTTACATCATCTACCTCAAGTTGGGACTGGTTAATGAGCATTGATACGCACTGGTTTTCTACCCTTTTTGGCTGGTACATTTTTTCAGGAATGTGGATTAGTGCTATAGTAGCTATTACCGTATTAGTAATTTGGTTAAAAAAAGTAGGTTATTTAGAGTTTGTAACAGAAAGTACCATTCACGATATGGGTAAATGGATGTTTGCTATTTCGTTTTTATGGACGTATTTATACTTCTCTCAATTTATGCTAATTTGGTATGCCGATATTCCAGAAGAAGTTATTTACTTTCAAACCCGCTGGGAAAGTTACAAAGCTTTAATGTGGACGGTTTTATTTGTAAACTTTGCTTTCCCTATGGTAATGTTAATGAGTCGCGATTGTAAACGTAACTTCTTTTTCTTAATGTTTATTGGTGCTATTATATTTATGGGGCATTATTTAGATTTAATTATGATTGTAATGCCAGGTACTGTAGGGCATGCATGGACGGGCTTAAGTTGGATGGAATTTGGTAATTTCTTCTTCTTTTTAGGATTATTTATATACGTTGTATTAAACGCTTTAACAAAAGCACCTTTACGCGTAAAAAATCACCCGTTTTTACAAGAAAGCTTACACCATTCAATATAAAAACTTAAATTTTAAAATAAAGATTTAAAAAAATAAAATAAGAATTAAAAAAAGTATAATTATAAAACTTATATAAAATGAATTTTTTAGTACTGTTAACCATCGTTTTATTAATAATTGCAGGACACCAATTATTACGTGTAATTGAATTAAGCCGTGGGTTAAAAAAAACCAAAGAATGGCACATTACCGATTCGGACAATAACAGCATGGGTAAAGCCATGTTTGCGTTTATGTTTGTGTTTTTTGCATTTTTTATTTGGCAGTGTATGCGTTGGAATGAGCGTGCTTTACCAGGTGCCGCCTCAATACATGGAGAAAAAATAGATACACTATGGGATTATAACATGTACTTATGTGTGTTTGTATTCTTTGTAACTAATTTTTTCTTATTTTATTTTGCATACAAATACCGTGGTAATAAAAAAACTCAAGCTACTTATTTTCCTCACGATAACCGTTTAGAAATGGCTTGGACAATAGTACCTGCCATTGTATTAGCATTTGTAATTATTTTTGGCTTAAAATATTGGAACGAAATTACCGATACCGCTACCGATCCAAACAGAGTAACTATTGAATTATATGCCAAACAGTTTGATTGGACAGCGCGCTACACAGGTAAAGATGGTAAGTTAGGTTTAACCGATTATCGCCAAATTGGTGGCACAAACAGCGTTGGTCAAGATACTACTGATGCTTCTGGATTTGACGATTTAATTGTAAAAAACGAATTTCACATACCAGTTGGGCGCGAAATAGAATTTAAAATGCGTAGCCGCGATGTATTACATAGCGCCTATATGCCTCATTTTAGAGCACAAATGAACTGTGTACCAGGTATGATAACTGAATTTAAATTTGTGCCCACAAAAACCACAGCACAAATGCGTAAAGATCCTTATGTAATTAAAATGATGGCTGGCATTAATAACCAACGTGCTAAATTTAATAAAGAACCTATTGAGTTTGATTACCTATTACTATGTAATAAAATTTGTGGGGCATCACACTATAACATGCAAATGAATTTAGTGGTTGATACTGAAGCAGATTATAAGGCTTGGATAGCGAAGCAAAAAGCATTTAAAACCGTTGCATCTAAATAAAATTTTCTAAATTAAACACTAATAATATGGCTACTGTAACACACAAAGAGTTAGAAAAAGATCACTTAGCACATCACGATCATGTGCACGATCACGATGATCATCACGAAACATTTGTAACAAAATACATTTTTTCGCAAGATCACAAAATGATATCCCGTCAATTTTTAATTACGGCTATTGTAATGGCTGTAGTTGCTATGACAATGAGCATTATTTTCAGAATGCAATTGGCTTGGCCCGGTGAAAAATTTGCTTTCATAAATACTTTATTAGGCGATAAATGGGCGCCCGAAGGCATTTTAAATCCAAACATGTACTTAGCCTTAGTTACTATACACGGTACCATTATGGTATTTTTTGTATTAACGGGTGGTTTAAGTGGCACCTTTAGTAACTTACTAATACCCTACCAAATTGGCGCGCGCGATATGGCTTCGGGCTTTTTAAACATGCTATCGTATTGGTTTTTCTTTTTATCAAGTGCTATAATGATGGCCTCTTGTTTTATTGATGATGGACCTGCCTCAGCTGGTTGGACAATTTACCCACCGTTATCAGCCTTACCAGAAGCTATTCCTGGCTCTAAATTAGGGATGACGATGTGGTTAATTTCTATGACCATATTTGTTGTATCATCATTACTAGGAAGTTTAAATTACATTGTTACCATTATTAATCTTCGTACAAAGGGTATGACGATGACACGTTTACCTTTAACCATTTGGGCATTTTTAATTACCGCTATTTTAGGTGTATTATCTTTCCCAGTTTTAGTTTCGTGCGTGTTATTATTAATTATGGATAGAAGTTTTGGTACTTCGTTTTATTTATCAGATATTTATATTGGCGGTCGTGCATTAGATAACGTTGGCGGAAGCCCAATATTATTTGAACACTTATTTTGGTTTTTAGGCCATCCTGAAGTTTACATAGTATTATTACCAGCATTGGGTATTACATCTGAAGTTATTGCAACCAATTCTCGTAAGCCAATTTTTGGTTACCGCGCTATGATTGGCTCCATGTTAGCCATTGGCTTTTTATCATTTATTGTGTGGGGTCACCATATGTTTATGACGGGTATGAATCCATTTTTAGGATCGGTGTTTGTATTTACAACCTTATTAATTGCTATTCCATCAGCAGTAAAAGCATTTAACTACATCACTACTTTATGGAAAGGTAATATACAATACACGCCGGCCATGTTATTTAGTATTGGTTTAGTAAGCTCATTTATTACAGGTGGGGTTACAGGTATTATTTTAGCCGATTCAACATTAGATATTAACGTACACGATACTTACTTTGTGGTAGCTCACTTTCACATTGTAATGGGCTTAAGTGCCATATTTGGCATGTTTGCTGGCGTTTACCATTGGTTCCCAAAATTATTTTTACGTATGATGAACAAAAAATTAGGCTACGTTCACTTTTGGTTAACTTTTATAACCGCTTACGGCGTATTTTTTCCAATGCACTTTTTAGGCTTAGCAGGTGTTCCTCGCCGTTATTATACCAACAGTAACTTCCCTATGTTTGATAATTTGGTTGATATTAACGAAATTGTAACCATTTGTGCTATAATTGGTGCTTTATCTCAGGGCGTATTTTTATTTAACTTCTTTTATAGTATTTTTAGAGGCGAAAAGGCACCTCAAAATCCTTGGAACAGTAATACTTTAGAGTGGACAAACCCTGTAGCACATATACACGGTAACTGGCCAGGTGCAATACCACATGTAGAACGTTGGGCTTACGATTACAGCAAACCAGGTGCCCAAAAAGATTTTATACCACAAACTGTACCTTTGCAAGAAGGTGAGCACGATGGTGGTGGACATTAAAACGGATACTAAAAAAACCTCAAAATTAATTTTGAGGTTTTTTTATGCGTAAATATTTGGTACAATTCTTCATTAACAATACTATAACGCAACTATTATACAAAAATTACAGGCCTTAACAGGTTTTAATAATTTGCGCTACCTTTTTAACAAAAACGCACTGTTTTTTAACATTTTGCGCTTAACGGCAGTGTTTGCCTGTGAGCAGATAATGATTGCTTGCTTAACGGCAATGTTTGCCTGTAAGCATTTAATGTCTATTTACTTAACGGTAATGTTTACCTGTTAGCAAATAATAACTGCCTGTAAGCATTTAATGTCTGCTTGCTTAACGGCAGTGTTTGCCTGTTAGCAAATAATAACTGCCTGTTACCATTTAATGTCTGCTTGCTTAACGGTAATGTTTGCCTGTAAGCAAATAATAACTGCCTGTAAGCATTTAATGTCTGTTTGCTTAACGGTAATGTTTGCCTGTAAGTAAATAATAACTGCCTGTTACCATTTAATGTCTGCTTGCTTAACGGTAATGTTTATGTTTGAGTACACGGTGTTTACCTGTTAGCACTTAATGTTTTATAATATTTTCTATTAAATTATAAAAACTGAAAATGAATGTTTAACAAAATTTAGGTTTGCTAATTTTAGCTAATATTTTTTGGCGTTCGGGCGGGCTTTCCGCTAGGCTGAGCGTACCGAAGCCACTGTTGTCCCTTCGGCAGGCTCAGGGGCCAACGTAGTTATTTTAAAGTGGAACGGTACCTACAAAAACCAACCTTTGCCCACAGGTACTTATTTTTACATAGTACAAAGTATAACTACAAGTGGCGAACATAAAAACTATAAACAGTTTGCGCAATTAGTTTACAAAATAAATTGTACATTAGTAATTGTAAATTAAAATAACATGACAACATTAAGTTTAGTGAGTTTACACACAAGTGCGGTGGGCTGTCGCTGTGCGGAGCAAGCAAAGCGTGAATTAATTTTTGTTAGAAAATTCATCAAGGGCGCTTGCGTTTTTTTAATGCGCTTTGTATTGTTTGTAAGCGCATTAAAAGTTACGTTGATTGAATTTTCAACAAAAATTAAGAGCGGGCAAGCATTTGCAGCGACTTGTCTTTTGCCAACTTTTCGACTAAGGAAAAGTTGGAAGAAAAAAAATTATTTAAGATTGGTTTGTTCTTCCTTTATAATACTTGGTTCAAGTCAAGCAGTAAGCGCTAATAACTTACAAAACATACTGGGAATAAAAGAAAGCTTAATGGCAGATAGTTTAAGCGCTGCGCAAACAAAAATTACCAACTACACGGGTGCAAATGCTATAGAGGGCAACTACAAAACCTTTTACAAGGTGTATGTAAAAACAAAAGGTAATAGCTACACTAGTGCCGATAGTTTAAATTTAATTAACTTGGCAAATATGTGTCCCTTTATTGATGGCACTGCAGTTTACCAAAGCCGTGGGTTGCTAAAACATTACGATAGTACAGAGTATGTAAACAGTTGCGAATTGCCGCAAACACCTGGTGGTGGCAACCGATTAATAAATAATAGCCCAAGCATAAATAAAACAGCCGATGCTTTAAATACCAAAGTGTACCCTAACCCTGCTAGTACTGAGTTAGTAATTACTACCGAAGTAGAAGGGGCAAGTATTACTATTTATACTATTATAGGCGAATTGGTAATACAAATGCCACTTACAAGCACAACTATATTAAAGGTTGATGAGCTAAAGGCAGGCACGTATTTGTATAAAATAACTAAGGATAATACCCTTATAAAAGCCGATAAATTAATTATTAACCATTAATATTTATTGATGGATTTTAAACAAATAAATTATAAAAGTATTTATAGCCAACTTAACCTTATTGTTAATCCAAGTTTTGAGGATAGTATAACAATTCCTTTAAGTCATTCTCAAGTTAGTGCATGTGTTTCTTGGACTCCTCAAACATCTACTCCAGATTTTTTTTCAGTTTATTCACCTACAAATAATACTTTTCCAGCAATTAATGTTTCAATTCCAAAAAATAGTTTCGGTTATCAAAAGGCTAAAGATGGAAACTTCTATGTTGGAATGGATTCTAAAGCTGTAGGCTTTGTAAGTGCTGGCTATCCTGCCTTTGCAAATTATTATGAGTCTTTGCAAGGTAAATTAATTCAACCGCTTGTAAAAAACCATTTATATAATTTTACAATGTTTTACAGCTTGGCTGATGGTTGTGGTATTGCTTCAAATCAATTACAAGTTTATTTTACAAATAATCAATTTACACCTGTGCCACTTAGTTACACGAATAGTAATTCTTATTATAACAACCTAAATTATCAAGCCCAAAATGATACTACTAAATTTATGACAGATACTATGAATTGGCAACCTATACAAAATTGTTTTATTGCTAGTGGTGGAGAATACTACTTATCTATTGGAAATTATAGAGATGGTATTTACTCAAAAGCAATAACAGTAAATAGAAATACAGGATTTAGTCCGAGTGGTGCTAATTTAGAGAATAATTCATATTATTATATCGATGACCTTTCCCTCTACGACCTTGGATACTATAGTGGCAAAGCAAAGGCAAAAAAAGATACTATAATTTGTTTTAATTCAAATACTATAATAGGTAACAATATAAAAGATAGTGCTACTATTGTGTGGCAACCCAACACAGCCCTTAATTGCACCAATTGCCCTAACCCCATTGCCAACCCAACCGTTACCACAAAATATTATATAACAAAAACATTGGGTTGCATTACAAGTAAAGATAGTATAACCCTAACCATTTACACCCCCACCCTAACAGCCAATGCAGGCTTAACTAAAGTACTTTGCCCCAACCAACAAACAACATTAGGCGTAGCCGATAGTACACAATTTGCAACTTACAACTGGCAACCTAATTTTTACCTAAACTGCAACACCTGCGCCACGCCTATTACAAACCCTAATACAACACTAACCTATACTTTAAACAAAACCGAGTGTGCCATAAATAGCACAAGTACCGTGCAAGTAATTTTAAAAGATACCTGTGA
>JANYEQ010000066.1 GCA_025363015.1 Bacteroidota bacterium
ATTTAGTAGTACCGATCAAAAACTAGGATGGAATGGCACATACAAAGGCGCATTGTGTAAAAACGATGTGTATGTTTACAAAGTAAGTTACAAGGGTTTAAATGGTAAAAAAATATTTAAAACTGGCCATGTAACTCTTAATAGGTAATAGTATAGTTATTTTCAATTTTTAAATTCTAAAGCCTAATAAATTTTATTAGGCTTTTTTTATTAAAATAATTTTACCTTTACAGCATGCCTTTAAGCTTTTTTAAACTAACTATTATATTGTTTTTTTGTTTTGTAATTAAGCCTGTATTGGCACAAGATAGCCAAACACAAACCCAATTAAAAATAAAACAACTAATCGAAAAAAAAGCAGAATATCATCGTTTAACTGGTGGTGAGCAAGACGGCTACCAAATAAAAATACATTTTGGGGCTGATAGAGATAAAGCTAAAAGTTTGCGTTCAAAATTTCAGCAACGTTTTTCGGATATTAATACTTATGAAGAATATCAACAACCTAATTTTGTAGTTTTAGTAGGCGATTTTAAAAGCAAATTAGAAGCCTTTGAGGTGCTAAAAAAAATACAATCCGACTTTCCTACTTCGTTTATTGTAAAAGGAAAAATTAAATTAAAATAAAATTTTTAATAGTTTAGTACTAATAATTTCACTGTATTTATTTTGCTTATTTTTACAAGATTAATGCAAAAAATAGTATTTAGTATATTTATTTTAATAAGTTTAAAATCATTTTGTCAATACGATCAAATGGCTCGTAATGCCTTTATGGGCGAAGATATACAACAGGCCTTTGATTATTGGAATATTAGTAAACCTAACACTACGTTTCATTCATCATTTCGCCCTTACTTAAGTAGCACCTTTGCTAATGCTACTGATAGTGCTGTACCTTTTAAATTTTATGCTTTTAAAAACTTTTTTTTAAGTAAAATGCTTAACGAAAAACCTGAGAAACGTATTTGGTACAATTTACAATATCACCCAATTATTGATGCACAAATAGGTTACGATGGTGTGTTGCAAAAGCCAATTTATAATGCTTTGGGTGGTATGCATTTTAAAGCTAATATAAATAATGATTTTACATTTGCGGCAACAGTTATTGGTGGTAAGCAACAGCAACCTTTTTATATTGATACAGTTTTGGCACAACAAAAAATTAGCCCTGAATTTGGACAACAATATGGTACTAATAAAAAAGGATATACATTTTTAGATGTAACGGGTTACGCTTCTTATTCGCCAAACAATAATAAAATTTTTAATTTTCAATTGGGGCGCGATAAACATTTTATTGGCGATGGTTACCGAAGTATTATTATGAGCGATTACGCACCGGCCTTACCATATTTTAGAATAAACACAAATATTTGGCGTTTGCAATACAGCGTTTGGTATAGTTGGATGTATGATGTAACAAATGCAAATGGGTTTAAAAATAATTACACCAATAAATTTAGTACTTGCCATTATTTAAGTTATAATATTTTAAAAGAATTAAATGTAACCTTGTTTGAAAACGTTATTTGGCGTGGCTCAGATAGTAATCAGGTACGAACCTTTGATGCAAATTATTTAAATCCTATTATTTTTTTACGACCGCAAGAATATGCTGTTGGTTCGCCCGATAATGCCTTTATTGGTTTAAATATAAATGCAAAATTATTTAAAACAGTAAAACTATATGCTCAACTAGGATTAGACGAATTTTTTTTAAAAGAAATTAGAGCACGCCGAGGTTGGTGGGCTAACAAACAAGCCTGGCAGCTTGGGGCAAAGTATATAAATGCGTTCAATATTAAAGGTTTAAGTTTACAAGTGGAGTATAACGAAGTACGACCTTATACCTACACACATGGGTTGGTACAACAAAATTACGCGCATTATGGGTTCGCATTAGCACACCCATTTGGAGCAAATTTTAGAGAGTTTTTAGGATTTATAAATTATAGAAAAAATAATTTTCAGTTAAGTTGGCAAGGTATGAGTGCTATTGTTGGTAAAGATAGTGCAAGTGTAACTAGCAATATTGGCCAAAATATTTTTGCAAGTTATGTAACGCGTAATAAAGAATATGGTAATTATACCACACAAGGTATTAAAACTACTATTTTGCAAAGTAATTTAAAATTTACGTATTATTTAATTCCTGATATGAATTTACGATTAGAACTTGGCTATATCCAGCGTTCAGAAACAAATTCGTTAAAATATGTTTTACAAAATCCATTTTTTTATTTGGGTATAAAAAGTAGTTTTTGGAATTCAGAAAAGTTTTAGTAAAAAAATTACTTTAATCTATTTACAAACTCATCAATTTTTATTTTTGTTTTTTCGGAATAATTTATGGGAGATGAGCATACATTTTTACTACACACAAATAAACTTGGCGAGCCTAAATCGGGGTAATGCCCTGGCGCTTCTACCTTAATTAATTTTTGTGGGTGATAATATTTTTGTACTTGTTTAATTAATTTTTTTGTTTCGGCTGAGTTTACATCTGTTGTCACAATAGTAAATACTAAATGATGCTTAATAGCTTTACCAATTGCTATATTGTAATCGGCAATTAAACGCTCTTCATTTTTTAAAATTTTATCTACGCCTACTGCTTTTAAGGTTGCCTCCGCTATTTTATATAGGCTTTCATCATCTGTTAAATCACCTAATTCAATTAAAAAACGTGCAAACAAAGCATTTTCGTTCAATACTTTTGTTGCAGCTCTTTTACCACCTAAGGTAACAGGCATTAGGTTAGTTGAAAAAAATCCTCCATTTTCTTTATCATATAATTTTTCAATAACAATATTTTTTAATAGGCGGCATTGTTGTAACCAAAATGTATCGTTTGTAAATTGGTATAATTGCAACATGGCTAAACCTGAGTGTGATTGTGGCTTTAAATACATTATATTTTTTTGTGCCGAATCGGTTGGTAATTCACGCATACGTGTTACGCTGTTTTTGTTTTCGATAACTGTTTTAAACCAACCTTGTTGTAAGTGCGATTTACGCATTATTTTTTTTGCAACACTTATGGCAATGTTTAAGTTACTCGAATCACCAGTGGCTTCGTAAAGTTTTAAAAATGCTTTTACAATTCTAAAATTAATATCAGTGTATAGTGTTTTATCAATAGGTGGTTCGCCATATTTTTTGCGTTGTTCGGCTGGTAATAAAAAATATTTTTCAGGTTCAATTTTTAAAGCGGTTTTATCTAAGGTTAAGTATTCTTCTTGGCTATTGTAAAACAAACTATCTTGTTTAGATAACATACTATTTAGTAAATATTTTTTTAATAATTGCGCCTCTTTTAACCATTTTATATTGCCTGTTGCCATATACGCTTCGGCATAATTATTCATTACACCGCCTTGGTATTCGCTTCGCTTTTCGGGCTGTGCGCCTTTCCATTGCTGGCCACCACAACCAAAATACACTCCACCACATTGTCTATCGCTAACGGCAGCATATTTAGTTAAAGAAGCAAGTGCTTTATTAATTTCGGTTTTTTTGTTAGATGTTTTAGTAAGCCAAAAACTATATTCCACAGGTTGATATAAGGGTATTTTTAAAATGTATCCCCAGCCAGCGTATAACGAATCGTAATAATAATCTAATTGAGAATATGCTTTTTTATCTAACTCTGGTAAACTTGATTTATCTGGAGTTTCCGACGAAAAAAAATCGTTATTTTGAATTTCGGTTTTGCCAGATTTATAATTGGCTATAAATTCTTTTAAAATGGGTATAAATACTTGGGGTTGCCTATTGCCTTGTAATGCTTTTAATTGATTGCCATTTGAATCTAAAAAAATTAAAGCAGGCCAACCCCATTCTAAAAAACGTGCGCCTACGTCGGGTTGTGCTTCAGCATCGGCTTTAATAGGAATAAAATTTTTATTAATAAAGTTAATTACAGCAGTATCTGTGTAGGTTTTTTCTTCCATTAAATTACAGGCAGTACACCATTCTGTGCCCACATCTAAAAAAATAGGTTTATTTAATTGTTTAGCTTTTTTAAAAGGTGTTTCGCCCCAAGCATACCAATTAATTTTAGTTGTTTGCGAATAGAAAAATGTGCTTAAAGTTAAGGCTAAATACGTGAGTGTAAGTTTCATACTTAAATATACGAAGTTAATGACTAAACCTTACAGATTTACTAAACTTTTAACTGCTAATAAAGTGTTTCTTATCTTAAACTGGTTATACATACAAAAATAATAAACACAAGTATTAGTTTTTAAGTTTTTATTAAAGCATTATGTGCCTTACTCTATTTCTTTATGTATTTCAATAATCATATTTAAAGAATCAATCATATCAAAAAATTTCTTTTTCCCTAAAACGTCAATATAATCTTTGGTTAATTTATCGAGTTTTTTGCGAGTATGTATTACCATCTTCATACCGTATTGGGTTAATAAAATAATAGAGCTTCTGGCATCTGTTGGGTGAGGCTTAGCTTCTATTAAATTTAATTTTTCGAGTTCTTTCAATGTTTTACTCATCGCCTGTTTGCTTACACGTAATTTTTGAGCGAGTGCGTTATTTGTAATGCCATCTATTTCTATATTCATTAAAAAAGGCATATAAGCCATCTTTACTTCTGGATAACCTTCCTTAGAAAGATGAGATAAAGCCCATTCGTCAAAGCTACGCTTAAGGTGCGATAATATTCTACCAAAATTCTGCTTATTATTTTCGCATAGTTTGGTTAACTCTTTTTCTAATGTTTTTTTAGTAGCAGTCATAATTAAGTACACTGATTAACAATTAATTAATATAATCTTTACAAATATACAAAAAATAATTAGTCAATTTACTTGACCATATAGTAAACTTAGTTTACTTTTACAAAATATTAATTACTTATTCTATGTCAACAGAAAATTCAACTGAAGCAATTATTCCAAAAAAGAAAAACAAAGCCATTTTTATTCTCCCTATTATTATAGGAGCGGGATTGTTTTTTGGAATTAAATCATATATTCATAGCGTTAATTTTGAAAGTACAGATAACGCTCAAATCGAAACCAATACACTACCAATAGTGAGTCGCGTTTCTGGCTATATAGATTCTATTGGAGCATCAGATTTTGGAGACATTAAAGTAGGGCAACTGCTCATAAAGATTGATGATAGTGAATACAGATTGGCCGTAAAACAAGCAGAAGCTGATTTAAACTCATCCTTAGCCGATTTAAGTTCAGCACAATTTAATTTGGTTAGTAATAATGCAAATTCTAATGTTGTAAAGGCAAATAGTGATGTTCAAAAATCGCGCTTAGATAAAGCAAAAACAGATTTGCAAAGAGACGAAGCGTTATATAAAGAAGGTGCTATTACTAAAAAACAAATAGAAGATAGCAGAGCAAATTACGAAACTACTTTAAAACAATTAGAAGCTAATAATCAACAAATTATTTTAGCTAACAGTCAAGGCTCTGCAAGTAATACTTTAATAGAAAAAGCAAAGGCATCAGTTGAATTAAGACAAGCTTTATTAGAACAAGCAAAATTAAAATTAACCTACACTAAAATTTATTCAAGTATTAATGGGAAAATTGGTAAACGAAATTTAGAAAGAGGACAGTTTATACAAGCTGGCCAAAACTTAATGACAGTTGTAAACAGCGATTTGTTTTGGGTGGTAGCAAACTTTAAAGAAACGCAAGTTAAAAAACTAAAGGTAGGTAAGTTGGTTACTATAAAAATAGACGGCTATTCGGATAAAGATATTACTGGAAAAATTGAGAGTTTAAGCGAAGCAACGGGTGCTCGTTTTTCATTATTACCACCGGATAATTCATCAGGTAATTTTGTAAAAGTTACACAGCGAATTCCTGTAAAAATAAGCATAGATAATATAAAAGATTATCAGGCTATTTTAAAAGCTGGTATGAGTGTAGATGTAAGTGTTCATTTAAAAGATTAATAATGGAATTAACGCCGCTACAAAGAACCATTATTGTTATAACTACTGTATTTGCTGCCATTATGGAGCTAATAGACACGTCTATTATAAATGTAGCTTTATCACAAATTAGTGGAAATTTAGGGGCAACTATTGAAGACGCTTCTTGGGCTATAACGGCGTATGCTATTGCTAATGTGATTATAATTCCTTTAACAGGCTTTTTAGCGCGATACTACGGACGTAAAAATTATTATATCACCTCTATTATTATTTTCACTATTGCTTCTTTAATGTGCGGACAAGCTACTAACCTATGGGAGCTTGTGCTGTGGCGTTTTATACAAGGTATTGGTGGTGGCGCACTTTTGTCAACTTCCCAAAGTATTTTATTTGATGCCTTTCCTCCACAAAAAAAAGCAATGGCTTCCGGACTGTTCGGAATGGGTATTGTCTTAGGACCTGCTATTGGCCCATCTTTAGGAGGCTATATAGTAGATAATTATTCATGGCCATTAATTTTTTATATTAATATTCCCTTTGGAATTTTAGCTACTTTTTTCGCATACCGTTTTATTATTAAAAAGCCTGAAGAGATAAATATTAACAAAAAAGCTATTTATATTGATTATTTGGGCATTGTTTGTTTAGCCATTGGTGTGGGCTCATTACAATATGTATTAGAAAAAGGGCAAGCCGATGATTGGTTTGAAAGCAATACCATTTCATTTTTAACATGCACAGCTATTATAGGTTTAGTGGCTTTTGTATGGCGACAATTAACGTTAAGTAAACCACTGATAGATTTAAAAATTATGAAAAATAAAAATTTACTAGCAAGTAATATTTTATCATTTGTGATGGGCTTTGGTTTATTTGGCTCTGTATTTATTTTTCCGGTAATGGTACAGCGTGTTCTTGGTTTTACGCCTACCGAGGCAGGTTTAGGGATTGTGCCTGGTGCATTAATTGCTTTACCATTAATGCCATTTATTGGTAAAAAAATGGGGTCGGGTACATCACCAATAACGTTTGTTGTACTTGGCTTTATCTTTTTTATTTTACATGGTGTAACCAGTTCATATGCCACACCAGATGTATCGCGGGCATGGTTTGTTATACCACAAATTTTTAGAGGTGCAGGTACTGCTTTTATTTTAGTGCCTCTTATTAATCAGGCTGCTATTGGGCTTAAGCCCGAGCAAATGTCGTCGGGTATTTCCTTAACCAATATGATAAGGCAATTGGGCGGCTCTTTTGGTATTGCTATTATGAATACTTATGTAGGAATAAAATTTGCTGAACATAAAAATGATTTAATTATCAATATTACTGCTAACGACCCAGAATATCTTGCACGCGCTACTCAACTTACCAATGGCTTAATAGCAAAGGGTATTAATCCTATAAACGCAACTAAAGGCGCAAATGCTATTATTGATTTATCTATTAATAAGCAAAGTTATTTTATGTCGTATTTAGATGGCTTTGTTTTAATTAGTGTGTTTTTTGTTTGTGCATTACCTTTTATATTATTATTAACCAATAAAAAAATAGATAAGGTTACACAGGCTAAAATTGCAGAAGAATCTCATTAAAAAAATATATATTATTATGAAAATATTTCACCTTATTACATTTGCTTTATTTTTTAACTTACTGAACCGTGTTAACGCACAACAAAACGTTAATCAAGAATTGGTACAGTTGGTAAACAAATCGTTTACGTATAATTCACGTATTAATGAATTACAACAGCAGGTGTTAATTCAAGAAGAAAGAATGGATGTTGCCAAAACCTATTTATTACCATCTGTTAATGCTACTGCGTCTTACAGTTATATTGATCCTGTAGGAAAAGCTACTTTTCCAATAGGTCCGGGTGTTGATAAAGTGATACAATTTCAACCCAATAATAACCTTGCTTTTGGCTTAGGGGTTAATTATCAAGTGTTAGATTTTGGTAGAGCTCAG
>JANYEQ010000067.1 GCA_025363015.1 Bacteroidota bacterium
AAAAGATATGCTTACGGTTGGAGGTGGTTTAAACTTTTCTTCTGTGTTCTACAATGCAAATGGTATACCTAATCGCAGGCAACCTTTTACTTATTTTTTAAATGGAAATGTAAGCGCTAACTTTTTAGGCATTAGTTTACCTTTTACATTTAATTACAGCAACAATCAAATTGCATATAGCCAACCCTACAATATCCAAAGTTTTAATCCTACTTATAAATGGATAAAAGGATACGCCGGCATCACTTCTATGAACTTTTCGCAATACACACAAAGCGGACATATATTTGCCGGAGGCGGGGTTGAATTAACCCCTAAAAATTTTAAGTTTGCTGCATTGTATGGTCGTTTTAAAAAAGCAACGCCTTATGATGTTTACAACAACAGTGATGCCAATATGGCCTACAAACGCATAGGTTGGGGGGCTTATGCCGCTTATAATTTTAAAGGAAGTGAACTAAAAGTAATTTACTTTGCTGCGCAAGATGATTCAAAATCTTTAGACTTTATACCAGTTACTACAAGCATTACACCTATGCGTAATACCGTTGTAAGTGCAAGTGCTAAAACAACTTTATTTAAAAAATTAAATTTAGAGGCAGAATATGCTTTAAGTGGTATTACTCGTAACTCGCAATCTAATATTGAAATTGAAAGTGCGCCAAAAAATAAACTGCCTTATGTTTTTTCTACTAATCCAACATCGCAATTTTTTCAAGCCTATAAAGCAAGCATTGGTTATAGAATAAAAGTGGTTAATCTTAGGTTTAATTACGAACGTATAGACCCCGAGTACAAAACATTGGGCAGTTATTTTTTTAATAATGACTTAGAAAACTTTACGTTTGCACCAAGTGCTACTTTATTAAAAGGTAAATTAAGTATGAGTGCAAATACAGGTTTACAAAAAAATAATTTAAATGGTAATAAATTAAACACCACCAAACGCTGGGTAGGTTCGTTAAATGTGGGTTATATTCCCAATCAAAAATGGACGTTTAATGCCAGCTACAGCAACTTTAGTTCGTTTACCAAGCAACGCCCACAAGACAATCCTTTTTATAAAAATAATTTAGATACTTTAAATTTCTATCAATTAACCCAAAATGGCAATGCCAGTGTATCGCACAATTTTGGTAAAGCTAATTTAAAGCATGCTGTAATGCTTAATGGAAGTTATCAAGTAACAGGACAAAAACAAGGCGCTATTGCCGATGCTACTGCATTTGGTATCAATCAAAATATTAGCACACCCTCAAAGGTTGTAAATGGTGTACTTAGCCATAACATGCAACTAGTAAAAAGTAAAGCTAGCATTGGTTTTAATTTTAACAGCAATTATAGCGAGCAAGGTAAATTTTACACTTTATTTATTGGTCCAGGCATTATGGCGGGTAAAAGCATCATTAAAGATTTAGTAAAACTAAATACAGGCATTACTTTTAACAAAGTATATTTAAATGGCACTAACAACAATAATGTATTAAACGCTAGGTTAAGTGCCAATTACAATCCTAAACTAAAAAATCCAAAAGTTGGTAAATTAGGATTTACAGCAAGTGCTAATTACACACAAAAATTAAAAGCACAGAATACTACGAATGTGTTTAATGAGTTTACTGGCAACTTTGGGATTAATTATAATTTTTAAAAATAAGAATAGAAGATAAAATGAAAAACATGAAAGGTAAAATGTATCTCTTAATCAGCTTACAAATGCTGTTATTTAGTTTAGATGCTCAAAAAATTAGACCCGGAAATTATGATTTTACATACGAGATGTTACCCTACCACCTGTTACCCGATAATTATAAAACGTACAAAGTTGCCATTATTAGCTCTGCAACAGATGGTATTCCTTTTGATAAAGGAAAAGTTATGCCATCGGGTAGATTTATTCCATCTAGTAAGTTTGAAAATATAGTTAAATCTAAAGAAATAGACCCTGTTAACGGATTTTTTGGCGCTAAGGATGCAGATAGAGTATTTAATCCAAAGTATGAATTTGTAAATACAGAAGGAGCCTCAGATTTACAAATAATAATCGATTATAAGGATATTGAATTGTTAAGTAAGGAAAATCATTTCACGGCTGCAAATAACTTGGTACCTCAGCCTAATTTGCCAGCAACTTGTTTTAATTATAAACTAATTTTTAAATTTCCATATAACATAAAGATTATCGACAAAAGAAAAAATTTAATTATTTGTGATACAAATATCGAAAACAAAAAAACACTTTTATATCCTTCGCAATATTTTTATACTACAAATCAATACGGTCAAACAGTATCATTAAAGCCAAATGGCGACCCTAATCCTGGCGAATTAAAGTTAGATTATGAAAGCAACAGTGCTGGCTTATATAACAAGTGCAAAACGTTGTTTGCCGAATCTTCATCTGGAGACCAAATAGAATTTTTAAAACAATTCTTCTTATACTCTAAAGAAGATGTAACTTTTTTTTATACCCGTGTAAAAACTAAAAATCCTGTGTTCGATATTTGCGACACAGTTTCTAATTTAGTTAACCAAATAACCGATTCTATATCATTTAACAGTAAAAAAGATAAACACCTAAATTGGCATACTACCAGCATTAAAAAATTGGTTAAGAAAGTAGATAATATATGGACGGATATGCTGACAAATCAAAAGTATTTATCGGAAATCACTGACCCCGAAGACCTAGCAAAGTTCAAGCATGGCTTAAAATTAAATTTAGTGATGACCAACATTATGTTGGATAACTATAAAGCAGCGGACTCTTTTTTAAAAGAAGTGAAAAGCACAAACTCACTCCTTGTAAGAGACATTTACTATAATAAATACATAGATAAAATTTCTTATCTATTGATGCGGGAATGGATGGTTTACGAAAAACACAAAGCAATTTACAGCTTTAATTAAAAAAGTAATCGCTATTAAAAAATAAAAAGAATCAACACTAAAAACCTATAAAATGAAAAACACAATTAAAAAAACAGCACAATTAATTTTAGCAACAACATTAATTTTTGTCGCCTGTAAAAAGAAAGAAAGCACAAATACTACTAGCTCAGGCACAACTTCTACAACGGGCAGCACCACAGGAACTCCTGTAGTTGTAAGAGCTATGACATCGACCGTAAACAATCTAAACTGGCAGGCAAATAGTGAAGGTTATCAAATCTCATCCAGTAATATGCAATTCACATTTGGGGGAAGAACTAATACTTCAAACCCTAACACAATGATATCATTTGGATTTCCAAAAACAATTTCTGCAGGTACTTATTCATTGTCTCAAATGAGTGCTGTGCAAGCCTATTACAAGGATTCTATCGATGTATTTTACACAGCCAATGTTGGCAGTATTAATATTACGCAAATAGATACCGCAAGCCCGGCTAATGGAATAATAACAAAATTTAAAGCAACATTTAGTTTTACAACTGGCATTATTAGCAGCAAAAGTTATACCGTAAACAATGGTGTTATAGACTATAATAAATAAGCTGTTATTTAAAAAGAATGAAACCGAGTAACCTATATAACAATACCTTTATAATACTTTTTAGTAAGGTAAAAATGGCTATTTGCTATTTCGTTTCATTCTTTAATTTTTATTCAAATAAAAATTTTTTCAACTTTCAAACTTTCAAACCTTCAAACTTTAAAACAAAAAGTGCCCTAGTATTTAAAATTTATAATTTAAAATTTAAAATTGTAACTCTCACATTTATAATTTTTAATTTATCACTTAACATTTCTCAAGCCCAAGTTTACCCCGTTCAAATAAATACTCAGCTCGTTCCCCCCTACAGTGGTTACCTGCCCGATTATGGCGACCCTAATGCACAAAACCTAAAAGTATTTTTGCAGTTTAACGATTTTACAACGCCGCAATACAACCTGCGTTTAAAACTTGAAATTAAAGGCGATAACTTTAGTTTAGTAACAAAAGCTATCTATAATCCTCCTCCAATAACTTTGCATCCGGGGCAACCCATTTTATTAAGTGGCACAGATTTAGCACCTTATTTAAGCAGTAATCATTTAGATTTTATAGGCATCAGCCAAAACCAGTATGAGCAGCGCATGGCTTTGCCCGAAGGGTATTACAGCATTTGTATTACAGCTTACGATTATTACAGTGGCACCCCGGTGCAAGTAAGTAACGAAGCTTGCGCACAAGGCTGGTTTACACTAAGCAACCCACCCCTATTAAACTTGCCTTTTTGCAATACAGTAGTAAACCCTTTGCAACCACAAAATTTATTATTTAGCTGGACTCCAGTAAACCTTGGCAGCCCTAACAGCGCCTTTAACACCAGTTATTTATTTGAACTTTGGGAAATGCGCCCCGATAGCACCGTTAACCCCAACCAATTAGTACAAAACACTCAACCTATTTATACCACCAATACCAGTATAAACAGTTTAAATTATGGTTTAACCGAAACCCCTTTAAACCTTTATTACAAATACGTTTGGCGTGTAAAAGCAATAGATGGTACAGGTAAAGATTGGTTTATAAACAATGGCTTTAGCCAAGTGTGTACGTTTTTTTATGGCAGCATTGCCAATACCATAGGCGATGCTGCAAACCTTAACCTGCAAGCCGAGGCTGTTGATTATGTGAGTGGTGCAGCTACATGGACCTTACAAAATTTTTACAACAGCTACCAATTAGATGTGCGTGAGGCAAACACAGCCGATTGGACAACTTATACTACTACCATTAATAACCTACCTTTAACTAATTTACAACCTAATACAACATACGAGTGCCGTGTAAAAGGATTTGGTAATGCTATTAATGGTAATTACAGCAACATAGTAAACTTTACTACACCTACCCCTCCAACTATTAATTTACAAGCCGAAGGCATAGATTATACCACTGGCAAGGCTTACTGGCAGTTACAAAATGCTTATAACACCTACCAATTAGAGGTACGCAAAAAAAATACGCCCAATTGGTTTCCTTACAGCACCAGCACCAGTAGTGTATTAATAGATAATTTAGAAGCTAATAAAACCTACGAATGCCGTGTAAAAGGTTTTGGTACTAATTTTAATGGCACTTATGGCAACATTGCCGAGTTTACAACCCCTGCCCCACCTAGTTACAATTGTAACCAACAACCACCAATTTACCCGCCTAACACCACGCCCTTGCCATACAACCAAGCCATTACAGGTTTAACAGTGCGCAGTGGGCA
>JANYEQ010000135.1 GCA_025363015.1 Bacteroidota bacterium
CTTCCTTCATTATTCCTATATCGACACAATGTTTAACGGGTAATTTATTTAATTTTAATGCGATGAGTGGAGTAGGTGTTCACAGTTATAGTTTTAATCCAGTGGTTGGATCTCCAGGTGTAGGTAATACGGCCAACTATTCGGGTAGTTTTTCGGCTGCAGGAACGTATACGGTAACACATACAGTAACGAATGGGGGGTGTACAAGCTTTACGACTTCGGTAGTGGTTGTAAACCCTATGCCTAGTTTAACAGGTACACCAATAAATGCAAACTGTGGTAATTCAAATGGCAGTATAATTATAAACAATACATCTCCAGCAGGCCAAACGGCTTCAAGTTTTTCGTTAAATGGGTCGGCTATAGCCTCTCAAACAGCAACAGGATTATCTGCAGGGACTTATACCATAGGGATGACTAATAACTTTGGCTGTACCTTTTTTACCCCTGTTGTAGTTGCAAATTCGCCAGGCATAACGGCACTGGCGACAACCTTTGTAAATGCAACGTGTGGTAATTCAAACGGTTCCATAAATTTAGGAGCAGTAACAGGCGGTAGTCCAACATATTCATACAATATTAATGCAGGAGTTTACTCTGTAAGTCCGCCCTTAACAGGCTTATCAGCAGGAACGTACACCATAGGTGTAAAAGATGTAAACGGATGTTTATTCACCAAAACAGTAACCATTGTAAATACCCCACCAATAACCGCCCTATCCTTTACGACTTCACCTACTGCTTGTGTAGGTAACACGGGAGTGTTGGGAATAACGGGAGTAACGGGAGGGACACCGGCTTATAGTTATAGTGTAAACGGAGTAAGTACAGGAGTTACTACCAATAACTTAGCTGCAGGACCACATACAGTGACAGTAATAGATGTAGCAGGCTGTACCTATTCTACCACGGTAAATATACCTACCGTAGCAGGACCAACAACAGCCACTATACTTGTTACTAATGCGGCATGTGGTAATTCAAACGGAAGCGCAACAGTAACGGCAGTATCGGGAGGATCACCAGGCTATCAATATTCGTTTAATGCAGGTCCATTTAGTGCTGGAAACATACAGGTAGGTATGACAGCAGGACCAAAAAGTGTGGTGATAAAAGATGCGAACTCATGTACCCTAACCGTAAACTTTGTAATAGGCAACACGGGCAGTCCAAGTTCGGCTATTGCCACCCAAAGTAACGTCAGTTGTTTTGGAGGAACCAATGGTAGCTTTAGTATAAGCACAAGTGGAGGCACCCCAGGTTATAGTTATACCTTAACCCCAGGTAATGCACTAAGCGGTACAGGTCAATTTATAAACCTAACCGCCCAAGCCTATACCGTAAACGTACAAGATGCGGCGGGTTGTGTAACCACAGTAACGACAACAATCACCCAACCCAGTGCCTTAACCCTAAGCGTAAGTAGTAACCAACCCTTTTGTTTTGGAGGCACTAACGGTACAATAACAGCTACCGCTAATGGTGGTAGCCTGCCTTACCAATACAATTTAAATGCAGGGCCTAACCAGGCTAGTAATGTATTTACAACCGCTATAAGTGCAGGCGCTTATAACATTACAGTAATAGATAATAAAGGCTGTAGTTTAAGCCAAACGGTTGCGGTAACCCAACCCCCAGTAATAGCCTTAAACTTAAGTAGTAACAATGCCAACTGTAGTGCTCCTAATGGAAATGCTAGCGTAACTGCTACAGGAGGCACCCCAATATATACCTATAGTTGGTCACCAAGTGGTGGTACAGGTCCACAAACCTCGGGTGTAATAGCCGGAAACTATACCGTAACCGTAAAAGACACTAAAAACTGTGTACAAACAGGCGTAGTAACAGTAAGCGCTTCGCTAAGCGGCACGGCCGTTGTATCTAATGTAAGTAATGTAACTTGCTTTGGTGCAGCCAATGGAAGCATTACTGCTAATATGGTAGGAGGCACATCGCCATTAACCTATACATGGAGTACAGGCTCTAACTTACAAACCGTAACAGGATTAGCACCCGGTAGCTATACCGTATTTGTAACTGATTTTTATGGTTGTAAATCAAGTACAATAGCCACTATTACCCAACCAGGTGCCATTAATTTACAATTAGTAGGCAGTCCAGCTACGTGTTTTAATACCGCAACAGGGAGTGCAACGGCCACCATATTAGGCGGCGGAACCCCAGGCTTTACATATTTATGGGCAGCAGGTGGGGCTACTACCAATGTGGCTTCGGGTTTAACAGCAGGCCTTTATACTTGCCAAGCCACCGATGCGAATGGTTGTGTGGCAACAAAAACAGTAAGCATTACCCAACCCAGCTCAGTAACTATAAACACAAGTACTACCACGGCGGCATGTAACCAGTCTAATGGTTCTATAACATCTACCGTAACAGGTGGCACAGGGCCATATACCTATACTTGGAGTACAGGTTCAAACGCTTCCAACTTATCAAACGTATTTGCGGGTACGTATACCATACAAGTAAAAGATAACAATAATTGTATATATGTATCGGCAGCAACCGTACCCAATGCATCGGGTCCAAGCATATCTATTACCAGCCAAACCAATGTCAGTTGTAATGGTGGAAGCAATGGCGCTGCGGTGGCACAAATATCAGGCGGTACACCAGGCCCAGGTTTTCCGGTATATAATTGGAGCAATGGTCAAAATACAGGTACGGCGACTAATTTATTAGCAGGTGTTTATACCGCTTCGGTAACGGATGCAGCAGGATGTATAGCTTCGGTGAGTGTTGCCATTACCCAACCTTTAACCTTAACAGTAACAGTAAGTGGTATCAATCCAAAATGTTTTAATGCTACCAATGGTACTGCAAATGCAGGTGTGTTAGGTGGCACAGCCCCTTATACTTACGCTTGGTTACCAGCACCAGGAGCAGGAGGCACAACTTCTACCCCAAGCGGTATGGGTCCAGGAAATTACATTGTAACCGTAACCGATAATAAAGGCTGTACCAAACAAGGTACCGTCACCTTAGCTAATCCAGCACAAATGTTGGCTAGTGTAAGCAGTACTAACTTAACGTGTTTTAATGCAAACAATGGTTTAGCCGCAGCCACAACAAGCAATGCGGTAGGGGTTATTTCTTATTATTATACAGGAGGCGCCTCGCCATTAACCACACAAAATGTAAGTAATTTAAGTGCTGCTACCTATACGATGTTGGCTACCGATCAAAATTCGTGTACCGCTACTGTTGTATTTACAGTAACCCAACCCCCGGTATTAACGGTTGGTATTACAGCTACAGGCAATGTAAGTTGTAGTGGAGGTAATAATGGTTTTGCTACCAGTAGTCCTACAGGTGGCACCCCAGGCTATAGTTATTTATGGAGTAATGGCCAAACGGCAGCAACGAGTACGAGTTTAACGGCGGGTAATTATACCATCACCGTAACCGATACTAAAAGCTGTACAGCAACAGCAGTGGCAAACATTACCCAACCCTCAGGTTTAACAGCCATTGTTACAGGTACTAACGTAACTTGTAATGGTTTAAACAATGGCATAGGTAATGTAAACTATGCAGGCGGTACAGGCATACCAGCTATATTGTGGCAACCAGGTTTGCAAGTAGTACAAACCCCAACCAACTTAAGCGCACCACAAATACACACCGTAACCCTAACAGATGGTAATGGATGTACGTTAACTAAAACTTTAAACATTAGCCAACCACCAGCCCTAACAGCTACAATAAATAACATTGTGTTTACCAATTGTAATCAATCAAACGGTAGTGCATCAGTAGCAGTAGGTGGTGGTGCAGGAGGTTATACCTATCAGTGGACATCGAATCCAACTTTTATTAATAACAATATTACCAACGTAGTAGCGGGTGCTTATACGGTAGTAGTAACCGATGCCAATGGTTGTAAACAAGATGCCATTGCAGGTATAAATAATATTGCAGGCCCTACTATTACCAGTTTAATAAGCACATCGGTAATATGTTATGGGCAAGCCAATGGTGGTGCTACGGTAACAGCAACAGGTGCTAGTACTTTAAGTTATTTATGGAGTTACTTAAACCAAACGGTAACGGCAGTAAACAATTTGCCAAATGGTTTACACAGCATAACTGTCACCGATGCTGCTAATTGTATCACTGTAGGCACGGTAAGTATTGTTCAACCCACACAAGTAGTAAGTGCCATAGGAGGCTTTACCAATGTAAGTTGTAGTGGTTCGGCAAATGGAATGGCGACGGTATTAGCAAATGGTGGTAATCCGGGTTATACATATAGCTGGACACCTACAGGAAACATAACAGCCACCCTGACCAATGCTAACCCAGGAACATATACCGTAGTGGTAAAAGATGTAAATAATTGCCCAACGACAAGTACGGTAACAATATCTACTCCAAACCCATTAATAATAACTACCAATACTGTACAAAATGTAAACTGTAATGGAGGTAGTAATGGCATAATAAATACCAGTATTACGGGTGGTACACCTACCTATAGTATTACCTGGAGCCCGGCTCAGCCAAGTAATCCAGTAATAACAAATTTACCAGCAGGAACATATAATCTATCTATTTTAGATAACAAAGGTTGCGCTACTAATAGTGTTTACACCATTACCCAACCAACACCATTAAGCATAGTAAGTAGCAATACTACAGCGGCAACGTGTGGTAATGCAAATGGTACGGCGGTAGTAGTGATAACAGGCGGTACAAGTCCTTATAACTATAGTTGGAATACACCTGGCCCACAATTAAGTAACAGTGCTACTAATTTAGCAGCTGCTAATTGGGTATTAACCACTACTGATAATAAAGGTTGTGTGTTACAAGCCTCTGTATCTATACCTGCCCCTGCTTTACCAACAGTAGTGGCAGCCTTTACCACTCCAAATTGTTTTGGGCAGTCAACGGGTAGTGCTTCGTTAACGGCAAGTGGGGTGGGGCCATTTACTTATAATTGGAACCCAAGCGGCTTAACTACGGCAGTAATTAGTGGTATAGGTGCAGCCGCGTATAGTGCAACTGTAACCGATGGCAATGGGTGTAATACCTATACAGCTATTACCATTACCCAACCTCCGGTATTAGTATTAAACCAATCTCCACCTCAAACTATTTGCTATGGCGCTAATGCCAATGTATATGGGCAAGGTAGTGGTGGTACTGTGCCTTACAGCTATACCTTAACCAATTTAACTACAGGAGTGAGTACCTCTTCTACCACCTCAAATGGCATTGTAAGTATTAGTACCTTAACGGCTACTGTGCAGTACACGGTAACGCTAACAGATGCCAATGGTTGTGCCAATGGACCAAACAACATTATTGTAAACGTAAACCCTCAATTATTAGCCACGGGTACTACCTTTACCTTGTGCGATACCAAAACAGCCATTTTAACACCTACTATTACCAGCCAAGGTAATGGCGGACCTTATACGTATAATTGGTCGAATATTACAAGTGTAGCAAATAATACAGTAACCGCAAATTACATTACTAATCCAAATACTTACTCAGTAATAGTAAGCGATGGTTGTACGATACCAAATGCTAAGGCTTACTTTACAATATATGTAAATCCAAGCCCACAGTTTAAATTTGTGCCCGATAGTATAAAAGGCTGTGCGCCATTGGGTGTAACTTTTCAGGCAATATCTACCAGTACAAATTACAATGCCAGTGGCGATACGTATTATTGGAATGTTGGTGTTGATGAATATACAGGCTATGGTAATCCAAAAGGAGTGGTATATACCCAGCCTGGTATTTACTCGGTATTAGCAGTGGCTACTAATAGTTTTGGTTGTACGCAAACCATAAAGGCACCAAGAATAGTACAAGTATATGCTGTACCCATAGCTGAGTTTGTGCCTAATCCACAAAATATAGGCTTGTTTGAGCCCGTAATATCTTTTACCAATCAATCCATTGGAGCGACTTCGTATGTATGGAATTTTGGTGATTATGCTTCCTTAAGCAACACCTCGGGCATTACCCACCCAAACCATACTTATGATGCAGTGGGGCAATACAATGTATATTTAGTGGCAATAAATGCCAAAGGGTGTAGCGATACGGCAATGCACATGATTGAGATTAACCCTGAAATGGGTGTATATATCCCCAATGCTTTTACCCCTGATGAGAATGGTGTAAACGATGTGTTTCAGCCCAAAGGATTTGGAATAAATGAAGATAAGTATAAAATGGAAATTTTTGATCGTTGGGGCGAGTTAATCTTCTCATCTAACAGCTTTAAAAAAGGTTGGGATGGTAAAATTAAAGGTAGCACCCAAGTGGCTAAAGATGATGTGTACATCTATAAAATATTTATTACCGACCTGCAAGGAAACAAAAAAAATTACGTAGGCCATGTAACGCTTATTAAACAATAACACTCATCCTCTACTATTAAAAAAAAGCTACTCAGGTTAGAGTAGCTTTTTTTATGAAGTATTTTTACTAATTTTATTTTTTATTAATAAAATATGCAATACATAAAAAATTATATAAACGGAGAGTTAGTTGAACCAACTTTAAAAACATATTTAGATAATTATAATCCTGCAACAGGCGAAATATATTCTCTAATACCAGATAGTAACGAGCAAGATGTAGAATTAGCGTATCAATCTGCTAAAAATGCCTTTAAGGAGTGGAGTATTACTCCAAAAGAAAAACGTTCGATTTACCTTTTAAAAATAGCATCTTTAATCGAAAAAAATTTAGATAAACTAGCTTTGGCTGAAAGCATAGACAATGGAAAACCTTTAAAATTAGCTAAAATGGTAGATATTCCTCGTGCCGCTGCCAATTTTCATTTTTATGGAACCGGCATTTTACACTATGCCTCACAAGCGCATAGTATGGAAGAAACTGCAATTAATTACACACTTCGTCAGCCTGTTGGTGTTGCAGGATGTATTAGCCCTTGGAATTTACCTTTGTATTTATTTACATGGAAAATAGCCCCTGCCCTTGCTGCGGGCTGTACAGTAATAGCTAAGCCTAGTGAAATTACTCCCATGACTGCCTTTTTACTTTCTGAAATATGTATTGAGGCAGGCTTACCTGCAGGTGTTTTAAACATTGTGCATGGTTTAGGGGCTAAAGTGGGTAATGCCATTGTAAGCCACAAAAACATTCCATTAATTTCATTTACTGGCGGTACAGCTACTGGTAAACACATAGCTAGCATTGCCGCACCTATGTTTAAAAAATTATCGTTAGAGCTGGGTGGAAAAAATGCCAATATTATTTTTGCCGATTGTAATTATGATAAAATGTTGGCTACAACTATTCAATCCTCGTTTGCTAACCAGGGGCAAATATGTTTATGTGGCTCTCGAATTTTTATTGAACGAAAAATTTACGAAAAATTTAAAACTGATTTTGTTGCTAAAACTAAAGAGTTAACGGTTGGTAATCCTTTAGATGAAAAAACAAAAATAGGTGCCATTGTATCGCAACAACATCAACAAAAAATATTAAGTTATATTGAATTAGCAAAAACCGAAGGTGGAAAAATTTTATGTGGCGGTACTCAAATAAATTTAACAGACCAAAATAAAAACGGCTATTATATTGCGCCAACCATTATTGAAGGACTTAGTTATGATTGCCGAACCAACCAAGAAGAAATTTTTGGCCCAGTAGTTACCATTAGCCCATTTGATACTGAAGAAGAAGTATTAACGATGGCAAATAGCACACAGTATGGCTTAGCAAGTATTTTATGGACAGAAAATTTAACCCGTTCGCACCAAATGGCCAATAATTTACACGCAGGCATTGTGTGGGTAAACTGTTGGTTACTACGCGATTTAAGAACACCATTTGGTGGTGTAAAAGCCAGTGGTGTGGGTAGAGAGGGTGGTTTTGAGGCTTTAGATTTTTTTACGGAACCTAAAAATGTGTGCATTAAAATGTAAATATTTTAAATTTTTTACCTAAATTTTTTAGAGAAATTGTTGTAAAATCGATTAATTTAATTAATATATTTGTAATGTAAAGTATTAGTTACTTTTATGAAACTAAACATTAGGTTTTTTATTTCTTGGATTGCCTGCGCACTTGTAATGTTTATATTATTTTACATTTGGCATGGCGTATTTTTAAACGATTTTAAACGTATTAAATTCCCAATAACTTGGTTTGTAATGTTTGCCGCCCTTACCTATTTAATTTTTGGAGCAGGTATTTATTTGTTATTCGAATCGCAAATAATGCGTAGTATTCGTAGTGTATTTATGCGAGGTTTACTATGCGGTGTAATTGCAGGCTTTTCGTTATTTATGATTGCAACGGTTGTAAATATTTCGTTAACAAAGCATTTAAGCATGCAGCATTTGTTAGTAGATTGCCTGTGGCAAATTGCTGAACAAACTGTAGGAGCTATGGTAATAGTTGTTTTAAGAGGATTTATACACGATAGCGTACCACATAACGCAGATTAATTTAATTTTATATGTTTAAAATTACAACAAATAATATTGAAATTTCGGTACAAACAAAATACTTTTGGCAACAAAGTATTCCTAAAGAAAATCATTATTTTTTTGTGTATTATATTACTATTGAAAATAAAGGCGATTATACCGTACAACTTTTAAAACGCCATTGGGAAATTTTTGATAGCGGTAACGAAACACGCTTTGTGGATGGTGAAGGCGTTGTAGGTGAAATGCCTATTTTAGAACCTAATCAAAAATTTACCTATAATAGTGGTTGCAATTTAGTAAGCGAAATAGGTTATATGAAAGGCCATTATGAAATGCAAGAATTAGTAACTAATAAAATATTTAAAGTACAAATACCAAAGTTTGATTTAGTAGTGCCCGCTAAATTAAATTAATATTTTTTTTTAATACTTACTGTATCTTTTTTATCCTTTAACACTTAGTTACTTCTCTAAAATTTTAAATTCCGTGCGGCGATTATTTTGCCTACCATCGTCTGAATCGTTTGTATCTATAGGTTTTGTTTCGCCGTAGCCTTTTGCTACCAAACGCCCTGCATTGATGCCTTTAGTAATTAAATAATCTACCACCGATTTTGAGCGATTATCACTTAATTTTAAATTATAATCGTCAGAGCCCTTACTATCTGTATGGCTTCCTAACTCTATTTTTAAAGTTGGGTTATCGTTTAATAATTTAATTAAACGCTCTAACTCATTTGCCGATTCTGGTCTAATAGTCGCTTTATCAAAATCAAAAAAGATATTACGTAACACAATGGTGCTTCCAATTTCTATTTTTTTTAACGCTACATCTTTATTAAATTCCTGAAAGTCGGCATTATCAGGTAAATTAAAATTTTCTGAATGAAATAAATATCCATCGCGTTTTACAGCAATACCATAGTTTTTACCGCTTGGTAAGGTAACTAAATATTTACCTGTACTACTATTAGATTTAAAAGTAGCCAATATTATATTTTTATCGTTATCAATTAAATCAATACTGGCTTCTAAAGGTTTAGTAGTTTTTGCATCAGTCACTACACCTTTTAAAATGGTAAGTTTTGCAACTTTTACTTCTACTATATTTTCGGTTTTTAAATTGCTTACAGGATTGGCAATCATTGCTAATAGTTGGTCTTGTGTATTTAATAGCGGTTGTTTTTCGGGGCCTAAAAATGTAATACGGTAAAGGTCTTGGTCGCCAAAACCACCTTGTTTTGCAGATGCAAAATAACCTCGGCTTCCGCTACCGGCTACTACAAAAAACACATCATCATCGGGGCCGTTAATTGGGTAGCCCAAATTTACAGGCTTACCCCATTTGCCATTATTAAATTCTGATTTAAAAATATCGTAACCACCCATACTGTTATGCCCTTTACTACTAAAATACATAGTTTTACCATCGGGGTGAACATATACGCCATCTTCGCCATACTTTGTATTTATATCGGCACCAATATTTTTTGCAGGCCCCCATTCGCCTTTAGCATCTAATTCGCACACATAAATATCACCTTCGCCAATGCCGGCATCTTTATTTGTAACAAAATATAATTGCCTGCCATCGTAACTTAAACTTGCAGTATTTTCATGATATTTGGTATTAATGTTTTTATTTAAATGAATAGGGGGTTCCCAATCGGTACCAAATAAAGTAGTTTCGTACAAATCGCCACCATCTTTGGCTAAATCACGATAAATAAAAAGTTTAGAACCATCTAAGGATAAGCCAGCAACGGCATCGTGGCTTTCGGTATTTACGTTTTTGCTTAAAGGCTTTGAAGGTTGCCATTTACCATTTAGTTTGGTGGATATGTAAACATCTTCAAAGTATTTATTATCACCTTCATCTTTTTTTCCGCCCATAGTATTATCTCGGCGCGCAGTAAACATTATGGTTTCTTCGTCGGCGGTAATAGCAGCGCCATACTCGGGGTAAGGCGTATTAATTGCCGACCCTAAATTATCTACAAAAACACGCTCAGGATTTGCCGAAAAGAGTTTGCCATTTTGGCATTCGCTAATTTTTTTATTTATGTCTTCAATTTCAGTAACATTATTTTTGGCTTTTAAGTTTAAAAAAACTAAGTACTCGTTATATTTTGCAATGGCTTCATCCCATCTTACATTAAATTGGTATGTCCAGGCTAACCAGTAGCAAATATCCGCTTCTACTTTTTTATCTAGGGCATATGCTTGTTCAAAATGTTTTAGGGTTAAGGGGTTGCTTGGTTCGGTTACAAACCAAACCATGCCTAACATATAATTTAAGCGAGCATTGTTGGGGTTAAAGTTATTGGCAGTATTTAAAGGTGCTAATGCATTTCTAAAATTAGTAATGCCACTACCTCTATAATCGTGATGACTGATGGGTAAATGTTTGGTAGTAGATATAAATTGTTTTTTAAAATCATTAAATTCTTCACGAGCTTGGCCGTAAAACTCTATGCCCACATCTAATTGCTTGCGGGCAATTTTTAATTCCTCTTTTTTAGAAGGGAAATTATCTTTTTCAAATTCTACTGTTTGAGAAAATAATGTAAATGCAAAGCTGCAAAACGTTAGTAAGTATATTTTTTTCATTTTAATATTTTTAATCAATGCACGAGGCGTTAATAAATGATTTAGCACTTTCTACGCCTAATTCTAAGGCTTTTTTCCAATCGGCGCAACAGCCCTCTTCTTCGCGCAACATTTGTTTGGCAATACCACGGTTATAATAAGCGGGACCATTTTTAGCATCGTGCTCAATAGCCTTTGTAGCCATATTTTTACCTTTGGTATATTCTTTATTTTTAATAGCGATGGAAGCTAAGTTATTGTAGGCCGAAGAATTATTAGGTTGTTTTTTTAATACTTCTTCAAAGTCGGCTTGTGCTGCTTTTAAATTATTGTTTTCAAAATTAGCCGACCCACGATTTATTAAAGCTATTAAATAAGCTGGATTTGCCTGCAAGGCTTTGCTGTAAGCATTAACAGCTTTGTCGTAATTTTTATTTAAGCGATAGGCCGAGCCTAAATTGTTGTGTATAAATACAAGGCTATTATCAATAGTTAACGCTTTTTCGTAATCGGCAATTGCGCCAGGGTAATCTTGTTTTGCACGTTTGGCGCTTGCTCTATCATTATAAGCGTAGGTGTAATTTGGATTTGATGTAATGGCTTTGGTATAAAACTCTATGGCTTTATCAAATTCTTTTGTTTCATATAATAATAAGCCTTTGTAGTACGAGGCTTCGGCGTGAGATGGATTTAGCTTTAGGCAATTATCTAAGGCTACATTTGCGCTATCTTTTAAATTCATATCAAAGTAAATTAAGCCTTTATTAAAATAAGTTTCGGGGTTTTGGCTATTAAGTTTTATAGCTTGATTTATATCTGTAACGGCTTCGGTATGTTTTTTTAAGTGTGTATAAGCAATAGCGCGGTTACTTAACGCTTTATCAAACGTTGGCTTTGCTGTAATGGCTTTTGTAAATAAATCTACGGCAGTGGCACATTCGTTTTTATGTAAAGCTGTTAATCCATTGTTGTAATCTAACTCGGCTTGTTGGTCGAGGGTTAAATTACTAGCCACCTTAACGGTATCTTGTGCGTGTATAGTTATTCCAACGCAACATAAAACTGATAATAAAATTATACGCATAAATATTAAAATAAAAACTAAATATAATTAAAAATTTATATAAGTAAAAGTTTTGTTTTTAAAGCTTATCTACCACTTTTACAGTAAATTTTAATACCATAGTATGTATAGTAAACTTAATTTGTTTTTTGTGTTGTATTTTATAACTACAACCATTAATTCTCAAACCAAATTGGAAGATTTTTTTGATAATACCAACAGAAAAATAAAAGACAAAACCACAGGTAAACTCGAAAAAAAGCAAAAAGAGTACGACGAAAGTAATTTCAATTATGCCATTTCGTTTTTAGATAATAGTGGTTTGTTTGAAGCCGATGAAAAAGGAAATGCAAATAACAATACCCTACTAAATAGCACTAAAAGATTAACAGGTGATGGCGTAACAATTGAAGATGATGCCTATTCATGTTTAAAAAATGGTGAAGCGCTAATGGTATTAAATAAATATTATTTAGCAGAAAAGAGTTTTTTACAAGCAAAAACATTGTACGAAGGTGTAAATAAAACTAACACCCTTAATTACTCACAAGTAATTAGCGATTTGGGTTTATTATACCAATCAAAAGGCCGCTATACAAAAGCAAAACCGTTTAACGAACAAGCTCTTACCTTACGCGAAAATATCGAAAATAAAGGAATGTACATTGTAGCCGTAAACAACAATGCTGTTTTTTATAAAGAAACAAGTAATTATACCCTTGCCGAAGAGCAATTTAAAAAGGCCTTAGCGCTAGCAAACACAGCTAATGATAATTTGGCAAAGGCTTTGGTAAATAATAATTTAGCGATGACGTATTTAGATATGAATAAACTAAAAGATGCCGAAACATATATGAATACAAGTATTATGGAGGCCGCTAAAATTTTAAAAGAAAACCAAAGTAATTTTATTAAACTACAAATTAACTTAGCAAACATTTACCGTTTTGAAAAAAAATATAAAGAGAGTGAAGAACTTTATTTAAAAGCCATTGAAGTAAAAGAAAATAAATTAGGTAAACACCCCGATTTGGCTCACTTAAAAAAAGGCTTAGCCCAATTGTATATGGAAATGGGTAAAACCGCAGAAGTAGAAAGTTTATTACAAAGTGCGTACGATATTGATAAACGAAAATTAGGAGAAAATAATCCTGCCACGTTAGCTATTCAACAAGAGCTAGCCAACTATCATCGTTTTAATTCGCACCCCGCAATGGCCTGCGAATTACTTTATACAGTAGTTGAAAAGAAAAAAGAAATTTATGGCGAAACTCACCCTAATTATATTCAGGCACTTGAAGATTTAGCATTGGCGCAATGGGAATTTAATAAAATAAGCGAAGCAAAAGTAAACTACAAAACTGTAATTGATAATACTTTAAATTACATAAACACTTTTTTTAATTCGCTAAACGATAACGAAAAAACGTTGTATTGGGAAAAAACAAACACACGCCTACAACGTTTTTACTCATTTGCAATTGCTAATTATATATTAACCGATGAATCAATTGATGAAAACTTAGTAAGCCAATTATACACTACCTTAATAAATACAAAGGGCTTTTTGCTAAACAATTCTTCAAAAATTAGAAACATAATTGCCGCTAGTACCGATGAGGATTTAAAAGCAACCTATAATAAATGGTTAGAAGCAAAAGAAAATTTAAACCAAGCCTACCAATTAACTAAAGAAGAACAAACACAAGAAAAAATAAATATTGATAGCTTAAAAATTAAAGCCAATAATTTTGAACGAGAATTATCGCAAAAAAGTGCCTTGTTTAAAGATGAAACCGAAAATACAATTATAAGTAACGAGGCTATTCAAAAACAATTAAAAGCTAACGAAGCCGCTATTGAAATTTTACAATTAAACACATATAAAAATGGGTTTACAAATACAGGCACGTATGTTGCACTAATAATAAAACCTACTAGTTTAAAATTAATAACCATTGGCAATGCCGATACAATTAATAAAGCAATTACACTTTTTAGAGAAAAAACAATTGACCAAAAGCCTGAAAACGAAGCTTATTTTTCAACCTGGAAACCCATAGATGAACAATTAACAGGTATTACAAAACTATATTTATCGTTAGATGGTGCCTACCACCAATTAAGTATTAATGCTTTAAAAGACGCAACAAAAAAATATTTAGTAGATAAATATAATATACAATTTGTGGGCAATACCAAAGATATTATTGATGTAAAACAAACCGAAAATTTATCAACAAAACCTACAACGGCTTTTTTAATTGGTAACCCTACCTATGGTAAAAGTGGCGCAATTGCACAATTACCAGGCACAGAAGCCGAGGTTAAAAATATTAGTAAACTATTAAGCACCTATAAAGTTAAAACCACTGCTTTGTTTGGTACTAATGCTACCGAAGCCGAAGTTAAAAAAATAAGTAGCCCAAGTATTTTACACATTGCTACGCATGGTTATTTTTTGGCCGATTTAAGCCAAATGGAAACCAGTAAAGTTTTAGGCATTGATGTTAGCGCTGCTAAAGAAAACCCATTATTACGAAGTGGGGTGTTGCTTGCTAATTGCGATAACGTATTTGATGAAAATTATCGTTCAGCAGCAAATACCGAAAATGGTATTTTAACTGCATACGAAGCCATGAGTTTAAATTTAGATAAAACAGATTTAGTAGTATTAAGCGCTTGCGAAACAGGCTTAGGGGCCGTAAAACAAGGCGAGGGTGTATATGGCTTACAACGCGCTTTTTTAATTGCGGGCGCAAAAAGTATTATTATGAGTTTATGGAGTGTAAGCGATGAGGCCACCATGCAATTAATGACATTGTTTTATACCAACTATGCAAAAAGCGGCAACAAACAACAAGCCTTTGCCGATGCCATAAAACAATTAAAAATTAAATACAAAGAACCTTTTTTTTGGAGCGCTTTTGTAATGCTAAGTAAATAAAAATATTTTTTAATAATATGATAGAAATAATAAAACAACCTTGGCCTTGGTATATAGCTGGTGTACTCATTGGATTAACGGTTCCAGCCTTACTGTTAATTGGAAATAAATCTTTTGGTATTTCCTCTTCCTTACGGCACATTTGTGCAGCGTGCTTGCCTGCTAATATTCCTTTTTTTAAGTACGATTGGAAAAAAGAATCTTGGAACTTGTTTTTTGTGGGCGGAGTTGCCATTGGTGGCGTTATTGCTACTTACGTATTAACCAATCCAAACCCAATGGTTATTGCAGAGAGTACCAAACAAGCTTTAGCATCACACAATGTAAAAGATTTTGAACATTTATTGCCAACCGACATTTTTAGTTGGAGTAGTTTGCTAACGCTTCGTGGTTTTATATTTATAGTAGTAGGCGGTTTTTTAGTTGGCTTTGGTACTCGCTATGCTGGGGGTTGCACAAGTGGCCATGCCATTATGGGTTTATCTAATTTGCAACTACCCTCTCTTATTGCTACAATTTGTTTTATGGTAGGTGGAATAGTCATGACCTGGCTAGTGTTACCTTATTTGTTGAATTTATAATAGTATAACCATGATTGAAAAAAATATAAATGATGAATTTGATTCGCAAGCGTGCATCAATAATTCAGAAATTAAAAAACCTTTTGCGGCCAATTTGGTATATGCTTTTATAGGAATGCTATTTGGCATTGTGTTTGTAAAAGCCGAAATAGTAAGTTGGTTTAGAATACAAGAAATGTTTCGTTTTCAATCGTTTCACATGTATGGGGTAATTGGCACGGCGGTGGTAGTTGGTATTATTTCGGTATTTAGTATTAAAAAATATAACCTAAAAACATTAGATGGCGAAAAAGTTGTTATCGTTAAAAAAACATTTAATAAAGGTCAAATTATTGGTGGCTTATTATTTGGTATTGGTTGGGCTATTACTGGTGCATGCCCAGGACCATTATTTGCACAAATAGGAAGTGGTTTTACAGTTATTATTATTACCTTTTTAAGTGCTTTAGCAGGCACTTGGGTGTATGGATTACTAAAAGACAAACTACCTCACTAATTTGTTATGGAACAAGAACAAAACAACCATAAACATAATTACCCAGAAATTATTTCTAAACTAATTAATGTAATTATTGCATTGATATTTATTATTTTGGTATTAGTAGTTCTGTTATATAAGTATTTACCCAACTATTGTCTAAGCGAAGAAAATACAAGCTTAAAAAATCAACCCGATTCAAATGGGCTTTTTACAGATGCTGCTAAACAAGAGGCTTTAAAACATATTGATACAACACATTATTGGACGGTACCAAATGAATCAACACTTTCAGCTTCAGAAAAAGAAACAATATTGTATGGTAGAGATTTAATTGTTCACACAGCTTTGTATTATGGACCAAGCGGTAAAATATTTAAGAATAATACAAATAGTATGAATTGCCAAAACTGCCATTTAGAGGGTGGTACAAAGGTATATGGTAATAATTATAGTTCAGTTGCTTCTACTTATCCAAAATACCGTGCTCGTTCAGGAGGAATAGAAAATATTTTTAAACGTGTAAACGATTGTTTTGAACGTAGTTTAAATGAAAAAGCCATTGATACCACTTCTAAAGAAATGAAAGCGATTGTTGCCTATATTTATTGGTTAGGTAAAGACGTACCTAAAGGACAAAAATCGGCAGGTTCAGGATTAAAAGAGTTAGCTTTTTTAGATAGAGCAGCTAATGCTGATAATGGACAAAAAGTTTATTCCGAAAAATGTCAATCTTGTCATCAGGCAAATGGCGGCGGACAAATGAATGGTGATAAAACAGAATTTACTTATCCACCTTTATGGGGCAACCAAAGTTATAATGATGGCGCGGGCTTATATCGTTTATCAAACTTCGCTAAGTTTGTAAAATATAATATGCCTCAAGGTGCTTCGCATAATAGTGCTCAATTAAGCGATGAAGAAGCTTGGGATGTTTCGGCTTTTGTCAATTCTCAACCACGCCCTAAAAAAAATATTAGTAAAGACTGGCCAAAGATTAACGAAAAACCGTTTGATCATCCCTTTGGACCTTATGTTGATGGCTTTGATGAAGTACAACATAAGTACGGACCGTTCAAAAAAATTAAGGATAAATTAGCAAGTCTCAATAATGAAAAAAAATAAATTGAATACAGAGCATAAACAAAACAACCGTCGCGATTTTTTAAAGAAGTCGGCATTAGTGGGTTTAGCTGCCGTGTTAAATCCAGTAACTAGTTTAGCTGCTTCAGCGGGCTTGTCAGAAACAGAACAAACAGATTCAATAATTGAATCTGCTTCTCAAAAAATTACTGTTTTAATTACAACTGATATTCATTCGCAATTAAATACGCACGATGAATTTTTTTGGGAAAACAATCAAGCTGTTTATAAAAAGCGAGGTGGGTTGGCTGTATTAAAAACTATGATTGATACGTTAAAAAAAGAAAACCTGAACAATACTATTTTATATGACGGGGGCGATTTTTTTCACGGTCATGCGGTTGCCTCATTAACCGAAGGAGAAGCCTTAATTCCTATTTTTAATAAGTTGGGATATGATTTAATGCTCCCTGGAAATTGGGAAGTTGTTTACAAAAAGAAAAAAATGTTGTACGATATGGGGCATGCTAATGCAGCAAAAATTTGTGCCAATATGTTTCATAAAACAAACGATGAGGATAACAATCAATTAGTGTATCAACCCTATTGGGTAAAATATATTGGAGGGATTAAAATTGGCATTATTGGTTATACAGATCATTTAATTCCTAAACGTCAATCGCCTGCCTATAGCGAAGGCTTACGTTTTGAGCATGCAGATGCAACAATTGCTAAATACACAAAGTATTTAAAAGAAGTAGAAGGTTGTGCCGTTATTTTAGTTGCCACACACATGGGTTTAGCACAACAAGTGGGTTTGGCAAACAATCCAGTAACGCAAGGGGTTGATTTTATTTTAGGAGCCGATACGCACGAACGGGTAAGAGAGCCCATTCAAGGAAAGTATTGTAAGGTAGTGGAGTGCGGTGCCTTTGGTTCTTTTCTTGGTAGGTTAGATTTAATAATAAAAGATGGGAAATTAGAAAGCTCTCATTATCAATTATTAGATGTTGATCCTGTAAAATATCCAGCTAATAAAGAAGTACAATCCTTAGTTGATAAAGCTTACGAACCATTTAAAACAGAATTGCAAAGAGTAATTGGTACAAGTAAAACGCCTTTGGTGCGTTACTTTGTAATGGAAACACCTATGGATAATTTGATTACCGATGCTATTATGTGGAAGTTTAAACCCGATATAGCTTTATCTAACGGATTCCGTTTTTGCCAACCATTAGCAGTTGATTCTAAAACAGGAGTAGCTACTATTACTAAGGAATTTTTATGGAATATGTTGCCAGTAAATAGCGAAGCAAAAACAGGAATAGTAACTGGGCAACAATTAAAAGATTGGTTAGAAAAAGAATTACAAAATGCATTTGCTAAAGATCCATCTAAACGTTTTGGTGGTTGGTTTGTTCGCTTTAGCGGTATGGAAGTAAACTTTACTATAAGTAACGAAACAGACAAACGTTTAAACTGGGTAAAGGTATCAGGGCAACCGCTAGACTTAACAAAAGAATACAGCATCATTGCCTGTGAGCGTGAAGGCGACCCAGATGACACCCTGTGTAGAGTAGAGAAGGTAAAAAATCCAAAACGTTTAGTAATGTTGTTGCATGATGTGATTGAAGAATATTTAAAAGCAAATTCGCCAATAGCACCAAAATTAGAAGCTCGCTCAACTGCCACCGACGAACCAAATACTTTGCTCACACAATTAAGAGGAACTACTTACGAATTTAGATAATTATAAATAATTAACTTAATACAATAAAATCTTATCTTTAACGTTAATAGTATTAAATAATACAAAAATAATGCGTTTTATAACTTATAGTTTATGTTTTTTAATATCGTTAACGGTGTTTTCCCAGGTGGGTCCAAGGCAGTGGCAAGATCATTACGGCTTTTCCTATTGCAACACCATTACCCGTTTTAATAACAATATAATAGCCTCTAACGGCAACGGCTTAGTAAAAATAGAGCAAACCGAGTACAGCACCCAACGCTTAAACAAAATTAATGGACTGCACGATATTGGCATACGTTTAGTACGTGTAAACCCTTATAATAATAAACTTTTAGTAATTTACGATAATTGTAATATTGATGTTATTGATGATAGTTATACGGTTTCAAACTACTCCGATTTTAAATCTAAATTACTAAGCGGTAAAAAAATAATAAACGAAGTAACCTTTAGCGGTAAATTTGCCTATTTAGCCTGTGGTTTTGGCATTGTATTATTTGACACTGAAAAATTAGAAATTAAAGAAACCTTTTACATTGGCCCCTTAGGCAGTAGTTTAGAGGTATATCAATTAGCCCTTACCGATTCTATTATATACGCAGCAACACCTAAGGGGCTTTACCGCTCTAATTACAAAACAAAATTATTAAATAATTATAAAAATTGGTCGGTAGATTCTCTTCCACTAATCCCAAAAAATTCGGCTATTGGTAGCGTAGCAAATGTTGGTGGTAAAATGGTAACGGCTTACTCGCCATGGAAATTAGATGCTACTCAAAATCAAAAAGATACTATTTACACCTTAACGGGTAATGTTTGGAGCAAGTATTTACAAAATGGGTATCCCGCCACTGTAAAAAAGTTTTGTAATACTACTGGTAATTGGTTAACGTATATTGATCAGTTTGGTATGCAGGTGCGCGATTTTTCAACCAATGTATTACAAGTGTATTTAACTTCATTTAACGGGCAAAATATTTTACCAAACGATGGTTTTTTTGGTAAAGATGGCAATAACAATTACTCCTATTGGTTGGCAGATTTGGTAAACGGTGTTGTTCAAACATTTGGTTCTAATCCATATTATGCCGCTCAAAGTATAAAAATAAACGGTACAAATACAAGTGGCGTAGGTAAAATAGATGTATTTAATGGCAAAGTAGCAGTAGCCCATTCGTTACCCAGTACTGGTGGCGGCTCTAACTATTATCAAAATGGAGTAAGTATTTTAAATGAAAGCACTTGGAACGAGTATAGATTTAAAGATTTTACCGGAACCACAATTTACGATATCAATAACGTACTGTTTGATAGAAAAGACAAAACGCGTTTCTTTGCCACATCGTGGTACAGTGGCTTATTAGAATACAAAAATAATCAATTAGTAGCGGTATATAATTATACCACCAATGGCTTATCTCAAGTTTATCCGGGCACTTCGCATTGTAGTGGTTTAGGAATGGATAAGGATGGTAACTTATGGTTTGCTAATAGTAATGTATCCGATTTTTTAAATGTATTAAAAACCGATGGTACCATTCAAAAATTTAACTTTGGCTTTGCGAAATTTGCACGTAGAGTTTTAGTAGATAAAAATAATTTTGTATGGATAACCGATGAAGACAATGGTGGCTTAATTGTTTATAACAGTAATGGTTTTGCTAACCCACAGCTAAACGTAACGTATAAATTATTAACCAAAGCCGCCGGAAGTGGTAACCTTGAGTCAAACTCTGTTTACGCAGTAGCCGAAGATAAAGACGGTAAAATATGGGTAGGCACGGGTGCGGGTATTAGAGTATTTTACAATCCATCTACCTTATTTAGTAGTAATAATATTGATGGGCAACCCATAAAAATTATACAAGATGGAAATGTAGAATTATTATTAGATAAAGAAACTGTAACTACCATAGTAGTAGATGGGGCCAATAATAAATGGGTGGGTACACAAAACAGTGGTGTGTATTGTTTTAGTTCTGATGGGTTAAAAGAATTATTTCATTTTACAAAAGACAATAGCCCTTTGTACTCTGATAATATTATTGATTTAAATTATGACATTACCACGGGCGATATTTATATAGGTACAGATGTGGGCATTCAATCTTATCGTAGTATTATTATTGAAGGCGATGAACAATATCAAAACGTATTTGCATATCCTAATCCTATAAAGCCAAGCTACCAAGGCACTGTTTTAGTACGTGGTTTAATTGATAATTCGATTGTAAAAATTGTTGATGAAAGTGGTAACCTTGTTTGGGAAACAAAATCAACAGGGGGGCAAATAGAGTGGAATTTAAAAACACTTTCAAATAGCCGAGTACAAACAGGTGTTTATGTAGTATATGCCAGTACTACCAATGGCGAACAAAGGGCTGTTACAAAAGTACTAGTTGTTAATTAATGCGCGTATCCGACAAAGCCATTTTATTACAAGCTATTAAACATGGCGATAAAAAATACATTTTAAAATTATTTACCTTAAACCATGGCTTAATTACAGCCTTTGCGGCGGTAGGTTCATCACCAAAAGCTAAAATAAAAACAAGTGCCTTAATGCCTTTAACCTTATTAGATGTTGAATTAACTATTAAACAAAATAAAGAAGTACAACAACTAAACGAAGTAGCATGTTATTATATTACTACCACAATTCATACATCGCTATTTAAATTAAGCATTGCACAATTTATAAACGAAACCTTAATTAAAACTTTAAAAGAACAAAGTGCAAACAAACATCTTTTTGAATTTATAGAAACCTGTTTAAAATTTTTAAACACCAACCAAAGCAGCTTTACAAATTTGCATTTGTACTTTTTAATTGAGTTAACAAAGTACTTAGGTATTGAACCGCAAAACAATTACACAAAATACAATTGTTACTTTGATTGTAGCGAAGGGCAGTTTACTAATTATAGTTTAGCATTTCCATTAGGGTTAAGTGCTGAGGAATCGTTTTTATTATCAGAATTTTTAAAAATAAATAGTTTAAAAGTAACTATTACTAATTTGCAACGCCAACAATTACTAACGAGTATACTAGCATATTATTCTGTTCACATACCTAATTTTGGTAATTTAAAAAGTTTGGCAGTATTGCAAGAAGTTGTTGCGGTTTAGGTATAATACTTTAGTTACTCAAAATTTATATAATTTAAAATTTTAAAATAAGCGGTTTCGTCGTTTAGTACTTCTTTTAAATTAAGAGCTGTTATTGGCGTTTTACGCTTAAAATTAAAAATTTGTTTAGTTAATTCGTAGGTTAAATAGGGATGTTTGTTTACGGTTTTAAAATCATCCGTATTAATATTTATCTTTTTTATTAACGAGGCATTAACACTAATATATGGTTTAATATCTAAAAATAATTCATCTGTAAAACCGTATACTTCTTTTATTTGTTCAATAGTCATAAAGCCACCTAGCATACCTCTATACTTTAAAATACGTTTAGTAAATGCTGGCCCAATACCTTTTAAATCGAGCAAGGCTAAACTATCACAGGTATTTAGTTCAATTATTTTTTTTGGAGAATACTTTTTTTGTGGTACTACATTTTCTGTACTTGTTTTAGTTGTGGGATAAATTTTAGGGCTAATAGTTGTTTCTATTAGAATGTAGGGTTCAAGCATATTATACAAATAATCGCTAACGCCATAAATTTTTTTCAAATCTATTTTTTGTTTAAATACAAAACCGCGTTCTTTAAATTTAATAAATGTTTTTGCGGTTTTTTCTTTAAAGCCAAGTTTTATAAGATTTTCAAGTGTTACGGTATTAGGGTTAAATACAAATAAGGTCGATTTATTAATGATATCAGTATAATTTTTATCATATTTATTTTTAGAATTTTCAAAAGCACTATCTAATTTATTTTCTATTAATGGTAAATTTTTAATGCTAATTTTAATTGGCACAATAAAATAGGGATAAAAAATACGAATAAGTAATAATAAAAAACATATACAACAGAGTATTAGCAGGCCATTACGCTGTTGTTTATTAAATCCAAAATAGTTATTTATAAAATTAAGTAGTAACATTTTTTTTATTAAAAAAATAATAAATCGGAATTCCTATGGCCATAATAGCCAAACCTAAAAATGTATTTTGTGGTTTAAAAATCAATAAATCAACACAAATAAATCCTGCAATTAAAATATATAAAGCTGGTATAATAGGGTAGCCAAAGGCTTTATAAGGTCTTAGGGTATTGGGTTCTTTTTTTCGTAAATAAAAAATAGCCGATATGGTAACAATGTAAAATACTAAACTAGCAAAAGTGCAATAGTCCAACAAACTACCATAAGAACCACTTAAACATAATATAGATGCCCAAAAAGCTTGTATCCATAAGGCTTTTGCTGGCACATTGTTTTTATTTAAAACCCCTGCTTGTTTAAAAAATAAACCTTCGTTTGCCATGCTGTGAAACAAACGCGCACCAGAAAGTATTAAACCATTATTGCAACCAAAAGTAGAAATAACAATTAGTGCTGCCATAATATAAACCGAAATATTGCCAAAAACTGCGCCCATAGCTGCCGTTCCAACTCTATCGTTCTGAGCAAAGGCGATACCTCTATCTAAAATAGTTTGCCCATTAATACTGCCCATAGCGGGTAATAACATAAAATAAGCCACATTTGCCAACACGTATAAAACGGTTACAATTAACACGCCTATTAATAAACCTAAAGGAATGTTTTTTTGTGGATTTTTTATTTCACCTGCTATAAAAGTTACGTTATTCCAAGCATCGCTACTAAATAAAGCGCCAATTAAAGCAACTCCCAAAGCACTTAATAAAAGGTTGATGCTTGAGGAGTTAACAGCAGTATTATTAATTTCAAAAAACGATAATTTCATATTATTTTCCCAAAAATTGTATTTCCTAGCAAAAAAAATACCAATGAGTATAATAGCAAATAAGGCAATTATTTTAGTAGTTGTAAAAACACGTTGAATTATTTTACCATTATTAATACCTAAAGTATTTAAATACGTTAAAAATAAAATGGAACTAACGCCTAATAATTGAGTAGTTGATATAGAAAAATTTGAAATAGAAATAACTATATTCTTATCATCAAACACTGTAAAAAACACGGCCATAAATTTTGCAAAGGCTACAGCTACCGCAGCAATTACGCCAGTTTGTATTACGGTAAAAACAGTCCAACCATATACAAAAGCTGTTAGTTTACCGAAAGCACGTTTTAAATAAATAAATTGTCCGCCCGCATTCGGCATCATACCCGCTAATTCGCCATAACTTAACGCTGCAAATAGTGTAATAACACCACTAATTATCCAACACATTAAAACCCAAAACGGCGAGCCCAATACCCGCATCATATCTGCACTTACAATAAAAATACCCGAACCAATCATACTGCCCGATACAATCATAATAGTATCAAATAAATTTAATTTTTGTGTTTGTTTTTCCATTCTTAGTTTTTGAGAGTTATTAAAGATAAATAAATTATTTTGCTATTATAATATTTGCATAAATTAGTTGTTTTACCTTTAATTTTGGTAAATTTATTTATTGATTTTTTAGTATTATGGAAGAAAATTACAAACCCGTTAGTTATTCGCAAACTACACTTACCGAATTAATGATACCTGCCTATGCTAATTTTGGTGGAAAAATACACGGGGGTATTTTATTATCATTAATGGATAAGGTGGCTTATGCTTGTGCATCTAAGCATGCCGGTAATTATTGTGTTACGGTATCGGTTGAAAATGTTGATTTTTTACAACCAGTAGAGGTAGGCGAAATGGTAAGTATGTTTGCTACCGTAAATTATGTTGGAAAATCATCGTTGGTAATAGGTATAAAAGTTATTGCCGAAGATTTTAAACAAGGTAGTGTAAAACATACTAACACTTCGTACTTTACAATGGTAGCTAAAGATGATAGTGGCAAGCCTACAAAAGTACCCGCTTTACTACTAGAAAATAATGAAGATATTCGCCATTTTATGGAAGCTATAAAACGAAAAGAATTAAAAGAAACTTACAAAATAGAATTAAATAATGCTAAAACTATTTTAAAAGTTGAAACCGAAAAACATATTTTAGAAGGAGAACGATGTAAAATTGGATTTTACTATAAAAACAATAAATAACTTTGTACATTTATAACCTTAAAATGTTTAATGAAACTACTTACACTCTATTTAAAACAACATAAAAACCTGTTGTTTTTAGCACTATTACTCGCTACTATTAATCAATGCTTTTCGCTATGTGATTCAATTATAACTGGTAAATTAATTAATAAGTTTAGTTCGCCACATACCGAATTAAACGATACCCACTATTGGTATATTGGGGCTGATTTCAAACAATTTTCGGCTAATTTAATTTTTTATTTATCACTATCAGTGGGTGCTGCAATGCTCTCTCGTATTGCTAAAAATTTTCAAGATTATTTTACAAATATTATTATTCAACGTACTGGAGCCACTATGTACACCGATGGCATTAAAAAAGTATTATCGTTACCTTATAAAGATTTTGAAGACCAACGTAGTGGCGAAACATTAGGTAAATTACAAAAAGTAAAAAGCGATACCGAAAAATTTATTACCTCGTTTATTTCGGTAATTTTTCAATCGCTAATAGGTATTGCGTTTGTTATCATTTATGCAGTAAATATTCATTGGTTGTTAGGTCCTTTGTTTTTAGCCACTGTGCCAATTATTGCAAGTGTAAGTTCGTTTTTAGGCAAAAAAATTAAAACCATTTCAAAACAAATATTAGGCGAAACTACTGCTTTGGCAGGTGCAACAACCGAATCGTTACGTAACATAGAATTAGTAAAAAGCTTAGGTTTAGTAGAGCAAGAAGAAGATCGTTTAAATAAAACAACCTTAAAAATTTTAGGATTAGAATTAAAAAAAATTAGATTTATTCGTTCGCTAGGCTTTATTCAAGGCACAACGGTTCATTTTATTCGTACCTGTTTGGTATTTGCATTGTATTGTTTTTTATTTAATGGTGTAATAAAAATTGGCGATTTAATTACGTTAATGTTTTTTTCATTTTTCATTTTTAATCCTTTACAAGAATTAGGAAATGTAATTACCATTTATAACGAAACAAAGGTAAGTTTAGATAATTTTTCTAAACTTATTAATTCTAATTCGGAAGAAATACCACAACAGCCAAATGCTTTAGGCGCAATAGAAGGTGTAGAGTTTAAAAATGTATCATTTGGACATAAATCAACTCAGGGCTATGCAGTAAAAGATATTAATTTAAAAATTGAGGTTGGTAAAACTATTGCTTTTGTAGGCCCTAGTGGTAGTGGAAAAACAACATTGGTAAAATTACTATTAGGCTTGTATAAACCTGATATAGGCGAAGTGCTGTATAATAATATCAATTCAAATAATATAAATTTAAATGAATTACGTTTGCAGTTGGGTTTGGTAAGTCAAGATGCGCAACTGTTTAGTGGTACCATAAAAGATAATTTATTATTTGTAAAACCCACTGCTACTGAGGCTGAAATAATAGATGTATTAAATAAGGCAGCTTGTCAAAATTTATTAAAGCGAGCGGAAAACGGTATTTTAACTACCATAGGCGAAGGGGGTATTAAATTAAGTGGTGGCGAAAAACAACGCATTTCAATTGCGCGTGCGTTATTGCGCCAACCAAAATTATTAATTTTTGATGAGGCAACCTCTGCTTTAGATTCTTTAACGGAAGAAGAAATATCAGAAACCATTAGAGAGATTAGTGCTAATAAAACACAAATCACTATTTTAATTGCACATCGCTTAAGTACCATTATGCATGCCGATACTATTTTTGTTTTAGAGCACGGGAATATAATCGAAAAAGGAAAGCATGCCGATTTATTAGAGGAAAAAGGCTTGTATTATGCTATGTGGCGCCAACAAATTGGAGAGCGAAAAAAATAATTATCCTAACTCATAATTTAATTCGGTTATTTTATCTATTTCGTTTAAAACAAAATCGTTAATTTCTATTTTACTTTTTTTAGAAAACAGTTTTATGTTTTGTCTTTGTTCTTCGTCTTCAATATAAAATTCAACATTACTTGTACCACTACTTCTATTAATTAGCTCGTCTAATTTTAGTACTAACTTATCGTTTAAGTTATTTAATTTTACTTTAACTTTTAGAGTATTAAATGCGGTTTTTTTAACTTCTTCTAATAAATCAATTTTATTTAATTTAATTTCTAAACTGCCAGGTTGATTATAGCGCTCTTGTACTTTTGCTTTTACAAAAATAAATAAACCCTTGCTCATATATTTATTAAACTCAACAAAATCTTTTCCAAATAACATAATTTCGGTAGTACCAAAATAGTCTTCAATCACTATTTTACCAAAGGCTTTACCCATTTTACTAGTACGGTTTTCGCAATCAGATACAATGCCTCCAAAAATAATATCACGATTTTTAAAAGGCTCTAAGCCTGCTTTTAACTGCGCACAATTGGCATTACAACGGTGTTCTAAAATCAATTTGTATGGGTCTAAAGGATGACCACTAATAAAAAAACCTACCACTTCTTTTTCTCTACTTAATTGCTCTAAAGCACTCCAGGGCTCAATTTTATTGGGTAGCTGAGGTTCTGTAATTTCAATTTCATCATCGCCACCAAACAAGCTTGCTTGTGAAGTATCGTTACCCAAACTCATTTGGTTACTGTATTTTATTAATTTATCGGTTAACGTTTGTCCATCCGTATCTGCTGTAAAAAACATGGCTCTGTGGCTGCCCTCCATACTATCAAAGCCACCTGCCAATGCTAAGCCTTCTATCGATCGTTTGTTTATATTTTTACTATCTAAGCGTTTTGCTAAATCAAAAAGCGATGTAAATTTTCCGTTTTTATTACGCTCATCAATAATATTATTTACAGTATTTTCTCCTACACCTTTAATAGCGCCCATCCCAAAACGTATATCATTACCGCCAGGTATTACAGCAAATTTCGCAAAGCCTTCGTTAATATCTGGACCTAATACTTTTACGCCCATACGTTTACATTCTTCCATTAAAAAGGCAATAGAATCAATACTACTGGCGTGATTTAATACCGACGCCATAAACTCTGAAGGGTAATGCGCTTTTATATAAGCTGTTTGAAATGCCACGTAGGCGTAGCAAGTGGAGTGTGATTTATTAAATGCATAACTGGCAAAAGCTTCCCAATCTTTCCATACTTTTTCGGCAACTACAGCATCGTGATTATTAATTTTACAATTATCAATAAACTTACCTTTCATTTTATCAAGCGTTGCTCTGTCTTTCTTCCCCATGGCTTTACGCAGGGTATCTGCATCGCCTTTGGTAAAATTGGCTAGCTTTTGCGAAAGCCGCATTACCTGTTCTTGATACACCGTAATACCATACGTTTCACCCAAGTATTCGTCCATACCCTCCAAATCAAAGGTTATAGGCTCACGCCCATGTTTACGATTGATATAATTAGGGATATAAGCCAACGGACCCGGGCGATATAGGGCATTCATTGCAATTAAATCGTTAAATGTATCTGGCTTTAAATCTTTTAAGGCCTTTTGCATGCCAGCACTTTCATACTGAAATACAGCATTTGTTTCGCCTCGTTGAAATAACTCGTAGGTTAATTTATCATCTAATGGAATGGCATCAATATCAATTTCTACACCATGATTTTCTTTAATATAGCGTAGCGCATCTTTAATAATCGTTAAGGTGCGCAAACCTAAAAAATCCATTTTTAATAAGCCTGCATTTTCTGCTACAGAATTATCAAATTGTGTTACCAACATATCGCTATCTTTTGCCTTAGTAACAGGCACAAATTTAACCATATCATCGGGCGTAATAATAATGCCGCAAGCGTGAGTACCAGTATTTCTTAAGCAGCCCTCTAATTCATAAGCTTGTTTTAAAACATCAGATTCTGCAGATTTTTCGTCAAAAATTTTTCTAAAATTATGCGATTGTTCTATCACCTCGCGCTTATCTTTTATTTTATCTAAATATTTTTGATCAATTCCTCCAGGCTTTAATAAGGTTTTTAATTCAGCTTCTAAACTATCTGGAAAAGATTTTGCCAATCGATCAGCATCTGGCAATGGTAAATCTAAAGCTCGTGCGGTATCGCGTATAGCCGATTTTCCACCCATAGTACCATAAGTAATAATTTGCGCTACTTGATTGGCGCCATATTTATTAATTACATATTTTATTACTGCATCGCGCCCCTCATCATCAAAATCAATATCAATATCGGGCATGCTTACCCTGTCTGGATTTAAAAAACGTTCAAAGAGTAAATCAAATTTAATGGGGTCTACGTTTGTAATCCATAAACAATAGGCAATTGCAGAGCCAGCAGCAGAACCACGCCCAGGACCAACAGCAACGCCCAATCTGCGAGCTTCGGCAATAAAATCGGCAACAATTAAAAAATAACCAGGGTAACCCATTCGTTCAATTGTGGCTAATTCAAACTCAATTCGCTCTTTTATTTCTGCCGACATATTTGGATAGCGTTTAGCTGCACCTTGCCATGTTAAATGGCTCATGTAAATAAATTGTTCAGCAATAATTAACATTTCGGCCTTTTGCGTTTCAACAACTTTGGCAGAAAAATTTTTACTTTCCCATTCCTTTTGTTTTATAGCAATTATGCGTTGATGAGATTCTTGTATTTCTAGTTTATTTGTTGCAATAAAATCTTCAGCAATTTCAAACTTTGGTAATAAAATATCGCGACCTAATTTAAACTGCTCCACTTTATTAACAATTTCACTGGTTGTTTCAATAGCCTCGGGCATATCGCCAAATAAATTTACCATCTCTTGTGGCGATTTAAAATAAAACTCTTTGTTTTGTAAGCCATATCTAAAACCTCTTCCTCGCCCTACTGGTGTAGCTTTTTTCTCGCCATCTTTTACACATAATAAAATATCATGCGCATCAAAACCGTTTTTATTTAAATAATAATTGCTATTAGCCGCAAAATATTTTACGTTGTATTTTGCTGCAAATTTTAGTAAGATAGAGTTTACGTGGTCTTCTTCTTGTAAATCGTGACGGTTTAATTCTACATAAAAATCGTCGCCAAATAAGTTTTTATACCACACAAAGGCTTCTTCGGCTTGCTCTTCACCTACGTTTAAAATAAGCGAGGGTATTTCGCCATTTAAAGAGCCTGTGGTGGCAATTAAGCCATCTTTATATTGCAGCAATAAATTTTTATCAATACGCGGCACATAATACGCGCCATCTATTAAGCCTACAGAGCTTAATTTTGAAAGGTTTTGATAGCCTATTTTATTTTTAGCAATTAAAACTTGGGTAAAACCATTGTCTTGTTTTGTTTTATCTTTATGATCTTTACAAATATAGAGCTCGCAACCAATAATACATTTTAGTTCATTTTTCTTATCTCCTATTTTTTCACCATTATCAATAGCTTGATTAGTGCTTTTAATCGTTTTATTTTGTTTTTCAATGGCTTGCCAAAATGCAAAAGCACCATACATGTTTCCATGATCGGTTAACGCAACGGCTGGCATGTTGTATTCTATTGCTTTTTTTACAAGATCTTCTACATCGCTGGTAGATTGAAGTACCGAGAATTGGGTATGATTGTGGAGATGAGAAAAATTTATTGATGATTGATGACTTAGGGTTGACGAATTAGTATCAAGTATTTCGGACTTGCGACTAATGTCTTGCGACTTTTGACTTTTTCGTTCCTTCCAATCTTGTTCGTGTTTATAAAGTTCGGTTAAATTAGGGGCTTGGTAATTAATTGTTGTAAGATCTGATGTACTCAGTTCTTTTACTTTGGTTATACCTCGTTTAATAATTTCGAAAAATACTTTTCCAGTAGCAAGCACGTCAAATGCGGCGTTGTGGGCTTCTTCAAAGCTACTATTAAATAATTTTTTATATAATTCGCTTAAGTTAGGCCATTTAAATTTTCCGCCCCGTCCACCTGGCAAAGCACAATAGGCAGTAGTTTCGTCATTTTTAGTATCAATAAACGGTTTATGCGCCAATACATTATCTAAGCCGCAACGTAATAACTCTGCTCCAATAATGTTATTATCAAATTCAATATTATGTCCGCATAAATAAGTGGTTTGGTTTATAATAGTTACAAATTCTTGTAAAACCGTTTTTAAATCTTGTCCTTCTTCAATGGCTCGTTCGTTGGTAATACCATGTATTTGCACGGCATTAAAAGGTATGGTATAGCCAATGGGTTTTATAATGATAGAATTACTAGTTATTAAATTACCTTTTTCATCGTGTAATTGCCAGGCTATTTGTACCATGCGCGGCCAATTATCAAAGTCGGTTAATGGAGCTTTATAATTGCGGGGTAAACCAGTAGTTTCGGTATCAAAAATTAAGAACATGGTGTAAAATATTGAAATTTAATACTAAATGATAAATACTAAAGTTAAGAAATTTAGAGAGGAAACTATAGAGATGTTGAGCGAATTTGAAAACTTTTAGAGATAAAAATTAAAATCATCTAAAAAAATTATGAAGGTAGCTTATAGCAGTACGAAAATGATTTTTTATTAAGTTAAATATTAATTTTTTTAAACCATTACTTGCATGTCGTTTATTAATTTTACAACATATTCTAATTGGTCTTCGCGGCTTAAATCGCTATTATCAAGTATTATGGCGTCGTCTGCCTGCGTTAAAGGACTTTCCTCTCGGCTTATATCAGCCATATCACGTTTTAGTAAACTCATTTCTACTTCAGCTAACGAATAATATTGCCCTTTACTGCTAAATTCATCCTGCCTTCGTTTTGCTCGTACTTCTGGGTCGGCAATCATAAATAATTTTAGTTCAGCTTTAGGAAAAACGTGTGTTCCAATATCTCTACCATCTAATACTACAGCCTTTTTTTTACCCATTTGGCGTTGTAAGGCTACCATTTTATCTCGCACTTCTTTTATGGCACTTACTTTACTCACATTGTCGTTTACCCGCATGGTACGAATTTCATTATCAATATTTTTACCATTTAAAATGGTTTCAGAAGTTTTGGTATGTTGGTTAAAATAAAATTCAACTTCAATGTTAAGTAGCTCTAAAATTAATGCTTGGGTATTTAAAGTGTTTGCGTCATCAATTAAATTATTTTGTAAAGCATAAAGTGTAACCGCGCGGTACATAGCACCCGTATCAATATAATTATAATGTAAGCGTTGGGCTAGTGCCTTTGCTAACGTGCTTTTACCGCAACTACTGTATCCATCAATCGCTATTGTAATTTTTTGCATCTATGTAAAAATAATTAAAAAATTTAACATTTAAAACGTTCTTCAAAGCCTTTATTTCCTTGTAATCCACCACTGTGTAGTAGTAATATTTTGGCATTTTTTTTAATTTTTTGTTTTGTTATTAAATCAAATGCTGCAAAAAATAATTTATTAGTATATACATAATCTAAGGCAAAATTATTTTTTGTTTCAAACTTAATTTTAAAATCAATTAAGGGTTGGTAATAATTAGCATAGCCATTAAAACTATAATTAGAAAGAATACAATTTGTTTTGATAATATCATTATCCATTTCTTCATTGCCATTAATATCATAATTATTGCTGGGGCATATTTCTTTTAATTGTTTTATTGCTTCATAGGGTAATTTATTTTCACCTTTTAAAACACTAATGCCTATAACTTTTGTAGAGTTATTTACACTTCCCACAAGGCCAGCATAAGTAGTGGCTGTGCCACAGGCACAAAATATATAGTCGTAATTCCACTGAGGTTTTATAATTTCTATACAACCCAAAGCTCCTTCTAAATTATTGCCACCCTCTGGAATTAAATAATGGTTGCCATATTTAGTTTGTAAATAATTTTTAAATTCTTCTTGTATTTTAGTATCATAAATTTGTCTCGAAACAAATTCTAATTGCATTCCCTCCTCTTTTGCTTTTAGTAGAGTGGAATTAAGTAGTTCGTTTTTTTCGCCTCTAATTATACCAATGCAATTAAACCCAAATAATTTACAAGCACTTGCTGTTGCTGCAATATGATTGCTGTAAGCTCCACCTAAAGTTATAACAGTTTTAAGGTTTTGATTTTTAGCTTTTTGTAAATTATATTTTAATTTAAACCACTTGTTACCGCTTATCGTTTCATGAAGTTTATCTAAACGCAATACATCAACTTGGCAATTAAATGGTACTTCAATAGTTTGAATAATTGGAGTGTATGGAAGCATTTATTTTTTATATAAATTCATTTCGTTAATATAATTCCAAACACTGGGATGCATAAAAAAACTAACATCTATTTTTTCTTTTATACTATTTCGAATAAAAGTAGATGAAATATCCATTAGTGGTGCATTTGTTATATGTACATTTTTGTGAGTATCAAATGGGCTTTGCAAGCAATTAGGACGAGGGTAAACATAAATTTTATAATTTTTTAAAATCTCTTCGTAATTTTTCCACTTTGCAAAACTTTGTAAATTATCTTGCCCCATAATTAAACTAAATGTATGCTTAGGATATTTTTCGTTTAAATGCGCTAAAGTATTTATGGTGTATGAAGGCTGTGTTAATTTAAACTCAATATTGCTTGATTTTATTTTTTGATGTTGGTCTAAGGCTAAATTCACTAAATGCAACCTATCGTTTTGGTTTAACAAACCTGCTTTATTTTTTAATGGGTTTTGTGGACTGACCACCAACCAAACCTCTTGCAAAGGCGTGTAACTGAGCATATAATTAGCCAACACTAAATGCCCTACGTGAATAGGATTAAATGAACCAAAAAACAAACCTACTTGCATATTATTAGTTTTTATTTTTAACTATATTAATGTCGCTTTAGCGTTTTAAAAATTATGATTTATCATAAGTATCATCGTCATTTTATTCAATTTGTAATTTTAATTATTTCTTCAACTTCACTCCGGATGCCAACATACAAAAATTATTTTAAAAGTGTTAATGCTTTTTTAAATGCTAAAATGGTTTTATCTAAATCTTGATAACTATGTGCTTGACTTACAAAACCTACTTCGTAGCCGCTTGGGCCCAAATAAACGCCTTGTTTAAGTAATTCGTGATACAAAATTTTAAAGTACTTCATACTATCTCCATCAATTTCTTCAGCGTTACTAATGCTTTGTTGCTTTGTAAATGCAATCCAAAAAATAGAACCAAGATTAAATATTTTAAATAACGAAAATGAATTATTTTTCATAATTCCATCTACTAAATAATTTGTTTTTTTCTCTAACTCTTCATAAAAATTTAGTGTTAAGCATTCTGTTAATTGGGCTATACCTGCACTCATAGCCACAGGGTTACCACTCAATGTACCCGCTTGGTAAACATTTCCTTCGGGCGAAACGCAACTCATAATTTCTTTACTTGCACCGTAAGCCCCAACAGGAAAACCACCACCAATAATTTTTCCATAAGTAATTATATCTGGTTTAACGTTGTACATACCAGCTGCACCACAAAAACACATTCTAAAACCACTAATTACTTCGTCAAAAAAAAGTAATGAATTATTTTCGGTGCAAATTTCTCTTAAGAATTGTAAAAACTCTTTTCCTTGAATAAGTAAGCCATTGTTGGCTGGTACAGGTTCAATAATAACACATGCAATTTCGTTTTTATAGGTATTAAAAGCTTCCGTTACCGCTTGTTTATTATTTAAGGGAACAGTAATTGTTTCGTTTACAAAACTATCGGGCACACCAGCACTACTGCTATTGCCAAAAGTAATTAAGCCGCTACCTGCCTTTACTAATAACGAATCTACATGCCCATGGTAACATCCTTCAAATTTTAAAATCTTATTTCGCTTTGTATATCCACGTGCTAAACGAATGGCGCTCATCACGGCTTCAGTCCCACTGCTTACAAATCTAATTTTTTCAATATAGTTATTAAAGGTTAAAATTAAATTGGCTAATTTATTTTCTAATTCGGTAGGCGCACCAAAGCTTGTACCGTTATGCATTGTTTCGTTTACCGCATTTAAAACAACATCGTTAGCGTGCCCTAAAATTAATGGTCCCCAACTGCAACAGTAATCAATATATTCATTATTATCAACATCCCAAATGTGTGAGCCTTTGCCTTTTTTAATGAAGATGGGCGAACCCCCCACACTTTTAAAGGCGCGAACGGGCGAATTTACGCCACCAGGAAAATAATTTTTTGCTTCGGCAAATAGTTTTTCGGAATTCGTTATGTTCATATTTTAGTATTTTTTTTGTTTAAATATTTCTTTTAACGGGCTGCCATACGTTAGATTTCACACCTTTTGTGTAATTAAAAAAACCTTTTAGTAATGCAAAGTTCATTAAATAAAAATGGCTTACAAAAGTAATAAGTTTAATTTTTATGAATACATAATTATTTATTAGTGGCAAACATATTAAAAAAAATTGCAGATAAAATAGAATTAAAAATAAAGTGGAGTGAAGTGAAAGTAATAGTGATGATATTACACATAAAATTAAAAAAAATGGAGTAAACCAACGTAATACTTTATGTGATAAGAATGCAAAGGCTTCTCCTTTCCAAAAATAGAACAATAACGTTTTAAAATAATTTAAGTTTTGAAAATTACCAGTACTTATTCTAACTTTTCGTTTATACTCGGCTTGTTTATCATCTAACACATCTTCGTAACAAATTGCATTGGAATTAAAAAGTGTATATTTTTTTTGTTGAATAACTTTTAGCGTTAAATAAAAATCATCAACAATAAAGTTTTTTGGCACGGGTATAAAATTACTTGTCCTTAAAGCAAAACAACCACCTTCAGCTCCCATTATGGCTTGCCAAGCATTGCTTTCGGCTAATTTTATTTTATTTTCTAAATTTAAATATTTTATTTCTTGTGCAATAATACCTTTAGTTATGGGTGATTGTTTTATAATATTGGCAGCTACTAAGCCAACATGATTATCTTTAAACTGTTTTACTAATTCAAATAAAGTAGTGGGTGTAAATAAAACATTAGCATCGCTTAAAATAAAAATAGAAGTTTTTACTAATGTTTGTAGATGGTTAATGATATTTATTTTCCCCGTTCTGGCTTCAAAATTTATAAGCTCAATAGTTTTAAATGTATTTTTAAAATTTAAAATTAATTCATTTGTTTTGTCGGTACTTGCATCTGAGCCTACAATAATATTAATTTTTGATAAGGGGTAAGTGCTGTTAATAACCGATTTTAATTTTTGCTCAATAATAGCTTCTTCGTTATAAGCAGCAATTAATAAGGTAATATTTGGCAAATTGTCGGTTTGTAAATATTCTATAATTTGTTTTTTTTGTTTTTTGAAAATAAAAATTACTATTAAAGGATAAAAGAAATAGGTATGCAAAATAAGTGCCACCGAACTAAAAAATAATATTTGAAAAAAATTATACATTTAGTAATTGAGTGTAAAAATTTACTAGTTGAGCTACAACCTTAACATTATCAAACTGATTATATGCAAATTCTATTGCATTTTTTTGTAAATGAGTTTGTAAAGTTTTGTTTTGTAATAATTCAATTACCTTTTGCGAAAATTCATTTGCCTCGTTTGCTATTATAATATTTAAATTATTAGTGTAGTTTATTCCTTCAGCACCAACACTTGTGCTAATAATGGCTTTACCATAGCTCATTCCTTCAATTATTTTAATACGTAAACCGCTACCACTTAATAAAGGTACTACCATTATATGATGTTGTTGGTAAAACAATTTGCCATTGGTTACGTTTTCTATGACAACAACATTTGGTTTACTTAATTGTTTTAAATTATTTGGCATGCCACGTCCTGCGATAATAAATTTGGCCTCGGGTACTGCTTTATAAATGGTTTCCCAACAGTTATCTAAAAACCATTTGACGGCTTCTTGGTTAGGCATCCAATCCATAGATGCAAAATAAAAAACAGTATTTGGTTTTATTATTTCGCTAATTTTTTGTTGGTATTCGTTTATGTTTACGCCGGTTATACACGTAAAAATTGGCTTTTTACACTTTAATTTTTCAAACTCTGCTTTATCAAAATCAGTAATAGAAATTACGGCATCTACCTTGTTTAATACTTCAATCTCAAATTGTTTTAAACGTTTGGTTTGCGTATTTATATACCATTTTTTTAATGGATTATTTTCATTTTTTAAATGGCGTTCCCAAATTAAATGTTCCACATTATGAGCTCGTAAAATAATTTTAGCCTTGCTGTGTTTTTTTATTAGATCAATATAAACAGCCATAAAAAGGCCTTCTAGTTGAATAATATCAAATGGCGTGTGTTGTAAGGTTTGTATTAATTTGGTTTCGAAATTTTTAATATAAAACCTACTTGCAAAATACGATTGTTTTGAAAATAAGTTTAGCAAGGCGCCAATTGGGCTGGTATCCGTATCTTTATAAACCGAAACATAATTGCTTTTTTGTTTAAATTCTAAAGGAACATCCGCATCAGCTTTAAAATGTTTTTTAGTGTTTATGGTTAGTAAATGTAAACTAATATTATTTTGAATAAAACCCTGCGCCATATTGTAAATAGCTATGCTGCTTCCATCGTTTGTGGGGTAGGGTGCTTTGTTTGATATTTGTAAAAGTTTAAGCAACTTTTTTTGATTTAAATAATTTAGTAAGCCAATTAAAATATGTACTAACATCAAATATGGCACTATCGTTAGCGGCTTTATAGGTTAAAAATATACTAATTGGTAAAAATATTAACAGGGGAGCCCACATGGCTCGCCACACAACCATTGTGCCTTCGTAAGCTAAAGAAGTAAAAGCTTCGGTTAAAATAAAATAGGCTAAAAAGAAAAACACTGCCACCACCACTGGTAAGCCTAAACCTCCTTTTTTAATTATTGCCCCTAAGGGCGCGCCTACAAAAAATAAAATAATGCAGGCAAAACATACTACAATTTTTTTATGCCACTCTACTAAAAAGCGATTTATTTCTAATTCATCACTTTCAAAATTTGTAGCAGCGGCATCAATATAACTCATATTGCTACGTGCGGTAGTAAGTGCATTATCAATTATTCTATTATATTCAATAGGCTTTAAGCTATCTATAAACGTAGTAACGTTTATTTGTTTTGTATTTTTTTTAGAATTTATAAATGTGCTAGTTCGGGTAAAAAAATAGTCGCTTGATTGCCTATTTAATTCTATTACACGTTTGCTTAATTTACGTTTGGTACTATCGGCTACCGAATCTATTTGCCAAATATTTAGCATTTCTTCGTGACCTTTAAATGCATTTTCGTCGGTACGTTTTAATTTAAAATCTAACAACTCAATGTTTACTTGTAACTGTTTAAAGTTTAATTGTGATAATGGCTTTTTTTGTGAGGGCGATGAATTATTGATTACTTCTTCGTACCTATTTCCATCTCTTAATATTAACACTAATGCACTTGTATCAGAGGTGGTAGTAATTTTTCCAGTACTGGCATACATTTGGGTAATATTACCCATGTGTGCGCTGTGATCGTATATGTAAATATCTTTTAGGGTATCTTTATTTTTAGATTTTTTGCCAACACGTAAGGTATAATTTTCAATTTTATTATAAAATATACCTTCTTTAATACTTACGGATGGTTTTTTTTGACGAATGTCATACAACAACGATTGAGATTTTAAATGTACGGTTGGTAGCACAAAATTATTGAACAAAAAAGTTAATCCTGCCAAAATAATAATAACTAAAAATACGGGTTTTATTATTTTAAATAAAGAGAGCCCACTCGATTTCATAGCGGCCAATTCATAATTTTCGGCCATATTACCAAAACTCATGATGGATGCTAATAATACAGCTAAGGGAATACATTGTGGTACAATGGCTATCCAAGCATACACAAATAGTTTAATTAAATCGGTAGTTTTTAAACCCTTGCCTATTAAATCATCTAAATACGTAATTACAACTTCTACCAAAAAAAACAAAAATACACTTACAAAAAGTGTAATAATGAAGGGTGGTAAAAAAGATTTTATGGTTAAAGTATGTAGCTTTTTTAAAAACAAAATAATGTACTAAAATAAGCAATTAATAGAACTTTGAGACAGTTTTGAAGTGTGAAATTTTGCTAATAACTGCCATTTATTTAAAAATTAACATTACGTAATAAATTGCTGTAGCCACTCCAAAGCATCTTTTTCGTTTTTAAAAATTTTATATGGGCGTTTTGGTTTATTAAATTTCATATAAAACTCGGCAATTAACTTATATGCTAAGCTTGTTATAACTACTGCTGTAGCACATAATGGCGATCTATCTTCAAGCGATACCGCATTATCTCGCGCCTCTTTTGTAACAGTTACATTATCTCCTGCAAAAAATATAAAAGGTGTGGGCTTATGATTTGTAATTTTGTTGTATTCATCCAACATATGTAATTGCAAATCAATATCTAACACGCAATTATCTTTAAATAACACATACACAATTCCGTTTGATTTAAGAGAAATGTTTGCTTCAATTAAATCAATTTCGGTAATGGTATGTAAGGCCTCGTCTGTCATTTTTTTAAGTTTGTAAAATACCTACATTATATTGTTTAGTTATTGGCGAGTGATTAGCCGCTTCAATACCCATGCTAATTACTTTGCGCGTTTCAAGGGGATTAATAATGGCATCTAACCATAAACGACTTGCTGCATAATACGGCGTGGTTTGGGTATCGTATTTATCTTTTGTTTTATTATAGAGTTCTGCTTCTTTTTCGGGTGTAATTTCTTCGCCTTTTGCTTTTAAACTAGCTACTTCAATTTGAACTAATACTTTTGCCGCTTGTGCTCCGCCCATTACTGCTATTTGTGCTGTAGGCCATCCAACAATTAAGCGTGGGTCGTAGGCTTTACCACACATGGCGTAATTTGCTGCACCGTAAGAATTACCAATAATAATGGTGAATTTTGGCACCACCGAATTGGCCATAGCATTTACTAATTTAGCGCCATCTTTAATAATACCGCCATGTTCGCTACGAGAGCCAACCATAAAGCCAGTCGCATCTTGTAAAAACACTAAGGCTATTTTCTTTTGATTGCAATTCATGATAAACCGTGCGGCTTTATCAGCACTATCGCTATAAATTACACCACCAAATTGCATTTCGCCTTTTTTACTTTTTACTACTTTGCGTTGGTTAGCTACAATTCCTACTGCCCAACCATCAACACGAGCGTATGTGCATACAATGGATTGTCCGTATAGTTCTTTATACTCATCATGCTCGCTATTATCAACAATGCGCTCAATTATATCTCTAATTTCGTATTGCTTATCATTAATAATACCATACAGTTCTTTTTCATCTTTTTTTGGTAGGGCAGGGGTTTCGCGATTAAAGCCTGCTTTAGCATAATCGCCTACTTTAGCCATAATGTTGCGAATGCGGGTTAAGCAATCGGCATCATCTTTACATTTGTAATCGGTAACGCCACTAATTTCGCAATGCGTTGTTGCGCCACCTAAGGTTTCGTTATCAATAGTTTCGCCAACGGCTGCTTTTACTAAATAACTACCTGCTAAAAATATAGAGCCCGTTTTATCTACAATCATGGCTTCATCGCTCATAATTGGTAAATAAGCGCCACCAGCAACACAACTTCCCATAACGGCACTTACTTGTAAAATGCCCATACCACTCATAATCGCATTGTTTCTAAAAATGCGCCCAAAGTGTTCTTTATCTGGAAAAATTTCGTCTTGCAAGGGCAAATACACGCCAGCGCTATCTACTAAATAAATAATGGGTAAACGGTTTTCCATCGCAATTTCTTGCGCACGCAAATTCTTTTTACCAGTAATAGGAAACCAAGCACCCGCCTTTACAGTAGCATCGTTTGCCACCACAATGCATTGTTTGCCACTTACATAACCAATAACAATAACTACGCCACCGCCGGGGCAACCGCCATGTTCGGCATACATTTCATAGCCTGCAAAAGCACCCATTTCAAAACGAGGTTTACCCTTATCTAATAAAAAATCAATACGCTCGCGGGCACTCATTTTACCTTGTTCGTGTAGCTTTTCTATTCGTTTTTTACCACCACCTTCGTATATCTTTTGTAAACGTTGCTCCATTTGGCTAATAAGCAAACGCATTTTATCATCATTTTTATTAAATTCTAAGTTCATGCTGTTTAAATAAGTTGTATAAAAATATGTATTTTTAAGTAGTTAACGGGTATTTTTTAATAACTAATTTTAAAAATTTGCTTATTTTTTTATATATTTGAATAATACAGTGCAATGAAACATTTTTTTAAATACAGCTTAATTGTTATTTTATTTATTTCTAATGAAATAAGTGCTCAGCGTTTTGCTGACCAAGTGCCTCAAATACGCAGATATAACCAAAAAGATGTTGTGGATAGCGTAAAAGGCATTTATGTTTACAATAAGTTATTAGAAGCCATTGGAGGCGATTCGGTTACATACAATAAAGCGGGCTATAACTTACAAGGGTGGAATGAAGACTATTATGTAAGTGGTAAAATACTACACCGCGGTTATTATATTGATGGAAAGGTAATTGTATTTAAAAACTTTTTTGAAAATGGCCAATGCGAACGTACGGTGATTAACCCCGACCCTTTGCATTGTAATATGGATGTATTTTACGAAAATGGTAAACAACGTTTTCAAATAAATTATTACGATGGCTTGCCACAAAAAAAGTACGAATTTTATTTTAGTGGTTTACCCAAATATGCTGAAGAAAACGAAAAAGAAATGAAATACCTTACGCTTAAAAAAAGCTGGTTTAGTAATGGACAGCAAGAAAGTATAATGGAAATTACAGACGATAAACAAAAAAAATATTCTCAAAAAAACTATTACCAAAATGGGCAATTAAAAGAAGAAGGTGCCCTAGTTTTAAGCTCCGATAGTAAAACCTACCTAAAAGATGGTACTTGGACGTTTTACGATAATACAGGTAAAAATAAGCGTACCGAAAAATTTAACGCTGCAAAGTTAGTGGGTAAGTAAGTAAGAGCAATTTGTATGTTTGTGCAAAATGCTGTGATTATGGTAATAAAGAAATTAGTTTTGGATTAAGTCGTCTCTTTGATTATTACGCTATAGTTTAGCCACCAATACCAGTTTTTTTCCATTTAAAAGTTTGGGGTTTAGTGAGGGGAAAACCGATGGACGTTTGGACATTATTAAATGCACATAAAAAAAACTCTTAAGCTGCGACGTAAAGTGAATGGTAAGATATATGTAATACAATTTAATTAACAAAACACTCTTCATAAGGTAGTTGATTAGGTAATACTATTTTGTTGTTCATAGTTCGAGGGAATAATTTGTGCGCTGAGACATTTTTTTAACTAAAAATATTCTATATATCTAATAAACACTTCCAAGGTAAACAGGTTATGTTTTAGCAGCTGTAGGGGCAAACTCAAGAAATTTCATATAAAAATAAATAATTTTCATCATTAATCAACTAGTTTAGCCTTACCTTTGTGCTATGTTTAAAAGCACCCGTTTATACTCTATTTTATTTAATAAATGTCCTAAATGCCACAAGGGTAATTTTTTTATAAATAGTAATGCATACAATTTAAAAAAGTTTGATAAAATGCATGATCATTGCCCTGTTTGCAACGAAAGTTATATTCGCGAAACAGGTTTTTATATTGGTGCCATGTATGCTAGTTACGGTTTAACAGTAGCTTACGGTTTAGCATTATTTGTAGCAATGGTGGTATTATTTAAAATAGATATTTTGTTTTTTTTAATTTCGTTTTGTATATCGTTACTAATACTATTGCCTTGGATTTTCAGAAAATCGCGCCTTATTTGGATTAACCTATTTGTAGGCTATAAAAAGAAAATTAATTAAAAAAAGCAGGTATAAGTTTTTTTATCTCTCATCTGCTTCAACCATCTCAGCCGCTTTGTTCGAATAAATATTTTCCATTATCTCTTCGACTCGGTTCAGGCTGACAGGCTTTAGTGACGGAGGCTCTCGAAGGCAATCGGTATTTAGGCTCTTCTACTACGCTCAGAGAGACACAAAAATTACCACTTATAATCTTTTACAATATTTACAAATAGTTTTACCTTTTCTTTATCAATATCGGGGTACAAGCCGTGCCCTAAATTACAAATGTAGCTTTGTTTACCAAAGGTTTTTAACATGGCATGGGTTTCGGTAATAATAGTTTGCTCGTTGGCATACAACAAACATGGGTCGGCATTGCCTTGCAAGGTTTTGCCATTACTATTGTTTTTGGCAGTGGTAGGATTTATTGTCCAATCTAATCCAATAGCACTGCAACTGGTTTGTGCAATTTTTTGAACGGCATAATGCGCATCTTTTGCAAAAACTGTTACGGGAACTAATGGCGATAAAGCATCGCATATTTTAGAAATATACTGTAACGAAAATTCGTAAAACATTTTTTCGCTTAAAACACCTGCCCACGAATCAAAAATTTGCAATAAATCCGCTCCTGCGGCAACTTGCCCTTTTAAATAATTAATAGTGCTTTGTGTAATTTTATCTAATAATTGGTGCGCTAATTGTGGTTGCGTATATAAAAATTGTTTGGCTTTACTAAATGTTTTACTTCCGCTACCCTCTACCATATAGGCTAACAAGGTAAATGGTGCACCGGCAAAACCAATTAAAGGCACACGGTTATCGAGATTTTTTTTAGTTAATTTAAGGGCTTGCATCACATACTCTAAATCATCTGCTTGCGCAATTTTTAGTTTATCAATATCGGCTTTACAAGTAATTGTATTTTCAAAATTAGGGCCCTTGGCTTCAATCATTTGATAGGGTAAGCCCATTGCTTCGGGTATTACTAAAATATCGCTAAAAATAATAGCAGCATCAACGCCTAAAATATCTACAGGTTGTATAGTTACTTCGGCGGCTAATTGAGGGTTTTTAACAAACTCTATAAAATTTTTTGCTTTGCTTCGGGTGGCCCGGTATTCGGGTAAAACACGCCCTGCTTGGCGCATTAACCATATTGGGGGGCGTTCAACTTCTAATCCTTTTGCAGCGCGTAATAATAAATCGTTTTTAAGCATAGTGTACAAAAGTAAGGCTTATTAACAGAATTGACAATTTGTTTTAGTTAGAGATTAAAAAATTAAAATGCAGTTTGGTTTAAAATTTCTTCTACAATTTTTCTATCGTTACTAAGGCGAGGCACTTTGTATTGCCCCCCTAATTTATTATTTGCTTTTAACCAATTGTAAAAAGTACCTGTAGGCATTTTTTTTACGTGGGGTAAATGCAATACAAAATTATTATAACGTTTGGCTTCATAATCGCTATTTTGTTTTTTTAAATGTTCGTCTAACGTTGCAATAAAAAATTCAAAATTATTAGGTTCGGTTTCAAACTCAATTAGCCATTGGTGTGCCCCCGAATTATTTTGCATAAAAATTGGCGCTACTGTATAATCTTTTACTAAGGCGTGTGTTTTTTCGCAGGCTACGGCAATAGCAGTATCGGCATTATGTACCATTAACTCTTCGCCAAAGGCATTTATATGTTGTTTGGTACGCCCACTAATTTTAAAACGATAAGGGTTTGTACTTGTAAACTGAATCACATCGCCCAATTGATAACGCCACAAACCTGCGTTAGTGCTAATAATAATAGCGTAATCGGTATTTGTTTTTACATTTTCTAAACTTATTATATTGCTATAATCGTTCATTAACCAATGGCTTAGTTCAATAAATTCGTAAAAAATACCGTAATCTAACATGAGTAAAAGCTCGTCGCTTTTTAGTTGATCTTGTATGCCAAAGAAGCCTTCGCTGGCACTATATAATTGCAAAAAATTTACTTTATCGTTATTAAATAGTTTCACAAACTGTTCTTTATACGGCGCAAAGCTTACTCCACCATGAAAGTAAACTTCTAGGTTTGGCCATACCTCTTTAATTGACTTTACATTTTTTTTCTCTAAAATGCGTTTTAATAATACCATCATCCAACTGGGTACGCCTGCTAAACTTACTACGTTTTCGTTTACCATGGTTAGTGCCATTTTTTCTAATTTGCTTTCCCACTCATCCATCAGTGCTATGCTAACATCCGGGGCTCTAAAAAAATCGGCCCACAGGGGTAAATTTTGAATAATAATGGCACTTACATCACCATGATACGATTGGTGTTTGCCAAAAATATCCTCTTTAAAACTACCTCCTAAGGCTAAATTTTTACCCGTAAACAATTGTGTTTCGGGGTTATTATAACAATGTAATGTTATCATATCGCGCCCAGCATTGTAATGGCAGCCATCTAAGCTTTGATCGCTAACGGGTAAAAATTTACTTTTATCGGTAGTACCACTGCTTTTTGCAAACCATTTAATATCGCTGTGCCATAATAAATTTTGTTCGCCTCGGCGAGTACGTTCAATAAAGGGTTTTAAAGTTTCGTAATCGTTTAGTGGCACTTGATTTTTAAATTGAGTATAATTTTTTATAGACGAAAAATGATATGTTTTGCCATACTCGGTGTTTTTCGCATCTTTTACCAAGTTTAATAGCCACTCGTTCTGCACATCAACGGGGTATTTAATAAATAACTCAATTTGGTGCATGCGTTTTTTCATTAACCAACTTGCTATAGAATTTAAAATGGGCATAAGGAAAATTAAAAATTTTAAATTAGAAATTAAAAATTGGTTTATTATTAAACTTAAATTCTGATAGGCTATTAAGGACTATTGCTTTAGCACGTTTGAAGATGTTGTATTAGTTATTTATAAAGAAATTTTTTTAGTAAAAATAAATGAAGGTAGTTTTTATATTGTAGAAAAAAAATAGTTTATGCTCTTTTTAAAAGCTGTAAGGTTTTTTCTTCTTCCGAATTTTTTTCGGGTTTAAAATCGTATTCCCAACTTGCAAATTTTGGCAGGCTCATTAAAATACTTTCAACTCTACCATTGGTTTGTAAACCAAATTGTGTGCCTTTATCGTATACCAAATTAAATTCAACATAACGCCCTCTGCGTAACAATTGCCATTGTTTATTTTTTTCGGTAAAGGGTTTGTGTTTGTTTTTTGCAATTAATTGGATATAAATAGGTGCAAAACCTGTGCCTACGTCTTTCCAAAAATTAAAATTTTTTTCAAAGGTCATTTCGTCATCCGAGTTTAATCTATCAAAAAAAATACCACCAATGCCTCGGGTTTCGTTACGGTGTGGGATAAAAAAATAATCATCGGCCCATTTTTTAAATTTTGTGTAATAATTCGGGTTGTGTTTATCGCATACTTTTTTTAATTCGTTATGAAAAAATATTGCATCCTCTTCTACAATATAATGTGGTGTTAAATCTATACCTCCACCAAACCACTTCACGCCATTACTCATTTCAAAATAACGAATGTTCATGTGAATAATTGGCACCATTGGGTTTTGTGGATGAATAACTATAGAAATACCAGTAGCGAAAAATTGAGGTAAACGCCCCATCTCATTCTTCCGATAAGGGGAAGAGGTTGTGGCAGTATGTTCTTTTTCTTTATATAAAAAATCGGGGGCGTCGCCACTTACGGCGCTAAATAACACTCCTCCTTTTTCAATAACACTTCCTTCGTTTATTATGCGTGTAATGCCACCGCCACCTTCTTTACGTTCCCACGTTTCGTTTGTAAAATTTTTTAAACCATCGGCTTTTTCTAAGGTGTTACAAATTTGTATTTGTAAATTTTTTAACCAATCAGCAATACTTTCTTTTGTTATTTCCATCCTGTTTTATACAATTGATAATTATTGTAATTAAAAATATACACTCCTCTGTTATCAAAACCTGTGGTAGCATCGGGACGGGTAAATTTAAAACGAGTATAATTGGTTTCGGCATTTAAATTATTAAGATTGTAAATAAAATTTGGTCCTTTATCTTTTAAATTATTTAAATAGTATAATGCTATATCAAATCCAATAAAATAATAATCGCTAGGGTAGGTATTTTGTTGGGCTTTATAACTATCAATTATTGAATTATAACTGGCAGTATTTACAATATTATATTGGTATGGAAATGTATAATGTAATTGATTTAAATATTCTTGATCAATATTATCCGTTACAGTTGTGTTTTGCCAGCCACACAGAATAATATCTTTTTTATCAGCATAAACAGCTAATTGGGTTGTAAAATCGGCAATAAATACTTGGTTATTACTTAACGAAACTACTATGTTTTTTACGCCACTTTTATAAGCTGCTTTAACACCTAATAAGCCTCGTGCCATGGTAACAGTATCTTTAACTGTTTTGCCTAATAGTTTTTGTTTTTCGTTATAATATTTTTTAAATGCTTTTACATATAAAACTTCCTTTACATCTTTTTCGTAAGGAGCCATTAAAATAATATTTGTGTTAGGGGTAATTAATGAATCAATACAATAATCGGCAAGGCTTTCTAACAATGTAAATTGCGATGGGTTTGTTTTTGAAGCATAAATATTATTATACAGCATTTTATTTTGCTGAGTAATAGGTGAAATTATTGGAATGTTTAATTCTTTTGCTTTTTGCGAAATAACCTTAAATCCATTGGAATATAGGGGGCCAAAAACAAAATCTACTTGTTTGAAATTTGGGTTATTTACTATTTGTGTTAGCTTTAACGAGTCCTTATCATCAATATCATACAACTCAATATTTACTTCAAAATCTTTTGATGTTAACGAATCTACACAGCGTTTGAAGCCTAAATAAAAATCTACCGCCAAGGCTGGTACTTGAGGAAAATTAACTTTATTTTTTACTAAATCGTTTAATTCTATATTTATAGTTTGATCTAATTTAAATGGTAGTATTAACGCTACCGTATAGTTTGTTTTTTTAGCTTTCATAATAGCGTTTGAAAAACTACTATCTAATTTTGCCTCAATAGTTTTTATGTTTATTGGATTTTTATTATTTGCTTGTGCAGGTTTTGGGTCGATAGCAATGAGTTGCCCTTCTTTAATACTACTTGTAAAATTTGGATTTATTTGAGTAAGTTCTTTTTCGGTTTTATTGTATTTTTTTAAAATAGCATATAGAGTTTCTCCTTTAGCAACTTTATGGCAATAAAATTTTGTGGTATCAATAGTATTTGAATTAGAAAATGTATTTAAAATAGTAGCACTATTTACTGCAGCAACCGTAGGAGTTGAGCTTACGGTTTGTGATATAAAAGAAATTTTTATTTCTTGCCCAGTTTTAGTGCCTAATTTAGTTTCGGGGTTTAATTTATAAATTTCATCTAAACTAGTAGTATATAATTTTGTAAGAGAATATAAACTTTGTCCTTTCTCTATCTTATGGATATAATATTTTTTGCCATTAATAGTTTGAATGGTATTTGATTTAGTTTGTGCAAATGAGTTGCTCGAACTAATTATTAGCACTAAAAAAAATATGTAACAGCGAAAATTTAACATTTAAAATTTTTAATTTGAATTTACTCCCACTCAATGGTAGCAGGTGGTTTAGAACTTATATCGTAAACTACACGGTTTACACCTTTTACTTTATTAATAATATCGTTACTTATTTTTGCTAAAAATTCGTAGGGTAAATGGCACCAATCTGCTGTCATACCATCGGTACTGCTTACAGCGCGTAATGCAATTACATGTTCATAAGTGCGCTCATCGCCCATTACACCTACACTTTGTATGGGTAAAAATATTGCACCTGCTTGCCACACATCATTATAAAGGTTATGTGATTTTAATCCATCAATAAAAATAGCATCTACTTCTTGTAAAATAGCTACTTTGTCTTCTGTAATGTCTCCTAAAATACGAATGGCTAAACCTGGTCCTGGAAAGGGATGACGGTTTAAAATGTTTACATCTAAGCCTAATTCCTTGCCTACTCTTCGCACTTCGTCTTTAAATAAACTGCGTAAAGGTTCTACAATTTTTAATTTCATATAATCTGGCAAGCCACCAACATTATGGTGCGACTTGATAGTGGCTGATGGACCATTAACGGAAATACTCTCAATAACATCAGGATAAATGGTGCCTTGCGCTAGCCATTTCGCATCGGTAATTAATTTACTTTCTTCGTCAAATACATCAATAAAGGCTTTGCCAATGGCTTTGCGCTTTTTTTCTGGGTCGGTAACTTTATCTAATGCAGTATAAAATATTTTTTTTGCGTTAACACCTTTTACATTTAAGCCCATGTGTTTGTATGATGATAACACATTTTCAAATTCGTTTTTACGCAATAAACCATTATCAACAAAAATACAATGTAAGTTTTTGCCAATGGCTTTATGTAACAACATGGCCGCTACACTGCTATCTACACCACCGCTTAATCCTAAAATTACTTTATCGTTACCAATTGTGCTTTTTAGTGATGTAATAGTCGTATCTACAAAAGCTGTAGGAGTCCAATCGCCTTTGCATTTACAAATATCAAACACAAAGTTTTTTAGTAATTGAGCGCCTTCAGTAGAGTGGTAAACTTCGGGATGAAACTGTATGCCATAAGTAGTTTCGTTATCAACAGCAAAAGCTGCTACTTTCACATCATGTGTACTTGCAATAATTTTAAAATTTGCTGGAGCAGTTAAAATAGTATCGGCGTGGCTCATCCACACTTGCGAGTTTTTTGATATATTTTTTAAAAGAATATTTTCACTATCAACAACATTTAAATTAGCTCTACCGTACTCTCTGGTATTAGATTTCCCAACTTCTCCACCATAAAAATGGGCTAAAAATTGCGCGCCATAACACACGCCTAACAAGGGTAATTTGCCTTTTATGGCTTCCAAATTAGGCTTTGGTGGGGTTTCTTCTCTTACAGAGTGGGGGCTTCCGCTTAAAATAACCCCCATAATATTGGGAGTAATTTGTGGTATTTTAGTGTAGGGATGGATTTCGCAATACACATTTAACTCCCTTAAACGGCGGGCAATTAGCTGAGTGTATTGAGAACCAAAATCGAGAATTAAAATTTGTTGTTGTGACATAAATTCGTCTAATTTAGTGTTTTATGACAAGGTGTAAAAACAAAAAAATATATTTTTGTTTTTTTAAATAATAGTGTATATTTGCCATCTCAAATTTTGAGTTTCGGGGCGTAGCGTAGTCCGGTATCGCGCCACGTTTGGGACGTGGAGGCCGTCAGTTCGAATCTGGCCGCCCCGACTTAAGTAAAGCCTTGTAGAAATACAGGGCTTTTTTTGTTTTAATAAGAGTAATTTTGTTTAATTATTTGGCGTTATATGGCTTTTAAACTTAAATCTAAACTTTTAATGTGGTGTGTTAATGCACCAACCGAAATAAAATTAACACCACATTTGGCATAATTGCCAATATTTTTTTCGGTAATGCCTCCTGACGATTCTACTGCAAATTTGCCGTTAATTAATTTAACTGCCTGTAAGGTTTGTGCTGGCGAATAATTATCTAGCATAATGCGTTGTACTTTGCCATGCGCAATTACTTGTTTAACATCGTCTATTGTTCGTGTTTCAACCTCTATTGGTAATTTTAATTTATTAGTTTTTAAATAATTATTTGCAGCGTCAATGGCTTTAATAATTCCACCAGCAAAATCAATATGATTATCCTTTATTAAAATCATATCAAATAAACCATAACGGTGATTAGCACCGCCACCTATTACCACTGCCCATTTTTCAAAAAAACGAAAGCCAGGTGTTGTTTTACGAGTATCAACTACTTTTGCACTTGTACCTTTGCATAAGCTTTGTAAATAGTGAGTTTTAGTAGCAATACCACTCATACGTTGCATAATGTTTAGCACCAAACGTTCAGCAGTTAACAGTTTTTGGGTATTGCCTTCAACATAAAAAGCAATATCGCCTTTTTTTACTTTTTGCCCATCTTTTAATAAAGTAGTTACTTTTATTTTTTTATCAATAAGATAAAAAATTTTTTGTGCGGCCGCAATTCCTGCAATAATTCCATCTTCTTTTACCAACAAGTGCATTTTGCCTTTATGTGTTTTTGGAATAGTTGAAAGTGCTGTATGGTCGCCGTTACCAATATCTTCGACTAAAGCGGCTAAAACAAAAGCATTAAAATTAAAATGGTTTTTGTGAAGTTTAATAAAATCAATCATTATCGGTTTCTATTCTAAATTGAGTAATCAAATTTCTACGCACTAAAATAGCTACTTTAAATTTTCCATTTGTAGTTTCTAAATTCCCAGTAATATATTGTGTAGTATTATTTATTATACTTGTGTGTGTTGACGTAAAGGCTTTGCCAGAATGTTTTTCAAAAAAATATTTAATATTTGCTTCGGCTTGTTGTTTACTCAGCACATCTTCTTGATTAATAATTTTTACAGATACTTTTTCGTCAAAATATTTTACCAATTCAGTGGTTTTACTTTGTTTGATGGCAATAATGATATCGTCTGTCACATCGCCTGCAGAAAAAAGGAAACCAAAAAGAAAAAAAAATATTTTTATTGTAAGTTGCATGTAATACAAAGTTAATTATTTTTTGCAATTTTATACTGTGAAAATTTTACTTATTCAAATAGATAAAACGCAGGATAGTTACTTAATCGAAGGTATTGATATTTACACAAAACGTTTAAAAAACTATATTACCTGTGATATTGTTACAATAAGTGTGCCAAAAAACATTAGGCAACGCACTTTTAACGAGCAAAAAGTAGAGGAGGGGAAGCTTATTTTTTTACAAATTTTGGCAGATGACTATTTAATTTTATTAGATGAGAATGGCATTGAGTTTAGTTCCGAAAAATTTTCTAAATTTATTTCACAAAAACAAAATGCGTCAATAAAACGTATTGTGTTTATTATTGGCGGACCATTTGGTTTTTCTGAAGAAATTTATAAACGCGCTAATTATAAAATTGCTTTATCGCAATTAACGTTTTCGCATCAAATGGTACGTTTGTTTTTTTTAGAGCAATTGTACAGAGCGTTTACTATTTTAAAAGGCGAAAAATACCATCATATTTAACGCTTTTTTAAGTACAAAAAATTATGAGCTTAAATAATAAAAAAACTATTACTATCCTTTACTCTATAGGATTAATATTTTAAATATAATTTAAGTCTTTAACACTAATTTATTTTTAACTTTGGGTATTATATGCAAAAAATTTTAATACTCACTTACTATTGGCCACCAAGTGGTGGTGCTGGTGTACAACGTTGGCTTAAGTTTGTAAAATATTTACAAAATTTTGGTTATCAGCCCATTGTTTACACAGCTCTTAATGGCGAAATGCCCGTAATTGATACGAGTTTGCAAACTGATGTTCCAGATAATATTACCGTTTTAAAAACGCCAATATGGGAACCTTATAGTATTTATAAAAAATTTATTGGACGCAAAAAAGACGATAAAATAAATGCTTCGTTTTTAAACGAAACTAAAAAAACAGGTTTTACACAAAAAATTAGCGTATGGATACGCGGAAATTTTTTTATACCTGATGCCCGAAAATACTGGATAAAACCAAGTGTAAAGTATTTAGATGAATATCTTAAAAATAACACTATTAACTATATTATTAGTAGTGGCCCTCCCCACAGTATGCATTTAATTGCTTTAGGATTGAAAAAGCACCATCCAACTATAAAATGGATTGCTGATTTTAGAGATCCTTGGACAAACATTGATTTTTACGAACAATTAATGCTAAGCAAATGGGCCAATAAAAAACATCACCAACAGCAATTAAATGTAATATCACAGGCTAATTGTGTTTTAAGTGTGGGGCAAACAATGAGCGATGAGTTTTTAGAATTTTATAAAAACTCAGGAGGTAAAGACGAAAATAAATTTAAAGTAATAACCAATGGCTTTGATAATGAAGATATTAAAAGCAATACTGTAATTAAAGACGAAAAATTTAGTATTGCTCATATTGGCACTTTGGTTAAAGATCGTAATCCACAAGTACTTTGGAAGGTGTTAAGTAAACTGATTAAAGAAAACCCAAGTCTTGAAAAACAATTACAAATAAAATTAGTTGGCAAAATAGATATATATGTAAAAGAGCAAATAGAAGTGTTTGGTTTAAGTAAATATGTGCACAAAATAGATTATTTGCCACACAACGATGTAATTAGCGAGCAACAGAAAAGTAAAATTTTATTATTATTAGTAAACAATACCAAAAATGCAAAAGGTATTTTAACAGGTAAATTTTTTGAATATATGTTAGCCAATGTGCCTGTTTTAGCAATTGGCCCACATGATGGTGATTTGGCAAAAATAATGTATCAAACCCAAGTGGGTTTAATTAGTGATTTTGAAGATGAAATTAACTTAAAAAAAAATATTCTAAGCGTATTTAATAATCAAACAATAAATAGAAACGAAACCGAAATAGCTAAGTATAGCCGTAAAAATTTAACCCAACAACTAGCTTACATTTTAAACACTCTTTAAGAGGTTTTAAAGGTTTATTTATAATAAATTAAATGTGTAAATTTACTTTTTAATACTTTATATGCAAATTAATCAATTAACAGCTATTTCTCCTATTGATGGGCGTTATCGAAAAACAACCGAGCCTTTAGATATTTATTTTTCGGAATTTGGATTAATTAAATACCGTGTATTAATAGAGATAGAATATTTTATTTCTTTAAGCGATTTTGGGTTAGATCAACTCCCAAAATTAGATGCTCAAAAAAAAGACGCTTTAAAAAATATTTATAAAAATTTTTCTACAGATGATGCTTTAAAAATTAAAGAAACCGAAAAAATTACCAATCACGATGTAAAAGCAGTAGAGTATTTTGTTAAAGAAAAATTAACCCAGTTAGGCTTACAAAATTATTTAGAGTTTGTTCATTTTGGTTTAACGTCGCAAGATATAAACAACACCAGCATTCCATTATCTTTAAAAGATGCAACCAATCAAAAAATTTCTCCTCACATTAATGATGTTATAACTAAATTAACTTCACTAAGTAAAGAATGGAAAGATATTACCTTATTAGCACGTACGCACGGCCAACCTGCATCGCCCACTAAATTGGGAAAAGAAATTTATGTGTTTGTAGAGCGATTAACTCTTCAGCTCAATCAATTTAATGCTATTCCTTATTCTGCAAAATTTGGTGGCGCTACGGGTAATTTTAATGCACATCAAATTGCTTATCCAACTAAAAATTGGATTGAATTTGGAAATAACTTTGTAAATAAAAATTTAGAATTAACACGTTCACAATTTACAACTCAAATTGAGCATTACGATAATTTAGCTGCTTATTGTGATGCTTTAAAACGGATCAATACTATTTTAATTGATTTTTGTCGCGATATTTGGACATACGTTAGTATAGATTATTTCAAACAAAAATTAAAAGAAGGCGAAATAGGTTCAAGTGCCATGCCTCACAAAGTTAATCCCATTGATTTTGAAAATGCGGAAGGTAATTTAGGCATGGCAAATGCTATTTTAGAACATTTATCAGCAAAACTACCAATTTCGCGTCTACAAAGAGATTTAACGGATAGCACCGTGTTACGAAATATTGGTGTGCCTTTAGCACATTCGTTAATTGCCTATAGTAGTATTTTAAAAGGTTTAAATAAATTAATTTTAAATGAACAAGCTTTAGTAAACGATTTAGAAAATAATTGGGCAGTTGTTGCCGAAGCCATACAAACTATTTTACGAAGAGAAGGTTACCCCAAACCTTATGAAGCATTGAAAGATTTAACGCGAACAAATACTCATATTACACAAAAATCTATTTCTGATTTTATTGCAAACTTAAAGGTGAGTGATGCGGTGAAGCAAGAATTAAAAAATATTACGCCACACAACTACACCGGAATTAATCCTATATTTTAAAATGAATAGAGCTTGGACGTATATTATTAATAAATCATTATCTGTTGATGAATTAAGTTTAATTACAGAGGCAGGAACGGAATTTGTTACCAGCTGGACGGCCCATGAACAAAAGCTTATGGGGAGTTTTGAAATTTATAAAAATCAGATAATTATTGTTAAAGTTAATGAGCAAGTAACCAGTGCAAGTGGCTGTAGTATCGATAAGTTAACGCACTTCATTAAAAAAATTGAAACGCAGTTTAATGTAGAGTTATTAAATCGGTTATTAATAGCCTACAAAAGTAAGGATGATGTTTCTGTTGTTCATTCATCAAAAATAAAGGAGTTGTTACAAACTAATATCATTAACGAAAATACAATTGTTTATAATACATCCATTTCCAATCAAAACGAATTACAAAACTGGGAACAACCTTTAAAAAATACATGGTTGGCAAAATATTTAATAGTAGTATAAAATGAGAAATAAAAATTTAATAGGTACAGGTGTTGCTATTGTTACCCCCTTCACAAAAAAAGGCAGTGTTGATATAAAAGCCTTAACAAATTTAGTAAAACATTTACATAACGGTAAAGTAGAATACATAGTAGCGCTTGGCACAACCGGCGAAACAGCTACTTTAACAAAAGATGAAAAACAATTAGTAATTAATACAATTGTAAAAGCAAATTCTAATAAATTACCTTTGGTTTTAGGAATTGGTGGTAACAATACTTCTGAGGTAATTGATACCATTAAAAAAACAGATTTAAAAAATTTTGAAGCTATTTTATCAGTTGCACCATACTACAATAAGCCTAACCAGCAAGGGTATTACGAGCATTATAAAGCAGTAGCTAAAAGCACAAAAAAAGATATTATTCTATACAATGTTCCTGGTAGAACAGGAAGCAATGTTATCTGGGAAACACAGGTTAAAATAGCAACAGACTTTAAAAACATTGTTGCCACAAAAGAAGCCAGCGGAAGTATAGAACAAATAATGAAAATAATTAAAAATAAACCAAAAGATTTTATGGTAATTAGTGGCGATGATAATTTGACATTGCCTGTAATTGCTGCTGGAGGAGTAGGAGTTATTTCAGTTGTTGCCCAAGCGTTCCCAAAAGATTATAGCGAAATGGTACGTTTATGCTTAAAATACAAATTTACTGAGGCTCAAACATTACATTATAAATTAATGGATATTACTGATCAACTTTTTTTAGATGGAAATCCTGGTGGCATTAAAGAAGCTCTAAGCATTTTAAATATTTGCGAACGCTATTTACGTTTACCTTTATGCGAGCCTAACGATAAAGTAAAACAAACTTTAAAACAACTTATTAAAAATTATAAATAATTTTATCTAAAAAAATGAGCATTAAGGTTAAAATATTAAGCACCATTCAAATACAGCAAAAACTAAATCGTTTGGCTTACGAGGTGTATGAAAATAATTTTACTGAAAAAGAAATTTTAATTGTAGGTATTGATGGAAATGGATACAAAGTAGCTGTTGAGCTAACTAAGAAATTAAAAGAAATCTCAAACTTAAAAATTAATTTAGGTAAAATAAAAATTAATAAAGAACAACCTTGGCAAAATAATTCTGTAATTGATATTGATGAAAAAGCGTTTGTAAATAAAACTATTATTTTGGTAGATGATGTTTTAAACAGTGGTAAAACATTAATGTATGCAGTTAAATTATTTTTAGACAAACCTTTAAAAAAATTAAGTACTGTTATTCTGGTAGATAGAAGCCATACTAATTTTCCGGTAAAAGCTGATTTTGTTGGTTTACGACTGAGCACTACCTTACAAGAACATATTGAAGCCGATTTTAGCAAAAAAGATAAAGAAGCCGTTTATTTAACGTGACAGAAAATAGCAAAATAGTACTACAAAAACACATTCAAGATTTAAAATTGAATGCCTTGCTGGAGGTAACAAAAGCAATAAATAATAATTTCTCTACCTCTCAACTTTTAGATTTATACCGAGATATTTTAGAAAACCGGTTAGAAGTAGGAAAATTAATTTTATTTAATTTTGATACCGATTGGAGATGCCTTTTAAAATATGGTATTGATAAAGAACTTAATCAAATTACATTTGAAAATGAGTTATTAGCCATTAACGAAATTGAAACCATTGCGTATAGTAAAGGCGAATTAAGTAAAAACTTCGAAATTGTTATCCCTGTTTTTCATAAAAAAACACCGTTGGCTTATGTTTTATTGGGCGATGTTAATCAAGAAAAGTTAGAATTAAGTGCTGCCATTAAGCATTTACCTTATGTGCAAACGTTAACAAATATTATTATTGTTTCTATCGAAAATAAAAAATTGTATAAAGAAAATATACAGCGTGCACAAATAAAAAAAGAATTAGAATTAGCACAAAGTATGCAACAAATGCTTTTTCCGCAATATTTACCAAGCAACGAAACGCTGCACGTTGCCGCAAAATATTTGCCACATCAACAAGTTGGGGGTGACTACTATGATTTTATACAATTAAATAATCACGAATTTATTTTTTGTATTGCTGATGTAAGTGGTAAAGGCGTGGCGGCAGCTTTATTAATGAGTAATATACAGGCCACCTTACACAGTTTAATAAATTATACACATAATTTAAAAGATATTATTATTGAATTAAATAAACGTGTAATTACTAACGCTAAAAACGAAAAATTCGTATCACTATTTTTAGGAAAATTAAATACCAAAAGCCAGCAATTAACTTATATTAATGCTGGACATAATGCTCCTATTTTATTGTACGAAAATAAATTTATAGAACTAGATAAAGGTTGTACCTTATTGGGCATTGAAGAAACCATAACAAACGTAAATGTTGAAATTTTTAATTACACCTCTGAATTTACCTTACTTTGTTATACAGATGGATTAACTGATACAACTAATAATGAGGGAGATTGTGTTTTAGTTGAAAAATTAAAAGAAGTATTAATTAATAATATTAAAACTACCCCCGATTTTATAAATAAGGCACTTTTATTTTATGTCGAAAATTTTAAAGGAGAAAATGATTTTCCAGATGATATTGCCCTACTTACTCTAAAGGTTAGCGATTTAGGATTTTAATTTTTGCGAAATAAAATATGCTTAAAAAAATAGCCATCTCATCTGTAAAGTTTTACCAATACTGTATTAGGCCATTACTACCAAATGCGTGTAGATACACTCCCTCTTGCAGCGCTTACTCTATTGAAGCTATAAATAAATATGGCGCTTTTAAAGGAAGTTTTTTAGGTATAAAACGTATTTTGCGCTGCCATCCTTGGGGTGGGCATGGCTACGATCCTGTGCCCTAAATTACATATTTGAAAAAACCAATATTACTTAAATTAAAACTGTGTTTAACCTAAGGCTTGTTTTAAATCTTATGCTATGCAAGACTTAAAAATTTATCTTTCCACTGCTCCAGTATTAGCCACTTTATGGTTTGGCTTG